>JBGSYN010000131.1:0-73424 GCA_041750975.1 Geminicoccaceae bacterium | reverse complement strand
GGGCTCGACGGATTTCTTGGGACATCTATCTCTTGGGCGTCGTAGAATGTTCGAAATTATGGTTTCGTCAGTTAACAGTCGCCGCAAACGGTCGGCGGATTGAAAAAGGAGGTCAGGTGATGGCGATACGACGGATCACGGCAGCGTTGCTATTAGGGACTTTCGTGGGCGGCGCTTCGGCTGCCTCGGCTCAGGACCGGGCCGACTGGCCCTCCAGCTTCACGCTTGGAGCCGCCAGCCAGGGCGGAACCTATTTCGTTTACGGTTCCGGCTGGGCCTCGCTCGTTTCCAACGAGTTAGGCATTCCCGGAGGCGTCGAAGTCACCGGCGGTCCGGTGCAGAATGCGGCCCTGGTCCAGGCCGGCGATCTCGATATGGGCATGGTGACGATGGGGCCCGCCGCCGAGGCGCTGGCCGGCGAGAGCGCCATCGCACCGGGTCTCGTGCACGACAAGCTCCGCGCGATTTTTCCGATGTACCAGACGACCTTTCACGTCATCACTCTCGAGGGTTCGGGTGTCACCGACATCGCCTCGATCCCCGACGGCGCCAGCGTCGGCGTCGGTCCCGAAGGCGGCACGCCCGGGACCTACTGGCCCCGCTTTTTCGAGACCCTGGGCAAGCCGATCTCGCCGCAACATAGCGGTGCGGCCGACCTCGGCGGGCAGCTTCAGGACGGCCTGATCGAGGTCTATGCCTGGGCCGCCGGGATCCCCTTTCCGACCTTCAGCGAACTCGACGCGCAGCTCGACGTGGTTTATTTCGGCTTCTCCGACGAAGAGGCCGAGGCGATCATTGCCGCCCATCCGGTGAGCCCCTTCACGATCCCAGCCGGCACCTACCCGAGCCAGACCGAGGATCAGACTTCGGTCTCGATGTGGAACTTCGCGGTGGCCAGCGCCGATCTCTCCGAAGACTTCGTCTATGAGGTCGTCAAGACGGTGATGACCAGTCATGACCGCATGATGGAAATCCATCAGGCCTCGGTCGAGACCCTGCCGGAGAACTTCGACAAGAACGGGATCATTCCCTGGCATCCGGGGGCGGTCCGCTGGTTCGAGGAGAACGGCTACGACATTCCGGACGAACTCGAAGGGTAATCCGGCGCTCCCCAGATAGCCGCAGGGATCCCCGGCGCTTGGAAGTCGAGAGTGCAACGGCTACGACCGCCAAGCCTGAGGCGGACGGGCTCGTCAATGGCCGCGACCTCGGTGGCCCGATGGGCACCGCCCTGCTCGCCTTCTTCACGCTCTACGCCGCCTGGCATCTCTGGACGCTCAACGTCTTTCCGATGGAGACCTGGACCTATCGGCTTGTCCACATCGGCGGAGCACTGGCCCTGGGCTTCGCCTCGGTCAGTGCCGTGGCCCGGCAGCCGGCACCGCTCGCACCGCTGAACCGGTTGCTTGACGCGCTGGCATACCCGGCGGCGATGATGGTGGCCTGGTCGCTGTTCTGCCTCGGTGTCGCGGCGAGCTACCCGCTGCTGGCGGCGGCGGAAACGCCAGCCTGGCCGCTTGCCTTGTTCGGTCAGCCCCTGCTCGCCGGGACGGTCATGGCGATCGTGATCGGCTGGCTCGGTACCGCCTCCAATGACCGCATACCCCTGGCCGATTGGGTTTTGATCGGAGCATCCTTGGCAGTCGCCGGATTTCTCATCTACAGCCTGGACCATCTCAGTCTCCGGCTGCGCGCCGGCACGGGTTTCGCCGACCCTCAGAACGCCTGGGCGGCAGCGGCCGGGGTGGCGCTCATTCTGGAACTGACCCGGCGCGTCGCCGGCATGGCGCTCCTCGGCATCGTCCTCTTGATGATCCTCTATGCCTTCATCGGGCCATGGCTTCCCGGATTTCTCGAGCATAGCGGCTACACGGCCTCGAGATTCTTCACCTATCTCTTCACCGATAACGGCATTCTCGGGCCGACGATCGCCGTTTCCTCGACCTACCTCATTCTCTTCATCGTCTTCGCCGCGTTTCTCCAGGTAACGAAGGTCGGCGACTATTTCGTCAATTTCGCCTTCGCCATCGCCGGCCGCGCCCGTGGCGGCCCCGCCAAAGTGGCGGTCTTCGCCTCGGCCCTGATGGGGACGATCAACGGCACGTCAGCGGGCAACGTCGCCGCGACCGGCTCCTTGACGATCCCGATGATGAAGCGCGTCGGCTATCGTCCGCAGAGTGCGGCTGCGATCGAGGCGGCGGCCTCGACCGGCGGCCAGATCATGCCGCCGATCATGGGAGCCGGTGCTTTCATCATGGCCGAGGTCACCGGCATCCCCTACACCGAGATCGTCATTGCCGCCGTGATTCCGGCGATTCTCTATTTCGTCTCGATTTACTTCATGGTCGATTTCGAGGCGGTGCGGAACGGCATGAAGGGCCTGAGCGCGGACGAGCTGCCGAAGTTCCGCAAGCTCATTACCCAAATCTACCTGTTCGTTCCGGTATTCATTCTGATCTATGCCTTGTTCGCGGGCTACTCGGTCATTCGCGCCGGCACCTTGGCGATTGTCGCGGCTGCCGTCGTCAGCTGGCTCACACCACACCGCATGGGCCCGCGCCAACTGATCGAGGCCCTCGCCCTGGGCTCACGCATGGCGCTGCAGATCATCGCTGTGTGTGCGGCGGCGGGTGTGATCGTCGGCGTGATCGCCCTTACCGGGGTCGGCGCCCGCTTCTCCTCGCTGCTCTTGAATCTGGCGCAGCACAGCCAGCTAATGGCCCTGATCTTCGCAATGGCGATTTCGATCCTGCTCGGCATGGGGATGCCGACCACGGCCGCCTATGCGGTTGCCGCATCGGTGGTGGCACCGGGCCTCATCCGTCTCGGGATCGAACCCCTGATTGCCCACTTCTTCGTCTTCTACTTCGCCGTCATCTCGGCGATCACTCCACCCGTAGCACTGGCGGCCTATGCGGGCAGTGCGATCGCGGGCTCCGATCCGCTGCGCACCTCGATCGCGAGCTTCAAGATCGGCATCGCCGCCTTTATCGTGCCGTTCATGTTTTTCTACTCCCCAGGGCTCCTGCTCGAGGGCGAGCCTTTGATCATCGTCCGCTCGGTGCTCACGGCCCTGGCCGGCGTTACCCTGCTCGCCGCCTCGATCCAGGCCTGGTTCTTCGGTCCGGCCACGATCGTCGTGCGGGCTATCCTGCTACTGGCAGCACTCTGTATGATCTCCGGTGAATGGCGCACGGATTTCGTTGGGATCGGATTGGCCGGCGGCGCATTTCTCCTGCAGCGATGGTCCGCGGCACGATCGACAACGGCAGCACCGGCCGCGGCAGCCATTCCCGGCCAGCCGGAGCCCTCCTCCAATCGGGACTGAAGGTTCAGGTCGTTGTCCGCCCCATCTTTGACCATTCGGTCAGCAGGTAGATCAGCTGTGCTACGGTATAGGTCGACATGATCAGGCCGGAGATCGGAATGACGACATAGCTGAGCCATACCGGCATTTTGAGGATCGGGGTCAGTGCAGCACTCTTGATGGTGAGTTGCAGCCCCTGCCAAGTCATGACGACGAGAAAAAAGAGGCTGATCAGAGCGACGGCGATCTGGACGGCAATCCCTGCCCGCCCCTGCAGCATCCGCTCGAGGGCATCGATCCGGAAGTGCTCCCCTTCCCGCCACAATGCCGCAGCACCGATGAAGACCATCCAGGCAAACAGCAGTTCGACCACCTCATCGAGCCAGGCCGTCGCATAGAGCTGGAAGTCACGGGCGATGACGTTGCCGGCGAGAATGACGAGCAAGGCGAGGAAACACAGGACCGCGATCGTCCGCATCAGGAAACCCAGAGCGCGATCCAGCGAGCGCAGTGCCGGCATCATCGCCAGATCAGGGAGGGCACGCCGATCGAGATGACCGGCACGTAGGTCACGAGGACCAGCACGACAAAGATGCCGAGAAGATAGGGCCAGAGTTCGCGCGCCAGGGCGCCGACCGGCACCTTGCTGACGCTCGAGACCGCGAACAGCACCATGCCCACAGGCGGGGTCAGCAAGCCGACCATCGAGCACATGATCATGATGACGCCGAACTGGACCGGATCGACCCCGAATTGTTGCACCAGGGGCATGAAGAGGGGCACGCAGATGACGATGACGACGATCCCCTCGAGAAACAGGCCGAGGATCAGCAGAATCAAGACCACCAAGGTCAGTGCCGTCGCCTTGGAATCGGCAAAGCTCGTCAGGCCCGTGATCAGGGCATCCGGCACCCTTTGATGAATCAGGAGCCAACCGAAAAAGCCCGCAGCCGCAATGACGAAGAGCAGCCGGATGCTGTGGATGAGCGTATCCCAGAAGATCCGCGGCAAGTCGCGTATCGCAATCTCGCGGTAGACGACGAGACCCAGGAAAAGCGCATAGATCGAGGCGACAACGCTGGCTTCCGTCGGCGTGAACACGCCGCCCAGGATGCCGCCGATAATGATCACGGGCGTGCCGAGCGGAAGGATCGCACGTTTGCAACTTAGCCAGAGCTCCGATCTCGACGCGCGCTCCTCTTGAGCATAGCCGCGGGCGCGGGAGACCAGCCAGACCGCGATCATGAGGGCGCCGCCCATCAGCAGGCCGGGCACGATGCCCGCGAGAAACAGCTGCACCACGGAAACGCCGGTGATGCTGCCGTAGATGACAAATGGAATGCTGGGCGGGAACACCGGACCGATCGTCGATGAGGCGGCCGTGATGGCCGCGGAAAACCGCAGGTCGTAGCCGCGTTCGGTCATGGCCTTCAATTCGATCTGGCCGAGTCCCGCAGCATCGGCGACCGCAGCGCCCGACATGCCCGAGAAGACCAGGCTGGCAACGACATTGACCTGGCCGAGCCCGCCCTTGATATGGCCTACGAGAGCGCTGGCGAAGCGGAATATGCGCTCGGTGATGCCGCCCGTATTCATCAGGTTGCCGGCAAGGATAAAGAACGGGATAGCCAGCAGCGTGAAGGCCGTCGTTGCCGAATACATGCGCTGCGGCAGCATCGTCAGAATTTGCGGCTGGCCCAACAGAATGTAGGTGCCTACCGAGGTAACCCCGAGTGCGACCGCGATCGGCACGCCGATCAGGATCAGCGCAACCAGGGCACCCAGCATCAGGAATGAAAGCATTAAAAGGCGCTCGCCTGGCCCGGCAGGCGATCCCGCCGGGCCTGGGACGATGCTACTGAACGAAGCCCAGGAAGGTTTCGACGTTCTCCTTGCCGGCATACTCGCCGATCCGCTCGTAGGCAGGTCCCATCTTCGCCTTGAACGCCTCGATATCCGGGTTCTCGTCGACTTCCATGCCAGCCTGCTTCAAAAGATCAAGCTCGTCGGCTTCCTGCTCGGCGACAAGCTCACGCATCAGCTCGCCCGCGGCCTTGCTTTCCTCGCGCAGGATTTCCTGCTGCTCCGGCGACAGGCCGTCCCAGCTGTTCTTGTTCACGACGTGAACCATGCTGTTATAGACGTGGCGGGTCAGCGAGAGATAATCCTGCAGCTCATAGATCTTGAAGTGGTAGATCACGGCGATGGGATTTTCCTGGCCGTCGACGACACCTTGATTGAGAGCGTTCGGCAATTCCGGAAAGGCGATTTGGGTGGCGTTGGCACCCGATGCCTCCATCGCGGCAACCAGTTGGATCTCGGGCGGGGTGCGGATCGTCAGACCTTCCATGTCGGCAGGCTCGTGGATCGGATGCTTGTTATTGGTGACGTTTCTGAAGCCCCACTCCCAGTTCGAGAGCATGACCAGGCCCTGCGCCTCGAGCTTGGGTGCGACCCATTCCATGAACGGCCCGTCCAACACGTCGTGGGCATGGGCGTAGTCCCGGAACACGAACGGACTCATCACAGTGGCGAAGGCCTTCTCGTATTTATCCAACGCGCCCTGGGTTGGAAGGTTCATATCGACCACACCGAGCACGGTCTGCTCGAGTTGTTCGGGCGGCGAGCCGAGTTGGCTTGCCGGAAAAATATCGATCGTCACCTCACCATTGGTCCGCTCCTCGACACGCTCTTTGAACTGCAAAGCGGCGATATGTCCCGGATGGGTCTCGGCGGCGAAGTGCGCCAATTTCAGGTTCGTCTGCGCTTCGGCGCCACCGCCGAAAATCAAGGCGGCGGCGCTCAGCGCACCCGCCAGAAAAATGGTGCTAGCCTGCATTTTGCTCTCCCGTCTTCGTTGGATCTGATGATTTATCGGTACTGAGACGCGCTTCGACGCCGGTCAGTTTCTCGTAGGCCTTGATCACGGCGGTGCAGCCTTCCTCGCCATGACCCATGATCGAGGCCAAGGCATAGGTCTGGTGCACGGATTCCGCCATGAAGCCGGGTAGACCGGCGGCTTCGAGCCAATGGACATAATATTTCACGTCTTTCTGTGCGTTGGCGAGCGACATCCAGGGCGTGAAGTCCCGCTCCAGGGTCGATTGACCATAGAGGTCCATCATCCCGCTCTTGCCGCCGGCGGCGGAGATGATACCGATGACCTTGCTCATATCCAGGCCTTCCTTGGCAGCGAGGGCAAAGCCCTCGCACCAAGCGGCGACATTGGCAAAAGCGATGTAGTTGTGGATCAGTTTGAGCTTGATGGCGTGGCCACGCGGGCCGACGTGAAAGACGTTCTCTGCATAGCAGGCGAAGATCGGTTGCAGCCTGTCGAGGAGTTCTTCGGTGCCGCCAAAGAGAATATTCACCTGGCCGGCCTCGGCATGTTTCGGCGTGCGGGTGATCGGCGCCTCGGCGTAGTCAGCGCCTTGAGCGTCTACGGCCTCACCGAGCCTGGCGACGGTGGTTGGATTGCTCGTGGTATGATCGACCACGCTCTGGCCCGCGCGAAGTTGGCCGAGAATGCCGTCGGGTCCGAGGATCAGCGATTCGATATCTTCCGCCGTGTTGACGCAGAAGATGAGCGTCTCGGTTTTCTCGGCCATCTCCCGAAGTGATCCCGCCGGTACGGCTCCGACGCTCGCCATCGCATCGACAGCTTCGCGCCTTCGATCCATCACGAGGACATCGGCCCCTTGTTTGAGCAGGTTCCTGACGAGCCCCCGGCCCATACCGCCAAGCCCAACGAAACCGATTTTGCCTGCAACCGCCACCGAAACTCCGCCCTGATCTGGCCTTCGAGATCTGGTATCAGATGTTCGGTTGTCTGACAACATGATTGCAGATCATTAAGGATACTCCTAGGCTTCGCAGGACGTCACTTGCGAAAGCCAACAAAACAATGAGCCAAGCCTTCGCCAAAGTCGCACGTCCGAGACGCTTGCCGGATGAGATTGCGGATCGGATGGCGGAAGCGATCCGGGCGGGCGAGCTTCGACCCGGCGACAAGCTTCCCTCCGAGCCGAGCCTTGCCACGAGATTCGGCGTCGCGCGCAGCGTGCTGCGCGAGGCGATTTCGCAACTGCGCTACGATGGCCTGATCGAGGCACGCCAGGGGGTCGGCGCCTTTATCGCCGATCCTCGCAGCCGCAGCGCCTTTCGGATCGGCCCCGCCTGCTTCAAGAAGCGTCAAGAGCTCTTGAAGCTTCTCCAATTGCGTAGCGGTGTATCCGTCGAGGCCGCGACACTTGCCGCCACCGCCAGGCGTCCGGAGCATTTGGCAGCCCTCGAGGATTGCCTGGACGCGATGCGCGCCGCGATCGTCCGGGGCATGGAGGGTGCTGCAGCGCGCGTCGATGCGGAACTGCGCTTTTATTCCACGGTCGCCGCCGCGTCGGGCAATGAATATCTGGAGGAATTCCTGTCCGTACTCGAGAACAGGATCCTCAGCGAACTGCACTCCGTTGCAGTCAAGAACGCCATGGCCTCCGAATGGAGCGAACGGGTGGTGGGCGAGCACAAAGCCGTCCTTGTCTCAATTCGCGACATGGACCCGGAAGCGGCCCATGACGCTGCCCGCCGGCATTTCGAGCGTGCCGCCAAACGGCTTGCCGACCGCACCGATATCGCCGACGTCTGAAGCAGGGCGGTGCTGCCGGCATCATCCGCCTGCGCCCTTCCTGGAATTCGACATTTAGCGGTAATCTGGCATCATATTACCGGTCTCAACCCATTGGGGAGCCTCGAAGAATGCACGAGACCATGAAGCTCGCATTGATCTACGGCAGCGTCCGGGAAGGACGCTTTTCCGACACGATCGCCGGATGGGTCAGGCAGGAATTGCGCACCCGTACCGACTATGCGGTCGATGTGATCGACCCGCTGGAGCCGGATTTGCCAGTCCCCCAGAAGCGGGCCGATCCTGCAGGCCTCACTGCGCTCAGGGAACGCATTGGCGCTGCCGACGCTTTTATCGTTGTCACGCCGGAATATAACCACGCCTATCCGGGCGCACTCAAGATGCTGATCGATGCGGCCAACCGGGAATGGTACGCAAAGCCCGTGGCGTTCGTGTCTTATGGCGGCATATCGGGGGGCCTGCGCGCGGTCGAGCAATTGCGGCTGGTCTTCGCCGAACTCCACGCCGCTACCATCAGGGACAGCGTCAGCTTCGCCAACGCCAGGACAAAGTTCGACGCGGCGGGCAATCTGCGAGAGCCCGAGGCTGCCCAGGAAGCCATGGCAGTCATGCTCGATCGATTGAACTGGTGGGCAACGGCGCTGCGCAACGCGCGCCGCGCTACACCCTATGTCAAGGGGTATGCCTAAATTACACCTGTGGTGAACGGGCTTGGCCAAGACCCACAAAGCCCGGTAATGCTCGACGAACAACAAGCTACAGGAATCGGCTTTGCGATAACCGGCCATCATGATGAACGAAATCGACACAACAGAAATGCCGAAGCCAGCAGCGTCGAAGGCAGTGACGGAGCCGGCAGATACAAATGCCGCCGGAAAAATTCTTCAGGTTGGCCCCCGCTGGGCTGTCATCGGCATATTCTTGATGCTGTTCCTTGCCGGCATCGCTTTGGCGCGTGTCTTCCTCATGCCCGTGGTTCTGGGTTTCCTCCTGGCACTGGTATTCAGCCCGGTTCGCCGCTTCCTCGAACGCCGTGGTCTCCCCCCCGGAGTCTCGGCGATCGGCATCGTCTGTGCCCTGCTCGCTCTGCTCCTCACCGGCGCGGTCGCACTGACCGAGCCCCTTCAAGCCTGGATCGAGGATGCGCCTGCCATCGGACGCGAAATCGAGATGAAGTTGCGCGACCTGAGCGACCCCGCCCAAGCCGTCCTCAAGGCCGGGGAACAGGTCAACAAGATCGCTTCCGCCGACGAAGGCGACGATGTCCAGGAGGTCAGGTTACGCGAGCCGAGTGTGTTTGCGAGCATGGCTACCGAAGCCCCGTCGATGCTGGCTCAGATCGTTTTCACGCTCGTTCTGCTCCTGTTTCTCTTGTCCTCGGGAGACATGTTCTACGAGAAAATCGTGCACGTCATGCCGACGTTTCGGGACAAACGGCGGGCGATGCGCATCGTCTACGATATCGAGCGCAATCTTTCGCACTATCTGTTCACCATAACTCTGATCAATGCGGGCCTCGGCGTCGCCATCGGCACGGCGATGTGGCTCATCGGCATGCCCAACCCTCTGCTGTTCGGCGTCATCGGGTTTGCGTTCAATTTCGTGCCCTATCTCGGTGCCCTCTCCGGCGTCCTGATATCCGGTCTGGTCGGCCTCCTTACATTTGACGAGATTAGTTCGGCGCTGATCCCGGCGGCCACATACTTCATTCTGACCTCGACCGAGGGCCAGTTCGTCACGCCCTATTTCGTCGGCCGCCGTCTCGAGATGAACACGGTCGTGATTTTCCTGTCCGTGGCATTTTGGGCCTGGATGTGGTCGGTTACGGGCATGCTCCTGGCGGTGCCGCTGCTGGTCACAATCCGGGTCTTCTGCGATCACATTCCGCAATTGCAGCCTCTGGGCAATTTTCTTGCGGCCCGTGGCGGCGAGAAAGATATCGAGCCTGAAGCCGCGACGTCGACGTGAAGCCGTCGCTTACACTTCCGGTGGGTGGACTGGTGCTGCCACCGAGACGGCCTTCGGCAGGATGCGGAATACAGCCGGCGTTTGTGTCGCGATCTCGCCATCGGCATTGACCGGTCGAGGTCGGCGCGTGCGGATCTCGACCTCCTTGCAGCGCTCGGTCCGCACTTCCCGCCAGATGCCGTGGCGGCCCGAGCGAAACGCCGGGTAGAGTAGCGCGAGTTTCCACAGACTTTCGAACTCCAGACTGTAGAGATCGAGCCAGCCATCGTCCGGTTCGGCTTCGGCGTCGATGACCATACCGCCGCCATAATAGCGCCCGTTGCCGACCGCAACCTGCACGGTTCGGACCTTGTGCGCACGGCCGTCGATCACGATTTCCGCGGAGAACGGACGCATTCGCTGCAGCACTCGGAGCGTTGTCACGGCATAGCCGAGCTTGCCCCATTTCCGCTTCACCTCATGGGTCAGGTGGCGGGCTACCTCGACGCTCAAACCGAGGCTCGCAACATTGAAGAACGGCCGGCCATTGACCTCGCCCAAATCGATGCGCCGCAGATGCCCATCGACCACGATCCGGGCCGCCGCCTCGGGGTCAGGTGGAATCCCGAGGGTGCGCGCCAGATCATTGGCAGTGCCCAGCGGCAGAATGCCCAACGGCAGACCGGATTCCAATATGGCCGGCGCGGCAAGGTTGAGCGTGCCGTCGCCACCGCCAATCACGACCATGTCCACGGTCCGAGCGGCACCGCAGATGATTGAGCGAAGATCGCTGCCGTCGGGCATCTCCTCGAGTCTAAGCTCGAGGCCTCGTTTCATGATGCCGAGCGCGTTCTCGATGGCGAGGTCGGCCTGCCCGCTTTTTGCATTGACCAGAACCAGGGCCCGGCGCCGGCTCATCGAGCGAGGTCCGGCTCAGCCGGTCGGCGCGTCGCCGCGTAACAGCCCCTCGGCTTTGAGCTCGCTCCAGAAGTCAGATGGAATCGGTTGCTCGACCATGGCGACATTGTCTTCGACCATCCAAGGCTCCGTCGGGCCGGGGATGATGCAGGCCACGAGCGGATGATGCAGCACGAATTGCAATGCGGCCGCCTTGAGCGGAACGTCGTGCCGCGCACACACAGCCTCAATCGCTCTAACCTTGTCGAGAATGTCCGGTTCCGCCGGCTGGTAGCCATAGGTGGCGCCGGTAACGGCACCTCTCGCCAGAATGCCTGATGCGTAGGGTGAGCCGATAACGATGCCGATGCCGCGCTCGGCACATTTCGGGAAGATCTCGTCGAGCGGGCGCTGATCGAGCAGCGTATAGGGCATGGCGACCAGAAACACATCGAGCTCGAAGCGCTCGAGAAAATAAGGGATCATGATTTCCTGATTGATCCCTGCGCCGAAGCCGTCGATCTCGCCGGCCGCCTTGAGCTCTTGCAGCGCTTTGATGCCACCGCCCTTTTCGAGTTCGTCGAGCCGCTCCAGCACCCCTGCCTCGGTGTCGAAATGCTTGAAATCGAGATCGTGGATCAACAGCAGATCGACCCGCGGGACACCAAGCCGCTGCAGGCTGTCTTCCCAGGATCGCATCACGGCAGCGTAGCTGTAGTCGAAGCGGCGCTCGAACGGCAGGCCCGCGACCCACTGGCCACGGTAGAAGTTGTTAGGATCCCTGGCACGCTTATAGACCCGGCCGATCTTGGTCGAGAGCATGAATTCATCGCGCGGCTTGAAGCGCAGCATCTGGCCGAAACGGTGCTCGCTCAGCGTGTTGCCATACCAAGGGGCCGTGTCGTAGGCGCGTATTCCCGCTTGCCAGGCTGCCTCCAAGGTCGCTTGGCAAGTTGGCTCGTCGAGTTTCGCATAAAGATCGCCAAGGGGCGCTCCCCCCATGCCCAGGCAGGTGACCTCGACATCGGTGCGCCCGACTTTGCGGCGTACAAATGGATCCATCGTTTACCTCCCTCTGTCGCGACTGCCTCGGATGACGGACGCTACAGAGGTTCGGCTCAAGCCGCCAGATCGGTCTCGGCGGCGATCGTCAGGTCCGCTTCTTGTTTGACCGCCTGCGCCGCGGCCTTGGTGATCAGTCCATGCTCGAGGGCATGTCGCGCCATCTCGGCCGTGTCGGCAGTCAGGAGCATGGTACTCCCGACGGCAAGAACTTCCTTCGCCAGTATGCGGATCTCATCGTGGCGCGCATTCTTGCTGCTGACATTGCGAATATAGATGGCGCGGACGCGGCCGGGATTGTCATGCACGAGTTTGGCATAGATCTCGGGATCGGACTGACCGCTATCCCCGATCAGCACGAAAGGCAGGTCGTGATAGAGTTCGAGCATGTTCTTGATGAGCTCGAGCTTGTGGTTTTTCGACCGGCGGGGCAGCGGGCTTTGCAGGGTCAAACCCCATTCCCTCAGAAACAGCAATGGCTCGCCCGGAAACTCGTTGAGGGCGAAGAACTCGTCCAAGATGTCATAGATCGCCCAAGGCGCCCTTGAAACGTAGAGCATCGGGATCGCATTGGTGCCCCTCGGTCCCTCGTAGAGCGCCCTTAGGAACGAGGGCATGCCCGGGATGGCGACGCGGCTTTCGGCACCCTTGCCGATGAGCCGCCAGAACATCCTGATCTTGTTGGCGACCCCCGTATGCATCACGGTGTCGTCGATATCGCTGATCACGACGAAATCCGTGGGCTCGCGCGGGATGAAAATCTCGCCAACCGTCTTCAGCTGCTCGGGCTTCTGCAGTTCGATCTCGATATCGTGCCATAGCCGGTTGCTCTCGAGCGGGGCCGTGGGTTGCAGATGAACGCGGAAATAGCCGTCCCGGTCCGTATGAACGAGTTGTTCCGTGCCGTAGAAGGCGACCCGGACAGGCACCCGGGCGATCCCGCTTCTCGCCGCCCACCGGCTGACTTCGACAAGTTGGCCGCCAACGCTGTCCCCACCCATCGTGCCGAGCCGGCTCGGCTGACGCATGACGCGGCCGATCATGAAGATCTGCCGGTTCGAGCCATAGCCGCGATAGGGTTGGATGATAATGCCCCGACGGCTGACGACAGCCTTCGCCGGTTTCGTCACGATCCGGGCAAATCCGCGCAATACGGCTTTGGTCATTCGAAACATCGGATCGGTCGGCTCAGGTGATCAGCGATGATTGGGGTACGGCCATTGGCGATCGGAAGTTCAACTCCAAAATCCGACCTGCTGCATATCGCGCCGCGATAGCTCAAACGATCTTGGCGATGAACGGCAGATGCCGGTAGCCTTCCGCGTAGTCGATGCCGTAGCCGACGACGAACACATCGGGAATACTAAAGCCAACGAAGTCGGCCTCGAATTCGATCTGACGCCGGCTCGGTTTGTCGAGCAGAGCGCAACTCCAGACTTTCCCCGCCCCCTGCTCCTGCAGGAGATCGCGGGCAAAGACAAGTGTCCGTGCGGTATCCTGGATATCGTCGACGAGCAGCACGTCGCGGCCCTTCAAGCTCGTCGGGATTTCGCTTTTGAGCCGGATCGTCCGCGAGCTCTCCTTGCCCGCACCGTAGCTCGAGACCTGCAGAAACTCGATCGAGGGCGCCATCCCCTGACGATCCAGGGCCCGCACGAGATCGGCGACAAAGACGAAGCAGCCCTTGAGCAGGCCTAAGATCATGACGTCGCGCGGCACGGTATCGGCGATGGCGACCGCCAGTTGCTCGACCCGGGTCGCCACTTCCTCTGCCGAAAAGAGGATCTCGGTCTGCTGCTCAGCTGCCGCCATCGGGCTCAAGCCATTTCATGATGTGGGTTGCAACAGCGACGAGATCGCGACGTTGATTGCGGATTTCGATGGCCGCCCGCGTCCGGCTCGCCGCCTCATCGATTTCCTCGACCCGGTAACTGACCTCGACAGTATCGCCGATCTTCACGCCCGCCAAGAAGCGGACGCGATCATAACCGAGCGAAACCGGAATGAGGGTGCCGCCCCTTGCCTGATCGAGTGCCGCGATCTTGGAACTCGTGGTCGAGGAGAAACCCAGGACCAGAACGCCATGAGCGATACGGGCGCCGTAGGGCGACGACGCCATGAACGCCTCATCGACGTGCTGGGGGGCGAAATCCCCGGTGATGCCGGCGAACAGATAGACGTCGGTTTCGCCAACGGTTTTGCGGAAGGTCGCCGCATCACCGATTTCGACGAGGATCTTTCTCACTGGCGCAAGAGAATGGCGCGTCTCTGCGCGTAGAGGCGTTCGTGGTTGGCGATGGCAGCCGTCGAAAGGTCGTCTGCAGGGGGCTCCTCGTGCTCGAAATAGCCGAAGCGGTCCTCGCCCCGAACCAGCCGCGCGCTATCCTGACCATCGGTTGTCTGGTGCAGCGATGGGGGAATGTAGCGGATCGCGAAGCCGATGCGGCGGTCGTCGGACCGGTTGGGGTTCGAGCCGTGGAAGATCTTGACGTGATGCAGCGACATCTGCCCCGGCGCCAGCACCAGATCGACGGCCCTGTCCTCCTCGACCTCGACCGCGATCTCCTGCCCGCGCGACAGCATGTTTTTCTCGGCGAATGTATCGCGGTGAGCCACGACTTCGCGTTTGTGGGTTCCCGGCACCATGCGCATGCAGCCGCTTTCCACCGTGCTAGGCGAGAGGGCGACCCAGGCGGTGACGACATTGCCCTCGGCCTCGAGGCCCCAATAGGTGATGTCCTGATGCCAGGAGATGAAGCCGTCGCTGTGGGCGGGCTTGGTAAACATCGCGACTTCCCAGCAAAGGATATCGGGACCGATGATCCCTTCGACCGCATCGAGGATCCGTGGATGCTTTATCAGCTCGTCGGCCCAACCGAATACAAGATAGGGTTTGTGCCGGAACTCCTTGGCGAAGCGCTCACCGGCCTCGGCCTCCGCCGCCTCGAGTTTTTGGCGGTAATCCCGAGCTTCCTCAGGGCTGAGCGCATCGACCGGGCAGAGAAACCCATCCCGTCGATAAGCACCCAATTGTTCCGCTGTCAGGCTGATGGCCATGTTGCCTCCCGAAGTCTTCGATGCCAAGCGATCATAAGTCGGCATCGAAATTTTCGAAAGAGCCCCGCTTCAGGCAACCTTGCTGGCGAACCGGACCGTCTCCGCCGGCTCGGGCCCGGCGGCGACCTTGCCCGACGGCTCGAATATATGGAGGTTTCCGGGATCGATCCGAAGACCGACGGTCGCACCGAGGGTCAACGAAGCCCCCGGAACCGCAATCGCCACCACCGGCTGCTGGCCGAGGCTCAGATAACAGACCCTGCGGTCACCCAGCTCCTCGACCAGTTCGAGCCTCGCCCGCGGCAAATGATCGGCGGCCGCAACCAGCCCAATATGTTCAGGCCGCAGCCCGAGCCGCCAATCGCAGGAACTCGCGTTGTTCGGACCAAGTCTCGACGAGGCAGCCTGCAGCAGCGGGCGCAGGGCCGGATCGCTCGACGGCTCGATCAGATTCATCGGCGGCGCGCCGATAAAGCTCGCGACAAATCGTGTGGCCGGCTTGTGATAGAGTTCGCCGGGCCTTCCCACTTGCTCGATCCAGCCGTCCCGCATGACGACCAGCCGATCGGCCAGGGTCATGGCTTCCACCTGATCATGCGTGACGAAGATCGAGGTGGCATTCAGGCGCTGGTGCAAGCGGCGAATCTCGAGCCGCATCTGCACCCGCAGCATGGCATCGAGATTGGACAGGGGTTCGTCGAAGAGAAAGACCTTAGGCTCGCGGATGATGGCCCGGCCCATCGCCACCCGCTGCCGCTGACCGCCGGAGAGCTGAGCCGGCTTGCGGCCGAGATAGGCGTCGAGCTGCATCGTCGTCGCGACCTCCTTGACCCGGGCCTCGCGTTCGGTTCGGGCGACGCCCGCGACCTTGAGCGCGTAGCCGATATTCTCCGCCACCGTCATGTGCGGGTAGAGAGCGTAATTCTGAAACACCATGGCGCAGCTGCGCTCACGCGGTTCCAGCCGGTTGACGACCTGGCCATCGATCAGGATCTCGCCCCCGGTGATCGCCTCGAGGCCGGCGATCATCCGTAGCAGGGTGGATTTACCGCAACCCGACGGTCCGAGGATGACAATGAACTCCCGATCCTGGATCTCGAGGTCGAGGCCGTGGACGACCTCGGTCTTGCCATAGGTCTTGCGGACGTCGCGGATCTCTACATGCGCCATGGAGGGCGTCTCCCAAAACCGTGGTTGGCCTATTTCTCGGAAGCGATAAGGCCCCTGACGAAGAGCCGTTGCAGCAAGGCGATGACCAGCACCGGCGGCAACATGACGAAGAGGGCTGCGGCCATCGTCACGTTCCATTCGGGCAGCGTATCCGGCCCGGGCATCAAGCGGGCGAGGCCGACCACGGCGGTCATGTATTCGGGTTCGGTTGTAATCAGCAGCGGCCAGAGAAACTGGTTCCAGCCGACCAGGAACATGATGACGCCCAAGGCTGCGATCGTCGTGCGTGAGAGCGGCAGGAGAATATCCCAGAAAAACCGCAAGGGCCCCGCACCGTCCATCTTGGCCGCCTCGACCAACTCGTCCGGCACGGTAAGAAAGAACTGGCGAAACAGGAACGTCGCCGTGGCGGACGCGATGATCGGCAGGATCAGCCCCCAATAGGAATTGAGGAGGCTCACCTTGACATCGAGGTCGATCACCGCACCTAGGCCCAACCGCCCGGCGATCCAGATGAGCGGTGTCATGGCATTGGCCGCAACCTCATAGGTCGGCACGATCCGCACCTCGATCGGCAGCATCAGGCTCATGAAGATGAGCCAGAAGGCGACCATGCGGAACGGAAAGCGGAAGAAGACAATGGCGAAGGCAGACAGCACCGAAATGACGATCTTGCCGAAGGCGATGCCTGTTGCCTGGATCGTGGTGTTCCACAATTGGCGAGCCAGATCCCCCTTAACAAAGGCTTCCGTCACATTGGCAACGATCGCATCGCCCGGCAGCAGCGGCATCGGCAGCCGGTTGACCGTGTCGACATCATGGGTCGCGGCGATGATCGCCAGATAGACCGGAAAAATCAGCAGAAAGATGCCGACGAGCATCAGCCCGTGGGTGAGGAGATCGAGAACACGCGTACGCTCGACCATCACCTCATCCCGTATAGTGGACGCGGCGTTCGATGTAGCGGAACTGAATGATCGTCAGCGCCACGACGATGCCCATCAGTACGATCGACTGCGCCGCCGAAGCGCCATAGTCGAGCCCGACAAAGCCGTCCCTGAAGACTTTGTAGACCATGATCGAGGTCCAATCGCCGGGGCCGCCACCGGTCGTCACCGCGACGACGCCGAAGGTCTCGAAGAAGGCGTAGACGATATTCATGATGACGAGGAAGAAGGTGGTGGGGGCCAGCAGCGGTAGCAGCAGATCGCGGATCCGGCGCAAGGGTCCAGCCCCATCCATCGCCGCCGCCTCGATCAGGCCACGGGGGATGGCCTGCAATCCTGCGAGGAAGAAGACGAAATTGTAGCTGATCTGCTTCCATGCGGAGGCGAGGACGACGAGGATCATGGCATGCACGCGATTGAGATCCGGATCCCACTCGAGCCCGAAAGTCTGCTTGAGCCAGAAGGCGGCGATGCCGGCTTGCGGGTCGAGGGCGAAGACCCAGACCACACCGGCGACTGCGGGTGCCACTGCATAGGGCCAGATGACGAAGACCCGGTAGACGCCGCTGCCGCGGATAACCCTATCGACCGCGAGTGCGAACAGGAGCCCCATGCCGAGGGCGACGATCGTCGTTGCCAGCGAGAAGACCACCGTGACGCCAACCGCCTTCTGGTATTCGGGGCTGCGGAACTCACGCGCGAAATTCTCGAACCAGATGAAGCGAGAGTTTCCGCCGAACGCGTCGGAGATGGTGAAAGCCTGATAGATGGCCTGGCCCGATGGCCAGAAGAAAAACCACGAAAGAATCAAAAGCTGGGGTGCGAGGAAAAGGACCGGCAGCAATTGGTGATTATAGGTCACGCGGCGCAAAGGCAGTCTCCGGTCGCTGGCTCGGCCCCCGCCGTCGAGGCAGGGGCCATCGCCTCGAAAGCCTACATCTTGCCTTGGTTCTGCTGTTCGAAGCGCCGCAGGATCTCATTGCCGCGACGGACGCCGTTATCGAGCGCCGTCTCGACGTCCTGCTCGCCGGAATAGACCTTCTCGAGCTCGGCTTCGAGTGCTATCCGGACGTTCTCGAAATTCCCGATCCGGGGCACCCGATTGTTGGGTCCGGGTGTGCCGCGCAAAAGCTGTTTCACAGCGAGCTCGTAGGTCGGATGCTCCTCATAGTAGCCTTCCTTGACTAGTTCCTCGTAAGCTTCCTTGGTGATCGGCACATAACCCGTGTTCTCGTGCCAAAACTTCTGGATCTCGACCGAGGTCAACATCCGGAAGAACTCGGCGATGCCTTCATATTCCTCGTCGGAAAAACCCTGGAGAGCATAGAGGGCCGCACCGCCGATGGTCGAGTTGCGCGGCACCTCGATGACTTCGGGGTCGTGCGGAAAGTGGACCGCCGACCAGTCGAACTGCGCCGTCGCCTCGACCCTGGCATGGCTTGCCGTCGAGCCGGACCAGAACAGGCAGTTGCCGTTGCCCCAATTGGTGAAGGAGGCCGATGACCAGTCGGTCGGGCTCTCCGCACCGAACTCGGCCTTACCTTCTTCGAGCCAACGGGCGAGGCGTTGTTGGTGGCCGAGCAGCTCGGTATCGGCATAGACCAGCTCGGTATCGAGACCATCCCGACCGTTGCCACCCGAGGCGTAAGGCTGGTCGTGGATCGACATCCAGTTCTCGACGTTATCCCACATGCCGCCGGAATAGGCGTAGCCGCAGACCGGCTCGCCATCGGCGCCGGTGATCCCGGCGGCCTGGGCCGCGTCGATCATCATTTCCATGTCCTGCCAGGTAGTTGGGCCCGCTTCGAAACCCGCCGCCTGCAGTAGCTCGGCATTGTAATACATGATCGGCGTCGAGCTGTTGAACGGCATGCCAAGCAACTCGCCATCCCGGGTGTAGGTGTCGACGACCGGCGCCAGATAGGCGTCGAGATCGACCTCGACGTCGTGCTCCTCAAGAATCCCGTGCACCGGCACGATAGCACCCGAGAGCATCAGCGTGATGACGCCCGTCTCATTGTTCTGAAAGATGTGGGGATGCTCGTCCGCGCGGTAGGCGGCGATCGTGTTGTTCAAGACCACACGGTAGTTGCCCTTGAAGGTCTCGACGACCTCATAGCGATCCTGGCTGGCATTGAAGCGGTCGACGATTTCGGTCAGAGCCTCGCCGAGACCGCCATCCATGGCGTGCCACCAATTGATGGTGATTTTCTCTTGGGCCAAGGCGGCCGAGGCGCCGATGACGAGGCAGGTTGCGGCGGCGGAGGTGAGGATAAGCGAACGGAATGCTTGGGGCGTTGTCATGCTATCTTTCTTGCTGGTCGTGGATAGGCGACGCCCGAAGTGTAGCCATCCAAAGCGACATTAATGCGATAGCCTTGCGACAGTTCGGCGACGCCGGCTCAGCGGCGGCGTTCGATCAAGCCTTCCGGGCTCGCCGCCATGCCCGTGAACCGTCGATCATTGTAGCGCAGCCGCCAGGACAGCATTTTCTGCGCATAGGCCAGCATCGGTCCTTGATAGGCCGGATCAGCGGCAAGATTGGTAAACTGGTGCGGGTCTCGGTTGAGATCGAAGAAAAGCGGCGGCAGGCCTGCGAAATGGACGTATTTATAGGCCTCGTCCTGGATCACGGCGAGGCAGCAATCGTCGATCTCGAGCCCCAAGGCCTGCTGCGGCAGCTCGCTTGCAACCTCCCGGAAGTCCAGCTCGTAATGGACCTCGCGGCGCCAATCGGCCGGCGTCTCGCCATGGCACCAAGGTAGCAGCAAGTAGCCGTCACATTGTCTCGGCACGTCGAGGCCAAGCCAGTCCAGAATGGTCGGCATGACGTCGACTTGCTCGCTGAAGGCGTCGACCATCCGCCCACCATGCGCCCGGGCCTTCGGATCGCTGACGATCAGCGGAATGTGGAAGCTTTCGTCAAAATAACCGAGTTTGCCGCAAAGGTGATGATCGCCCAGCTGCTCGCCATGATCGCTAGTGAAAATGACGAGCGTGTCATCCCATTGACCGGAGGTGTCGAGCCAGTCGAAGACCCGCCCGAGATGGTCGTCGATCTCCTTGATCATGCCGAGATAGGCGGCCCGCATCAGGCGCACGGCAGGCTCGTCCAGCTCCGCCGCAAGCCCCTCCGCACCATGAAAGTACATATGGTTCGGGTTGGTTTGGAGATAGTAGCCCAGAAGAGGATGCTGCTTGCCCTCGGCTGCAAGGCTCGCCGCCCAGCGGGGTGCCGGCACGTCCGCCGGATCGAACAGGCCGTTATACGGTTCGGCTGCGATAAAGGGCGGATGCGGCCGGTAAAACCCCAGATGCAGGAAAAAAGGCGCTCCCTGCCGGCCCATCAGGTAGCGTAGCCCGCATTCGGTGAGCCAAGCCGTGTCGGTAAGATCCTTGGCGAGACGGCTCGGCGCCACAGTCGGGCCATTCGGGCCTTCCTTCGGCCACCAGAACCGCTCATCCGGGATAAGGTCGCCGCTACCTGCGTGGATCATGTTGGCAACGAAGGGCGCCTTGCCGGGCGAGAACGACGTGACCTCGCGCCAGCCCTCCATCAGATCGCCCATGACCCGAAACCGCGGATCGTTGGGATGGACTTTTCGTGGATCGGGTGTCGTCGTCGTGTAGCCGACCAGGGCCGGCTCGTGTCCGCCCTTCCTAACCTCCAGCGCCAGATTGCTCCAGTCGCTGTTGAGCGGCGTCGAATTGCGCACGGCCCGGTGGTTCATGAGATAGGTGCCGGTATGCAGAGTGCAGCGCGCCGGTCCGCAAGGCACGCACTGCACATAGTGGCGCCGGAAAGTCGTGCCCATCGCACTCAGCCGCTCGAGGTTCGGGAGATCGAGCAACGGATGTCCGGTCTGTTTCAGGCAGTCGCCGCGCCATTGGTCGGCAACGATGAGGAGGACGTTTCGGGCCAAGGCGATCTCCTTAGTTTGGCCCTCGCAGCCCTAGCTAATCAGTGTGACAGCCGTGCTGCAGATCGGGTGGTGCTCTAGACTTTCGAAAGGCCGACTAGCGGGCGCAAACGCGTGCCGAGGAGATTGCCCATAAAGCCGCAGACCAACCAGAGCCAGCCATGCAGGCTGCCCGAGGCGATACCTGAAAAGAGAGCGCCGATATTGCAGCCGAAAGCGAGGCGCGCGCCATAGCCGAGCATCAGCCCGCCGATCACCGCGGTAAGGATATCGACACGGCTCAGCTTGAGCGTCGGCGCAAACTTGCCGGCGAGTGCTGCTGCGATCATTGCCCCCAGTATGATCGCGATGTTCATCACCGAGGTTGTATCGAAGAAGAGCGAGCCTTCGATCGCCGCCGTCTGATTCCGCCAATAGGGCCAACTCGCGACGTCGATACCGACGGCATCAAGGCCCTTCGCACCCCAAAGAGCGAAGCCGGAAGTGATGCCCCAAGGACGTCCCGCGAGCACGAGGGTGGCGAAGTTGAGGATTGCCAGGGCTACGGCACCCCACAAGACCGGCCAGGGACCCTGGAGAAAGTGACCCTCGACCGGCGTTATCGCAGGCGCCCGCCGCCATCGCTCGACAACGAAAGTGAGAAGAAAAATCGCCGCGAACAGTGCGATATTGGCAAACCAGGCCGGTCCGAGGCCCCAGTTCACCACTAATGAATACGCACCAATATTCGGCAAGGACAGCCACCAGCCAAGGTGCGCCGTGCCCAACACCGAGCCCAGCACGAAGAAGGCAAGCGTGATAACCATGCGGGTGCTGCCGCCGCCGACGGTAAAGAGCGTGCCCGAGGCACAGCCGCCGCCAAGCTGCATGCCGATGCCGAAGATGAAGGCACCGAACGCGACGCTGACCCCGACCGGAAAGACGAATCCGCCGACGGGACGGCCAAAGATCTCGCCAGCCGCCAGCACCGGGAAGAACAGGCTTACGGCGATTGCCAATAGCACCATCTGGGCGCGCAGACCCCGCCCCTCGCCGTTGACGATGAAGCGGCGCCAGGCGGAGGTGAAACCGAAACTCGCATGATAAAGGGCGATGCCCAAGAGCGCACCGACGACGAAGAGCGCTGCCTGGCGCCAGCCGGCGACGGTGCCGGCGAGGTAGACGCAAAGGAGGCTCAGGCCAAGGGCGCATGCCAGCGGGCCCGGATTGACGGCCGGCCTCAGGCTTGCCGTCAACATCGCGCCACTTTACTCGGCGGGCACGGCCTCGGGCGCGCCCATCTTGATGACGGGCTCCGTCCGCAAGAGCTCATCGGGTGCGATATGACAGGCAATCTGATGCCCGTCACCGAACTCGCGAATGGGAGGCGCCTCGGTCTCGCAGATAGCGCCGATCTTACGCGGACATCGGGTCTGGAACGGACAGCCCGGGGGTGGATTGACGGCTGAGGGAATGTCACCTTCAAGGACGATATGCTTCTTCTCGATCGAGGTGTCGGCGATCGGCACGGCTGACAGGAGCGCTTCCGTATAGGGATGATAGGGCGGCGCAAAGACCTCGTCCGTCGTGCCCTGCTCGGCGATCGTGCCAAGATACATGACGATTACCCGGTCGGCCAAATAGCGAACGAGTGATAGATCATGGCTGATGAACAAGAGCGTCGTCCGATGGTCGCGCTGAATATCCATCAAGAGCTGCGTCACGGCGGCCTGCACCGAGACATCGAGGGCGGAGACCGGTTCATCGGCGACAACGACCCGGGGATTGCCCGCAAAGGCCCGGGCGATGCCGGCGCGTTGCTTCTGTCCGCCCGATAACTGGCGCGGTTTGCGGTAGTAAAAATCGCGCGACAGCTTGACGGTATCCAAAAGCTCCATGACGTGGTTCTTGACCGCGGCCGGATCGCTTTCGACCCCGAATTTGCGGATCACACGCGAAATTTGACCGCCGACCGTGTGACTGGGATTGAGCGTGTCGAAGGGATTCTGAAACACCATCTGCAGATGGCTGACCAGCGAATCGCTGCGCTTCTGCACCGGCAGGTTCGAGATTTCCTTGCCGTCGAGCATGATCTTGCCCTCGGTCGCCGTCTCCAGTCCGAGCATGACCTTGGCGAAAGTCGACTTCCCGCAGCCGGACTCTCCGACCAGCGCAACGGTTTGCGCCTCATAGGCATCGAAATCGAGCCGCTCATTGGCCTTGACCGTGCGCGCCTTACCGCCCCTGAAAAGGGCCCCAAGGGAGTCGTCCTGGATCTCGTAATATTTCTTGAGACGATCCACCTCGAGCACGACTTCGCCGATGTTCGTTCGGTCGGAAGTTCCCGCTTTCTCGAGCGCCGCGTCCCAGTCAATCTCTTTGAAGCGGCGGCAGCGACTACGATGCAGGGGCTGGCCCGGGATCGGTTCTATCTCGATGAACCCCCGGTCGCAGACGCCTTCCTTAAAGAAGTCGCAGCGCGGGCCAAAATTGCAGCCATCGGGACGTTCATGCGGCAGTGGCAGCTGGCCCGGGATCGGCATCAGCGGCCGGGCGTTTTTGTCGGCGCTAGGCAGCGGGATCGAGTTGAAGAGCCCCCTCGTGTAGGGATGGCGCATCAGATCGAACACCTGCTCGACGGTCCCTTCCTCGACCACCTCTCCCGAGTACATGACGGCGATGCGATCGCAGGTCTCGAGGATCAAGCCCAGATTATGCGAGATGTAGATCATCGAGGTGCCGAAGCGCTCACCAAGCTCGCTCACCAAATCGACGATGCCCGCCTCGACCGTGACATCGAGCGCTGTGGTCGGCTCATCGAGCAGCAGCAGTGAGGGGTTCGAGAGCAACGCCATGGCGATAACGACGCGCTGCTGCTGGCCGCCGGAGATCTGGTGAGGATAGGCCTCCATGATGCGTTTCGGATCGGGCAGCCGGACCTGCTCGAGCATATCCAAGCTACGCTCATAGGCCTCACTTGCCGAGACATTCTCATGGGTCATCGGCACTTCGATAAGCTGTTTGGCAATTCTCATGGAAGGGTTGAGCGACGCCATCGGCTCTTGATAGATCATGGCGATCTTGGAGCCCCTGAGTTGGCGTAAGGCCTCCTCGCTCATCGTGGTCAGATCCTGGCCCTTGAACTTAATCTCGCCACTGACGACGCGGCCGTTCTTGCCCAAATATTGCATGATGGCGAGTGCCACGGTGGACTTGCCGCAGCCGGATTCGCCGACGATGCCGACCGCCTCGCCCGGCATCACCTTGAGATCGAAATCGACGACGGCCGGAATTTCGCCGGCGCGCACGAAATAGGAAATGCAGAGCTTGTTGCATTCGAGGACGGGATGCTGGTCGTTCACTGTGTCCGTCCTCAATCCCGTAAGCTCATTTCGCGCAGTCCGTCAGCCATGAGGTTGAATCCCAGGATCAGGCTCGAGACCGAGAGAGCCGGAACCACCAGCATATAGGAGAACTTGAAGAGCATCGCGGTTTGCGCCGATTCCTTGATCATCAAGCCCCAATCGGGATCGGGCGGCTGCAGGCCGAGGCCGAGGAATGTCAGCGTGGTGATGGCAACCGTGGTGTAGCCGAGGCGCAGACAGGCATCGACGATGATGGGCCCGCGCGCATTCGGCAACAGCTCGACCAGCATGATCCATAAGGGATGTTCGCCCCGCGTCTGCGCGGCGAAAACATAGTCGCGTGTCTTAATGTCGAGGGTCAGGCCCCGGACGATGCGCATGATAGCGGGCGACGAGGCGAAGGTGACGGCGATGACGATGTTGAAACCGCTCGGCCCCAAATAATTCAGAATGACGATGAACAGCACCATCACCGGGAAGGATAAGAGAACGTTGCCGAGGAACGAGATGACCTCATCCCACCAACCCGAAAGGTATCCGGCGATCAGGCCGAAAAGCGTGCCGACGACATAGGCAACGAACGTGGCGGTGACACCCCAGACGATCACCCGCTGACAGCCCCAGATAGCGCGGGAAAGCAGGTCACGGCCTTTGAAATCCGTACCCAACCAGAAGAAGAAGTCGTTCTTTTCGGTGAACGGCAGCGTGAATGGCGCGATCGGTTTGTTGGGATCGATCAGCGGCAGGAATGGTGCCGAGACCGCCATCAACAGCCAGAAGAATACCAGGGAAGCACCAAGCACCGCGACCCAAGATTCGTGCCACGACCGCACCGCCAGAAAATAGAGCAGCAAGGTTGCGGGAATGGCCGGGATCAGGACCGGGTTCTTGAAGGCACCTAGCATATCCTCGAACATGACATGGGCCATCAACGGCACCCACATCAGGACAATGAGGATCACCAAGGCGCGCGGCGTCTTGAGCCGTTGCATCAAGGACAGCTGGGGTTCCGCAGAGACGAGCGTGGCCATGGTCCGGTTGCCTCAGCTGAAGCGAATGCGTGGATTGAGGAAGGTGTAGCCGATGTCGGAGATGATCTGCGACGAGACGGCGACGACCACGGCAATGAGCGTGCAGGCCTGGACGACATAGACATCGCCGAACAAGGCGGCCTCGAGGAGCAGCTTGCCAAAGCCGTTATACTGGAAGAACACCTCGACCACGACCACGCCGGACAACAGCCAGTTGAGCTGGAGGATGATGATGGTAAAGGGTGCAATCAGCGCGTTACGCAAGGCATGGCCAAGGATGACCCGCCGGTAGGGCAATCCCTTGAGGATCGCCGTTCGGATATATTGCGAGGTCATGACCTCGGCCATCGACGCCCTGGTCATGCGCGCCACATAGCCGAAATCGTAGAGTACCAGGGTGAGCACCGGCAGCACCAATTGCAGCGGATCGAACCCCTGGGTCATTGCCGATTTGGCCGGCAGCCATTGCAGACCCAGGGCCAAGACGATGGTGAGGAAGATCGCCGTGGCGATTTCAGGGATCGACGTCGTAAAGACCGAGATGAAGGAGATGATCCGGTCCTGGCGACTTCCTTCCCGCATCCCGGCCAAGACGCCGAGTGTCAGCGAGATCGGGATCATGAGCGCAAATACCCAAAAGGCCAGAATGCCGGTATTGGCCAGACGATCGGCCAGAAGCGGGCCGACCTCGGTATTTTTCTCGAATGAGTGGCCGAGATCGCCGCTCAGGACATCGCCGATCCAGGTGACGTAGCGTTCCAGGAAGGGTTCGTTGAGGCCTTTCTCCGCAAGCCAGTTTTGGTACGAATCCTCGCTCAATGCCGACACCGCGAAACCGCCGAGTTCGGCAACCGCGATCTTTTTCTTGAAGGAATCGGTGTCGAAGATAACGAACAGGATCAGGGAGGCGACGGCCATGATCAGCAGCATCTGGATCAGGCGACGGAGCATGAGCCTGGCCATGGGCTACACCTTCAAGAGTTATTGTTTATTGGCGGAAGTCGGACAGCCGAAGCGACAAGGCAAGCCAGCCTGTCTTTCCCCGCAGAATGCACCGGCCGCGCCTCTGAAGGACGCGACCGGCCGCTTTGTCACTCAGGCGTCGATCCACACCTGATTGTACTGATGATACTGTGTCGGATGGCCCGTATAGTTACGGACATTATCCCGCGCGATCGTAAACACGGGCCGGAAGATCGGCTGCACCATCACCGCCGCGTCCTGCAGGATTTTTTCAACCGTCTGCATCTTGATCCGACGATCTTCGACATCCAGCGTGGCTTCAGCCTCGTTCAGAGCTTGATCGAACTCGACACTGGCAAAGTGGGTCTCATTCCATGGCACCCCTGTGCGATAGCCCAGGGATAGGATCATGGTGCCGAGCGGTCGATGCGTCCAAGCCGTGGCTCCGAACGGCGTCGCGGTCCAAATCTCCCAATATTTGGAAGCCGGCAAGACGTTGATATTGAGAGTTATGCCGGCATCCTTGAGTTGATCCCGGAGGATCTCCGTGATGGTTTGATGCCAGGGGCCGTCGGTGTTGCCGACATCGATCGTCAGTTCGAGACCATCCGCATACCCGGCCTCCTCGAGCAGCCTTTTCGCACCCTCGACATCACGCTCGAGCGGCGGCAGTTCGTAATATTCGGGATGGACCGGGGCAACATGGAAATTCCACGCCGTATCGCCACCACCTTGGAACACAAGGTCCTTGTAGACCGTGTTATCTGCCGCCTTGACGATGGCTTGGCGCACTCTCGGATCATCGAACGGTGGCGTGTCGACATGCATCCGGCAGCAGAGTGTCTGCGATGTCCTGGTTTGAATGATGGCCCCGTCGATAGCCTCGGCAAGCTGATACTGCTCGATGCCGAACTCGTAGATGGCATCGATCTCACCCGACGCGAAGGCGGTGAGCTGATTGTCCTCGTCGAAATTGTAATAGTGGATCTCATCGAGATAGACGTCGCCGCCCCAATATTTGAACGGCTGGCCATCGGTGGTTTCGGTCACGCGCTTGAGGATGCAGCGATCCCCGACGGCAAAATCCGTCATCCGATAGGGCCCGGTGCCAATCGGGTTGTCGGAGAAGGGCGGCTTGAAGGACGGGTGTACGATGACGGTAGGATAGTTGTAACAGTCTTCGGGTACCGACAGCACCGGCTGTTTGAGGTTGAAGCGCACGGTATGTTTGTCGACGACCTCGACCGAACCCGGGATCATGCTCTGGGTTCCGCCCTTTTCCTCGAGCATCGCCGAGAAGGTGGAGAGGCCGGAATTGGCCGAGCCGAGATCGGGGTCGAGCCAGCGCTCGACATTCCAGACGACATCGTCGGCGGTGAATTCGTCGCCATTGTGCCACATCACGCCCTGGCGCAAGTACAACGTCCAGGTCCGAAGATCGTCGGAGGCTTCCCATCGTTCCGCAAGCATCGGCCGCGTAACATTGTCCGGGCCAGTGATCGCCAGATATTCGGCGATGTGCCGCGTCTGGTTCGACATCTCGACCCATGAATAGGTCGCGGGATCGTCCATCTTCTGGACCTGCATGCCGACGCGCAGAATACCGCCCGATTTGGGCGACTGCGCCTTGGCCTTTTCGATCAGGCTCTCACCGGTGATGCGACCCGCCATTGCATAGGCCGCAGCAGATGATACTCCGAGCAAGGTGGTGGTACGGAGGAAGTCGCGACGGCCACAACGGCCCTCCTTGAGTTGCGATTCCATTTCACGCACTTTCGGATGAATGCGCGACGTTCTGGTAAATTTGGTATTGGCCACAATACCCTCCGCTCTTGTCTTGGATCTCGGCAAGTGATGATTGCCAAGTAGGGCTCCGAATCTCGAAATCCCGTTTCGTTGCCATCAGACACAAACCACAGCGACAAGTAAGGCAAGAGTCCGAGGCGCTTTAAAAACTGTAACGGTCGTATCCTGACGTGTCAAAGCGTGCCCGAGGCGCCGATCCGGCACCTCCTGACGAGCTTCCGACCGCCTCTACCGTTTATCGCTGTACAGCGATACTCAAGCGGGATTCAAGATCAGGCGATTGAATGCGCCCATAAGCACCCCTGACCTGTTCGCGAAACCGATCGAAATTGTGATGTTCGACAACATGGGCCTTCGCTTTTGTCGCGCGTTCCTTGGCGAGCTCCGGATGATCGAGGACATCGATCAGTCCTCGCGCCAAACCCTCGACACTGGGTTCCACGAGAAAGGCCATATCATCGCTCAAGACGGCCCGATGCGTCGGCAGATCGCTCGCCACGATCGGCCGCCCGCTCGCCATATAGGCGTAAATCTTCATTGGCGTGACGAGAGGCTCGAGGCGTGGCGAGACCAGCACGTCCGCCAAGGCCATATAATCCGCGACCAACTCGACCGGCTGCTTGGCGATAAGACGAGTATTTGCCGTGATACCGAGCATCTGCGCTTGGCTGGCGAGCGCCTCGATCTCGAACGTCTCTCCGCCGACAATCAGCAGGATCGCATCGGGATGATCGATCAACGAAATCTTGAAGGCCTCCAGCAACACCTCGAGCCCCTGACGGCGGTCGAGATTGCCGGTATAGGCAATGACGGGAGCATCATCGAGATCGAGCTCGGCGCGCAATTTGCGGATGGCATCGGGCGATGGCTGCCGGGCCATCTCCGGGATGGCGAAGTCGCGCGCCTCGATCACAGGCGTCTGCGGGCTCAGCGCGTGTACCAGTTCGGTTAACGCCGGTGCGATCGTGATGGCGGCGACGGCACGCTGCAACGAGCGTTTACGGAGCCAATGTGCCGGACGTGAGAGGGATCGGACCAGGGGTGAATTGTTCGCCTCCAACTGGTCGACGATATCCGAATCGAGATCCACCACAACGGGGATATTCCTTCGGGCGGCCATTGGCGCTGCGTAGAACGCCGCCTCCTCGACCGCGTGGACGACATCATAAGCTCTCGTGCGCAGAAGCCCTCTGACACACCATGCAAGAGCAATATTCATCAACACTTTTGACGTCGAAAATCCGATAGGTATATGCCGCGACCCGGGCAAGGCATGGCAGGAAAACTGCTGATAATGAGGCATCTCCAGCTTCGCGCCCGCGGGAAAGCTGACCAGATCGACTTCGAATCCGATCTCGATCAGTGCCCGGACCATTTGCATGACTGCAATCGGCGTTCCAGAGACTCGAAAAAACGGTTGCGGTGTTACTACAAGAACGGTGGGGCGTCTGACCATTGGCGGCGAGCGCTGCGCTTTCACTGCAGATTTCGAAGGCTTAAGATTCAGGATTGCCGATAGCGATGAGGGCAGACCCCGCGCGCTGTCAATCTGAACCATCGGAACAGCGTCTCAAAGTTCAGCCGTGTTGCTCAGATCGCATCCCATGTATGGCTTCGATTGCATTCGCGATTGACCCTTTCGATTCTTTCGATAAGCACCGCAAGTCGGTCGTCTACGTCAAGTCGGTTTAGCAGCGCACGCACCAACGATCGATTAATTCCACAGTGTAGCAGAGAAATTTTGGAGGTTGCGATATTTATGATCGCGCTAGCGAACCAGCGAGCCCGACGAAGATAGTGGCATTCCGCTAAGCCGGCGCGGACTAATTGGTTCGAACCGATTTCAGTGTTCGCATGATTTGCAAGGCAAGCGATCGAGTTGTCGTAAGTTTGGCCGGGCAAACCCGGAAATAATGGTGGTCCTGTTGATCGTGGCTTTTAGTCGAATTGAAGTCTTTTTGTGTGGGCTCGATTGTCCCGATCTTCTCGCTCGGAATTCTACTCCATGGAATCGAGCAGAGCCGATCGGTTGTGAGTCCGAGGCCCGGCAGCAATGCTGCGGCATCCTCGATGAGCCCGCGTACGGGTTCGGAGGAGGATGTCGGGGCCCGAAATCGATCGCTCTCGCAATAGCCGGTGCCGAGCAGAAGCTTTCCCTGGTAGGGTATAAGGAAATAACTTCGACCCGTGCTCGGACTGCGCGTCGTGCCCAAAGCGGCTGACGACTCGATCGATATGTCAAATTCAAGGTTGAATGCCACGATCTCAGAAAGGTCATTCACGGGTGCGCCTTGAAGTCTGCTCGGCCCCGGGCCTGTCGCCTCCACTACCCGGGACGTCTGGAATTCGATTGGAACGCCATCATTCCCGCCGATAGCCGCAATACCGATCACACGGTTCTTTCTCTGAAGCAATTCGGTGGCGCGAAAATGCTCGAGGACATGCCCTCCCAAGGTCACGATTCGACGACGAATGAATAGTGCCAAGGCATCGACATCAGGCAGCCAGACCTCGTTCCAGCTCAGTACGCCGTGGCGCCGAGTGTAGCCAAAGGGCTGTAACAGCCTGGCCGCTTCTGCTGCACCCAGAACTCGAGGGGCTGTCTCGATGCCGACGCCCGTCGCGCGTGCGAACGCCCTCTGCAAGAGGACCGCAGCGTGCCCTATCGCCGGATGCCTCTGGCCGCCATCGAGGGGCAGCAGGAAGCGGCGCCGTTGAACGAAACCGGCGAATTCCTCAGCAAACCATTGTTGATCCCGGGCCGAGGCTAGCGTCCGGCGCAAATCCAGCGACTGAAGATAGCGCAAGCCGCCGTGGATGATGCGAAGGCTGGCGCCGCTCGCACCGGAACACAGCCGATCGGCTTCAAGCACGAGAACGCGCCAGCCCTCGCCCACTGCTTCAAGGGCGATCATCAATCCTTGCATGCCGCCGCCGACAATCACGAGATCGAATTCTTCGCTGCAAATATCCGAGGCGCTGGCCGTTTCAGCCATCGAATCTCATCCGCCTGCGCCCGAGCCTGAGCATGGTCTGTTCGACGATAGCCCGGCTCGGAGATTGCCGGCGACCATAGGGCGCCAAGGCCGGGCGGGTATGGAGTGTCGCCCGCAGCGACGACAGCGGGTATGCAAAATCGATAGATGTCTCAACAAGGGAACCGAAGCTGCCGACCACTTGGGCGGTATCAGCGAACGGCAAAGGATCGGTGCCGGAAAGGATGGCCCGGCCCAGCATGCTCGCTTCCGCCAGGGCTGAAGGCTCGGGCCAGCCACGGGGACGGTTGAAGCTGTCGCCGAGCCAGGCGGTCGGCACTTCGCTACTCCTCAAATAGGTTCGGACGATATCGCCTCGACGACCCAACCATTTGCCCATGCCCCAAGGAATGACCGGGATTCCACTCATGGCATCGATGGCGGCGACGGCATCGCCGAGTGGCATCTTGTCGTCCACTTTGTGCGTGGTGCAGAGGCTCAAAATCTCAATGCCCTCGCGTGTCCGCAATTGATAACCTGCCAAGACCAAGAGTGGCCCTTGCCTGTTGTTGCGGCAAAGGAGGGCTCCCGGCTCCGGTTCATCTACTTGCCAATCGCCGCCGATTTCGCCCAGTCGGTCGTATCCGCGGGCCAGTTCCGTGTCGGCGAGAAGAAGGATCGCCAGTGGCGGACAAGCCGATTCCGCAGTGCCGGCAGCCCCGACGACGTTACGCACTGTTGCAGCGACAACTTCTTCGGGTGGATGGCATGGATAGAGATGGACATGCGCATCGATATGACAGGACCAGCGCCTATCGCCCGCCTGTGCCGGTCCGGGATCGGACCTAGCCCCCATCGTCATTGCTTGCGTCATGTTCCCAACCGTCGGATCACGTTCTAATCATCAGTCTTTCGCCACACACTTGCTTGCAACGGAAAGCTCCATGGACGTCAAACCTTGTCCACGAGACCGCGCGATGGAGGTCATCGATCTTCTCGCCTCGAACGATCTTGACCAAGCAAGAAGAAACGAACTCGGCGAGGAGTTCAGCCGGATCTATTTCGAGAATCCGTGGGTCGATCCCGAATTGCCGCCGCTGATTGCAACCCTAGACGACAGGATCGTTGGCTTCCTCGGCATTACGCCACGTGTCATGCAATACGGCGACCGCAGGCTTCGCGTGGCGGTCTCGAGTAACTTCACCGTAGCACCCTCTGCCCCCGAAAAACACCGGCCCTTCATTGCGGCTCGCATGATCAAGACCATGATCGGCGGCCCGCAGGACCTTTCGCTGGCCGATGGTGCGACCGATGTGTCGAGACGCATCTGGGAACGATGCGGCGGCAGCATCGCCCCCGTCATGGGATTGGACTGGTTCCACACGGCACGCCCGGCTCGAGGCATCTGGGAACTCGCAAGGCGCGGCCTGGACACGGCGTCACCTCTAAGCCGTGCTGCGACGCTCGGCACCGAAACGTTGGATCTGATCGGCGCTTCTTTCACCAAGAGGCTCGCACAAAACGCCGCTACACCCAGCCCGCTCGACCTCGATGAGGTGGTCACGGCAGTCAATATGCGTATCGCCGCGCCAATCAAACCCGTGGCACAACGTGACTGGATCGACTGGCTGCTTCGGCAGAGTTCGAGACTGGCCATCGACGGTAAGATACGAACGGGAGCGATCAAGAATGCCGAAGGCGGTCTCGCCGGCTGGTTCATTTCCATCATGAGCCGCGATCGCGTCGCCGATATACTGCAGATCGAAGCTCCGGGCACCGATGCCGAGGCGGTGATCGGCGCTGCGATTGCGGATGCCCGCGGCGCCGGGGCCGCACTCATCCGAGGCCACGCCCGAATGGCACATCTTGCAGCCTATCGCCGACATTTCTGCTTGCTCAATAGTGGCCGCTGGGTCCTGACCCACAGTCGCGACCCCAAACTGTTGCGCCCGTTCAACGATGGCACCGCCTGGGTCAGCATGCTCGACGGCGAGCGCTGGATCGGGAATTTTCAGCGTTAGGCCGAATGCTTCCTGACGAAATCGGCGATATGATTGATCGAGCTGAAATTCCGGGCTTCCAGGTCATCGAGCCCGACCTCGAAGCCGAAGCGTTGCTCAAGATGAAAAACGAGATCGACCAGCGCCAATGAATCCAGATAGCCGCCACCAATAAGGTCGGCATCCGGCGACAGCCTTGGCAGGGTCAATTCGGTCGCCAGGATTTCGGCGATCTCCGCTTCGAGGTCGCCCTCTTCCCCGGACTGCGGCTTCACCGGGCTTCCACCCCAGCGGCCTGAAGCTCGGCTCGCAACTGCACACGATCGATCTTGCCATTGCTGTTCAGCGGCAGCTTTGGACGTTGTTCATAGCGTGCCGGCAACATGTAGCGCGGCACCAGCTTCGCAAGTTCGCGGCGTAGCAGGGTATCGTTGAGCGCCTGCCCGTCGACCGCGCTATAGATGCAGACGATTTCCGTGCCCGCGAAATCATCGACCGGCAGCGCCAGGATCACGGCTTCGGCCACTTCCGGAATGCTGTTGATGGCGACCTCGATCTCGCCGAGCTCGATGCGGTGGCCCCGCGATTTGATCTGCGTATCGGCACGGCCGGCATAGCGCAGATTGCCAGAAGGATCGACAAAGCCAAGATCGCCTGTCCGATACATTCGACCCTGTGTTCGCATGCCCGGTGCCACGGGCGGAAAGGCCTTGGCCGTGCGTTCGTCGTCGCGCCAATAACCTTTGGTGACGCCGACACCGGCGATGCAGATTTCGCCTCTCTCGCCTTGGCCGGCGACCATGCCTTGCTCTGAAACGATTGCCACCTCTTCTCCGACGCAAGCCTTGCCGATCGGGGTGGTCTGCCGGTCGTCTTCGGGAACGGCATCGAGCGTGAAGAACGTACTGGCGATTGTCGCTTCGGTAGGACCGTAAAGGTTGGTGAAGCGAACATGCGGCAACCGTACCATCCAGTACCGAAGCGCCGGGACGGCAAAGACCTCACCACACCAGAGGAGTTCGCGCAGTTCCGGGAAATCGCCCTGCGCTACCGCCTCGAATCTTGCCATATAGGCAAGCACCGAGGGTGCCGAAAACCACTGGGTCAGCCTCCGGTCACGAATGAAGGCAGGCAGATCCTTGGGGAAGAGGTTCAGACGTGGCGGGACCAAATGGAGTTCGGCGCCGGCGGCAAGCGAGCCGAAGATATCGTAGGTCGAAAGGTCGAACTGCAGCGGCGAATGCCCCGAAACGCGGTCTTTCGGTCCCCGCGCGAAATAGGGATTGGCCCAGTCGATGAAAGCCTTGACGTTGGCGTGGGTGACAATCACGCCCTTGGGCAGACCCGTTGAACCGGAGGTAAACAAAATATGTGCGGGATCGTTCGGCCCAGTCGTCACATCGAGCGGTTCGCCTGGAAAAGACGCGGCCTCGATCAGCATGTCTTCTAGACGGAGCGCGCCGAGAGCGACGACCGGCTCAAGATTGCTTTCGGATTGCGCGAGAACCGGTTCGGCTTCCGGTGACACCAGGACCAGGCGGCAGCCCGCCACGTCGATCATTCGGGATACCCGTGGCGCCGGACCGGCCGGGTCCAGCGGCACATAGGTTCCGCCAGCCTTGAGCACCGCAATGAATGCCGCAACGGTCTCGATCGACTTCGGGGCCATGACACCGACCCGGTCCAACGATTGGAGGCCCCGGTCCCGGAGCAACCGAGCCATTCGATTGGTTTGGGTTTCGAGCTTCTCGAAAGAAATCGTCAGGGCTGCATCTACGATTGCCGTTGCGTCGGGTCTATGCTCAGCGCTTTCCTGAAGCAGATGCTGCAGCAGACGCATCAGGCAACAGCCTCGTCCTGAGCCATCGCGAACAGTCGGCCGACCATTTCAAGTTCCGCCTCGCTGCCCGGCACGTCGAGAATGAAGGTGCCAAAACCCACCTTCATATAGCGGGCGATTTCATGCGCCACGGTTGGATAATCGCCCACGAGATAGGGGCAGAAAGTCTTATAGCTCTGGAACGGGCGCATCCAGTAGGGCTGGCCAGGGCCGCCCTCGCCGATTTCCGACAGCGTGTGATGCCACTGCGAATCGGAAACCTTGGTGGCCATCTTGTGGGCAATCTCGCCCTTGCGATCGGGCGGAAAGCGCTCCTCGGCAATGCGCCAGGCTCCGGCCTCGTCATCCCTGGCGATGAGGCCGACGCGCAAGCCCGTGGCTGCACCAACAGTCTCGGTATCATAGGCAGCTGTTGGCAGTGGATAGCTGATCGCAGTGGCGCCAAGCGATCTCGCTGCCGCCTGGCCGGCCTCCGACGAACCGGATACCAGGAGCCTCGGCATCAGTTCCGAGGGTATGCGTTGGCTCAGGCGCAGATTGTCCGACGTGTAATATTTTCCCTCAAGTGTAAACCCGCGCTTTTCCCATGAAGCTTCGAGCAAGCCTGTAATGATACGGCTATACTCCTCGAGACGCGTGTAGCGTTCGTCGTGAGGCGTCATGTCGCCCATGGCTTCGAGATCGCGCTTGAAACCGCCGGCCAGAAGGTTGAGATCGATACGGCGATTGTACCAGCCGGATAAGGTTGCGATCATTTTGGCGACGGTGAAGGGATGCATATAGGCTGGCTGCAAGGCGACCAGCGGCACGAGCCGCTCCGTCGCATTCAGCAGGTGATGGGCAACCGCCCAGGGATCGGCGAGACGATGATCCGAGTAAACAAGGGTGCCCTCACAGCCGGCAGCCTCACTCCACCGTGCAATCTCGGCGACCCGCAAGGGATAATCCCGGTCGTCGAAATCGACCGATGGCGGCGACGTTGCATAGATCGTCACATCAGGCATTCAGCGCCCCAATCTCCGTTGCATGATATCGAGAAACGATCGGCGATTCTTTCCGGGTAGCGTCCAGATCCAATCTTCGTTCAGCCGTTGCACCTGCCAGCCGCCATTCGCAAGGGCCCGTGTCAAGACGTCAGGACCATAATGAAGGTAGCGATAGCCGCGCCGCGCAAGCTCCCGGTCCGCAAATGAGCAGCCCTCGAACCATGGATAACAAAAATGCCGCATGGGCGTATCCGGCAGAAGCGATTGAAGGAGAGTTTGCGCGTGATCCAACTCGGTCACAATCGACGCCTCGGTCTCATCAGCCGATTCGTAGTGCCCGCCGGCCCGCCCGATCGTCTCCCTATAAACCTGCTGCAGCTGCCGACGCCAATGGGTCCGGTCAAAAAAGGAACGGCCGCCCTCTCGATTTATTCGATCAGCCAGTTTTTCTTGAAGGTGAAGCGGCTCGTGCCATCGAGGCCTGCCCGACAGCCTCGACGCAGCCGCCGTGATTGGCCGGCCCAACGCCTTCCTGCGTTGGGGCCGAAGAGGGTCGTCGTGGATGCTCAAGGGTATATCGGAATTGGCAAAACGACCCGGATCGAAGTCCGGGCCAATGAAATCCCGCACCTTGGGCGATGTCTGCACAAGACTATGCGTTGCCGAATGACAGCCGATTTCGACCAGACCCGAGGCCCCTATATGCCGCAATTCACCAAGTGTGCAGAGCGGTGCCCCCGCTCCTTGCGGCGCCAGATCTTCCGCGCCGATCCCTCCGGACCACACATCCGCTAGGGTCGGCCGGAGCGAGAGGTCTTCTGGAACCAGCGCCGGGATGATGAATAGAATTGCCCGCATGCGAAAACGTTCGAGGAGCGGAAGCGCATAGCACCAGAACGTCCAGGTAGCGTCGTCAAATGTGAGTAGGACGCTTCGTTTGTGGCTCCCTCGGCCCTCCGTTGATGCCTCGAAATCAGCCGTGCCGAGGGTTTCGTAGCCATTCTTCTGCAAAAAGCTCAGCTGCTGTTCGAAGGGCTCTGGTTCGACATCGTGAAAGACGAAGACCGGAATCGAGCCCGGATCGAGCGAATCGCCGCGCGTGAACGCCGGCAGCGTTCTCCGGCGCAGTGCAGCGAGCTCGTTCCGGTTCTTCCGCCATGAGCGATGAAGCTTCGGCCGCAAATTCTCAAGCATAGCGGTACGCTGTGCGATTTCTGAGGACCACGCGGTAGAGTGCGGTCAACGAAGCCACATGGGTCTCGATCGAAAATGCCTCCGCCGTGGCATCCGCGCCCTGGGCCAGACGCAGGCGCAAGTCGTCGTCCTTGGCAAGAAGCTCGATCGCTGCAGCGAGTTCGGCGATGTTTCCTGGCTCGACGAGCAGCCCGTTCACTTGGTCCTGAACGACGTCGACCAGACCTCCGACATTATGAGCAATCACCGGCAGGCCGGATGCGATGGCCTCGATTGCAACGAGGCCAAGGCCTTCCTCGATCATCGAGGGGACCACGGTAAAGTCCATCGCTGCAAGAAGATCGGGCACGTCGGAACGGTAACCTAGGAATCTGACGCGCTCGTCGAGACCGGCGGACCCGGCTTGATGTTCAAGCGCCTGCCGAGCCGGACCGTCACCGACAATGAAGATTTTGGCTCCTACGATCCTTGACGCCACCAATTGCAACGCCTGCAAAAATATATTTTGACCCTTGCCGGGCGCCAACCGGCCAAAAACCGCAAATGCGATGCAATCGCTACCGATACCGATACCGAGTTCCTGACGGACAGTAAGCCGCCTGGTGTCTCGGCTTCGACGAAATTGATCCAGGTCCACGCCGTTGTGGACAACATGAACCTGCTCTCTGGCGAAGCCGTAATGGCTGCAGGCGAAACGAGAAATTGAATTCGATATCGCAATCACGGCATCGGTTCTTGGCGCCTGACTACGATTGATCGGGCGCAACGCCGGGCTCAGGGGATTAGCGTCATGCAGATGGGCCACGACCGGCAGTCGAAGCCAGCGAGCGAGGTATCGGCCGATGATCAGTGACTTGAACGAGCTCACATGAAGCAATGTCGGCCGGAATTCGTCGACGACACGCTTGAGGTCCAATGCTGCTCTTAAATCCCACTTGGCACGCTCGAGGAACTCGGTGTCGACACTCTCAAGCGCCTGTTCTGCCTCGGCTCTACGCGGTCCGGTCAGGACACAGAGTTTCGATAAGATCTCTGCCGGGTCGAGTGCCGGCAGCGTATTGGCGTAGTATCTCGTAACGCCATGAATGCCCTCGCCGGCCCGCGAGACATGGTCTTGAACAAAGAGGACCCGGAAGGCCCGGTCAGCCGTCTTCATCGATTCCCGTCGCAGTCTTTTGCAGAGGTCTTTTAGCGTAGATCTCCTGAAGTGTGTTCAATTCGCGCTGACGAACCTCGCTAAAGAGCAAGATCGATAGGGCATATATCGGGATAGCCGAGGGCAGGATCAGCCAGATGGAAAGCGGCCAGACCAAAGCCGGTAGCGCCATCAGCGCACAGCCCAACGCAGCCGGCATCAGCGCACGCGCAACGATTTCGATGTCGAGTTCCGAACGGAGCCGTAGAAGCATGCGAACCATCAAGAACAGCTCGCTCGCGACGATCGCGATGGCGGCACCCGCCGGGCCGGCGAGTGTGATCCCAACCCACTGGCTCGGCAGGGCCATGGCCAGCGCCTCCCACTCGGCCCGCGTGCGAAAATCCTGCTGTCCCGTCGCAGTCAAGAAGTTGGCTAACGGGCTTCGTACACACTCGCAGAGGAACAATGGCGCCAGCAGTGCCAGCAGTGCCGAGGCGGCCTCAAACTCATTGCCATAGAGCCTCCTGCACAAATCCGGTGCGATCAGAACGAGGCCGACGGCGCCGGGCAGACCGACCAGGATGCCGATACGACAGGCGTTCGTGCCAAGTTCGCGCAGCGCAACCTGATCGCGGTGCGCCAAGCGGCTAAGCGACGGCAAGAGGGCCAGGGCGGCAAAATGCGGCAGGAACAGGAGAAGAGCCACGATCCGCTGGGCTGCGGCATAAAGTCCGGTGAGCGAAAGCGTCACGAGCAGACCCAGCATGATGAGATCGCTTCGAATGGCGATCCGCCGAGCGAGGTCGGAGAGCAGATAGGGCAGAGCGCTGGTCGCGGTCCTGACCAGATCTCCGAGCTTTGCGCCGAAAGCGGGAGGTCCGCCCTGGGGTGTGGGAACCTCATGCTTGCGGACCCGGGATAAGACGACGCCGATTTGAAACAGCGCGGCAAGGATGGGTCCAATCAGGACCAACGCCAATGGCAGATCCTGCAGCGCCAGGCCAATGCCAATGCCCACACCGCAGAGGCGGGCCAGACCCTCGATGACCGCAGGAAACGCCATGTCGTCCCGTGCCGCCAGCACGGCCGCACAGCCATTGGCGAACGCCACCAGGATCTGCTGCGCGCCGACGACCATCAGGACGGCGAACCGCCCTTCGCCATCGGCGAGCGCGGTAGACAGGGCGACCAGCACGATGAATGCGGCAAGGGACAGGAGGATCCGCAGGATAGCGACCAAGGCTAGAAAGCGGCGGCGGTCTCGCGCTGGATTGTTGAGTTCACGAATAGTGAAGTCATAAAGGCCGAAATCAGCCAATGCGGCGACACTGCTGCCGATCGCAATGGCGAAGCTATAGAGGCCCAAGCCGGCTTCACCGTAACGATGGGAAAGAAAAACGAAAAACGCGAAGGCGCCGAGATCGCCCGAGAGCTTGGCCCCAATCAAAGTACCGGTATTGAGCAGATACCGTCTTGAGGTCGCGGAATCCTTGCTCAGAGCAACCCCTCTTGGCGATACCAGGCGGCGGTCCGGGCGAGGCCCTCTTCGATATCAACCTTCGGATCGTAGCCGATCTCGCGTCGTGCTTTGTCGATCGAGAAGGCGCGATTGTTGACGAAAAAGCTGGCACGACGTTTATGAAGGGGTGGTGCAATGCCAATGGGCTTGCATAGCGTTTCGCAAGCGATTGAGGCGGCAAGCAACGACCAATAAGGAAGCCTGATGCGCGGTGGCGGTGCAGCGACGGTCTTGGCCGCCTGCTCGATCCATTGGGCAAGCGGTACCCAGCGGGGCCCTGCCATAATGTATGTATTTCCCAAGGCTTTTGGCGCCTTGAGCGCTATTTCGAAACCATCAAGAAGATCCTCGATGAAGACCGGATGCCAGCACGCACGGCCATCGCCAAACATGACGAAACGGCCTTGTTTTAGCAGGCGCAAAAGCTTTAGATGGCGATCATCTCCTGGCCCGTAAACGCCGGCAGGGCGCACCACCACCCCCGGAAACCCGTCTGCGATGGCTGCTTGGACGAGTTGCTCACCCTCTAGCTTGGTTTGCTGATAAATATCCGTGGGTTTGGTTGGTGCGGATTCGTCCGCCGGGACGTTTTCAATGCTTCCATGTACCCCAATCGTCGAGCAATGCACAAAGCGGGTTACCGCATTTCGGCGAGCGGCGCTAAGTAGATTGCTGGTGCCACCGACGTGAACGGAACGATATTCTTGATCGGGCAGCCCGCCATTGCGAAACAGGCCGGCGAAATGAATGACCGCGCTCGCGCCCTCCGTGGCGGCGTCGACCGCCGCCTGATCGCGTACGTCGCCTCGAACGATAGGGACGCCAAGCGCCTCGAGCCTGCTGGTGTCGGATCCCTCCCGCGCGATAGCACGGAGCGACTGGCCGCTTCGAGCGAGACGCTTGGCCAATTCGCCACCGAGACATCCCGTGGCTCCCGTAATCAGTATTGTCCCCTGGCCAGTCGGCGACAAACCTTGTTCGGTCGATTCGGCAGATTCGGGCATCGAGACTGTCACTTTTCCGTTCGCGTTTGGGAGCGTTCGGTACGCTTATGAACGCCAACACGCAACTCGCCCACAATAGCAGGCCGATACAGAAACCGGGCCGAGTCCTGGTGCTGGCGCCGCAGCCCTTCTATGACAATCGTGGGACACCGATCGCCGTTCGCTTCGTGGTCGAGGCCTTAAGCGAACTTGGCTACGAAATCGATCTCATCACCCTGCCTTTCGGCAGCGATATCGACATTCCAGGGCTCACCATCGTCAGACTACCCAATTTGATCGGTGTCCGGTCCGTCGCCATCGGCTTCTCGGCGGCAAAACTGGCTTTCGCCCTGATGATGATGATGACGGTGGCACGTAGGATACGGCGTCACCACTATGTGTGCGTCCATGCAGTCGAGGACGCGGCGCTGATGACGGCTCTCTGCAGTCGCAGGGGCCGCCCACCCATGATCTATGACATGGCATCGTCGTTACCCGAGCAACTCGAGTTTCATGGCATTCTCAAGCGATTGCCGTTAGGTCGGCTGTTCAGGGCCGCCGAGCGGTTGATTTTCGCGAGAGCCTCGGTAGTAGTCGCCAGTGCCGGTCTCGAATTCGATCCGGGAGCAGCGATCCCCGCAAGAAATCGTTTCGTCTGGCGCTTTCCAGCGCTTGATATCGATGTGTCAAGAGACCCCGCGGGAACGATACGCCAGGAACTCGGCGTGGCGCCAGATGCGCGACTCCTTCTCTACACCGGAAACTTTGCGGGCTATCAAGGCTTGGATTTGCTGTTCGACGCATTGCCGAAGATTATCGATGCCATCCCCAACGCCCTCCTGGTGATGGTCGGCGCTCAGCCGAATGGCGAAGCCACCTCATTGCTTGAACGATTGCCGGGCGCACACCGGGATCATGTGCGGATGCTGCCGCAGGTGCCGAGACACGAACTAGGCCGCTATTTGATGGCTGCCGATGTCTTGGTTTCGCCGCGTGCCTATGGAAAAAACTTTCCACTGAAGATTTTCGACTATCTGGCCGCAGGCAGGCCGATCGTGGCGACGGCGATCAAGGCCCATACGTGCCTGCTCGACGAAAAACTGGCCGAACTCACAGAGGCCAATGCACAATCGTTCGCCGATGGCATTGTTCGCGTACTGCAGGACGAGAGCCGCAGAAAGGAACTCGCTGCGGCATCGGCCCACTATGCAGCGCACCATTTGCGCTGGTCCAGCTTCGTTCAACTCGTCAAGACGCTCTATGAGAGCGCCGGCGCAGGTGTGCCAAGCAATATTGTCGCTACACCATCCGATGATGGCCTTCGGGCCGCAGACAAAATTAGCATTTGAGACTTTTTGACCGGGTCAAATGGTCACTCGACCGATAACAGTAAATTTCGGTCAAACTGAGGATGATTACCGAATTGCACTTCTAACTAACTTCTGCCTGGTGTTTTGACGCGGCTGACAATGACAAACTGTCAGCTCGACTGGCGCTCCACCAGGATCTCAAGTTCTGGCGCGAAATACACCGTCAAGCCATTGTCGAACGTCAGATATTTGAAGTCCGAAATGGCCTGACCGTCAGTCGTTTGTGACTTCTTCGCTGTTCCCTTATTCAGCACTTTCGAATCGGTGGTAAGGGTCATCGTGGCCACGGCCGAGTCGTTGAAGACCACAACCTCGCCTGACGAATTCGCGACAAAATCCTGCAGTGCCAGCACGATTCTGTGTTCTTTCGAGTGAAAACCGAGGTCCCTCAGTCCCAGCGGTGCCTCAGGACTCGTCCGGCCTTCCCCTGTTCCGAACGCCGGGTCTTTATCTGCTGCCGTCTTGCTCATGCACGTAAACCAATTCGCTGCCAGCCAAAGATTGCAAGCGCCGGAAATTCGCCTGTCGGAGCAGAGTCCGATCAAGATACGCCGGCGATCACAGCTCGCGTTCGCTTGATTTAGGTTATTAACGTTAACAAGAGATTACCACAAAACGGAAAGACAAAGAACTTATAGCCGGCAGCACAGCGCTACGCACAAGCCAATGCAAATAATCGATTCTCTGCTCTTTGCGTGCATAGGAGGGGTTCAAGCAATCGCCAGGGTAATATTTTGGCTGCACGCTGTGCCCATCATTCAGCAGCTAAGGGTTCATGCCAATGAATCCGCAGCTAAATCAATTTGGCACTGATGATCTCGTCAATCCAATTGGGGTGGGCAAAGGCAGCTTCGTGGATGGCGGGATTGTAATAGCGAAGACTTTTGGGAATTTCTCGCTGATTGAAGATGTTCCGGTTTAGTTTTCGGAGCTCCGCATTATCGCTCGCCCAACCCAGCGCCATGAACCCGCCAATGTAGGTTGGCACGCTCGTCAGGATGTAGCTGACATCGCCGAATCCAGCCTCGACCAGGCGGGATTGCCCGGTTGCCAACTCCCCGCCGGCGACTGCCGGGTTTCCCGATTGGGTGACAAGGACACCGCCTTCATTCAGGCATTTGCGGCAGTTTCGGTAGAACTCGGCGGTGAACAGAACCTCGCCGGGTCCGATCGGATCAGTCGAATCGATGACGATCAAGTCGAACTTCTCGTCAGTCTCCGCTACATATCTGGCGCCGTCGCCGATCTTGACCTGAGCCCGCGGATTATCGAACGCATCCTGGCTCAACTCCGGCAAATATTCGCGACAGAGATCAATGACGCCTTGGTCGATCTCGATCTGAACAATCCGCTCGATTGCCTCATGCCGGAGCACCTCGCGGAGGCTGCCGCCATCGCCGCCACCAATAATCAAGACACTACGGACATGACCATGCGCTATAATTGCGGGGTGGATGAGCATTTCGTGATAGGCAAATTCGTCAGCCGTTGTGGTCTGGATCACTCCATCAAGCGCCAGCACCTTGCCCCATTTCGCACTCTCGAAGACGATGATGTCCTGATGTTCCGACTGCGCCCGATAAATGACGCGTTCGACCTTGATGCGCTGCGCCCAGTCCGCATGCAATGTTTCGCCAAACCAATCCATGGTCTAGATATCGGCGTAGGCAAGGACTTCGGCGGCGCCGCCCGGATGCGTCACCGCACCCTTTTCGGCGGGGCCGACCGTCTGGGCGTATTTCCACAACGTACCTGATCTGTAGTCGTTCTCCCGCGGCTGCCATTGCTGACGGCGTCGTGTCATTTCCGCCTCGTCCAGTTCGACATCGAGGCTGCCCGTTGCGGCGTCGATGGCGATGATGTCGCCATTCTCGAGCAGACCGATCGGTCCACCGACGGCAGCTTCCGGGCCAATATGGCCGATACAGAACCCGCGTGTGGCCCCGGAGAATCTCCCATCGGTGATCAGGGCCACCTTGTCGCCATTGCCCTGACCGTAGATCGCCGAGGTCACACCGAGCATTTCCCGCATGCCAGGCCCTCCTTTGGGTCCCTCATAGCGAATAACCAGAACCTCGCCGGGTTTGTAGTTTCGTGCCTGCACCGCAGCCATGGCATCTTCTTCCGACTCGAATATGCGGGCGGGCCCACGGAACTTGAGAGAGGACAGTCCCGCAACCTTGACGATGGCACCTTCGGGTGCGAGCGAACCGCGCAATCCGACAACGCCTCCCCAACTCGTTATCGGATCGCTGGTCGGGCGGACGACGGGCTGCTTCGGATCAAAGATTACGGTTTCCAGGTTCTGGGCGATCGTTCTGCCGGTCACCGTCATGCAGTCGCCATGCAGATAACCGCCCTCCAACAATGCCTTCATCAAAATCGGCACGCCGCCGACATCGTGCAGGTCGCGCATGACATATTGGCCGGCCGGCTTGAGATCGGCGATATAGGGTGTGCTCCTGAAAATCTCGGCAACGTCATGCAGGTCGAATGCTATTCCCGCCTCATGCGCGATTGCCGGCAGATGCAGCGCGCCATTGGTTGAGCCGCCGGAGGCCGCGACCACTCGGGCAGCGTTCTCGAGCGATTTTAACGTCACGATGTCGCGTGGCCTGATGTTCTTCTCCAGGAGATCCATGACCGCCTCGCCCGACGCCTCGGCCCAATTGTCACGGGTCTCATAGGGCGCTGGCGTGCCGGCCGAACCTGGCAAGGCCAGACCGATCGCCTCTGAGACACAGGCCATCGTATTCGCCGTGAATTGACCGCCACAGGAACCGGCCGAGGGGCAGGCCGCTTCCTCGAGTTCATGCAGCTCCGCCTCGCTGATGCCGCCCACCGCGAATTGACCGACAGCCTCGAAGACGTCCTGCACCGTGACATCGCGATTGCGAAAACGTCCGGGAATGATGCTACCGCCATACATGAACACGGCCGGCACGTTGAGCCGGACCATGGCCATCATCAGGCCCGGCAGCGACTTGTCGCAGCCGGCGAGACCGACGAGGGCGTCATAGGCATGGCCCCGAACCGTGAGCTCGGTGCTGTCGGCGATGACCTCTCGCGACACCAGCGAGGATTTCATGCCTTGATGGCCCATGGCGATGCCATCCGTGACGGTGATCGTCGTGAACTCGCGCGGCGTACCGCCTGCCCGGACCACGCCTTGTTTGACGCGCTGCGCCTGGCGGCCGAGCGCGATGTTGCAAGGTGCTGCCTCATTCCAGGTGGTCACGACGCCGACGAATGGCCGCTCGATGTCTTGGCGCGACAGACCCATCGCGAAGTAGTATGAGCGATGTGGTGCACGATCCGGACCGGACGTTGCGTGCCGGCTCGGCAATTTTGATTTGTCAAAGACGCGAATGCTTGCCATCGGCCTGCCTTATCCCTTTCGATTGCTTATTTTCCATGCGGTAGCCTAATGGCGATATGATATCTTGAACAGCCCGAGGCATCGTCGACGGGCCCCTGCCATGCGCGCAGACTACTGCCGGATGGGTCGCCCGATGTGGTCCTGCGAGCATTGAAATCATTCTGGAAAAGACTGACCCGCCAGCGACTGATCCGGGAAGCCATCGGTATCCTCTGGCCGGCGATCAATCACTTCATCAATGACCAGGGTGTAGTGCTGGCCGGGTATATCGCCTTCACCAGCATTTTTTCGTTGTTCCCCTTCCTTATCTTCCTGCTCGCCCTTGCCGGATTTCTAGGCCAGGGCGAGGCCGCCGCCCAATCGATCGATCTGGCCCTGGATATCCTCCCCCCCGAGGTCGAAGGAGTTTTGCGGCCAGCGGTAATCGATATCAGAAACGCCCCCCACACCACCTTGATGACCTTCAGTATTGCGGTGGCGCTCTGGGTTTCGTCATCGGGCCTCGAAAGCCTGCGCCATGCGCTCAATCTCGCCTTCGGTGTCACCAACCAACAGAGTTTTTGGCTCACTCGGCTGCAAAGCCTGATGCTGACGATATTCTCGGCATTCCTTATTCTGCTCGCCATGGTAGCGGTCATCGCGGCACCGATCGTCAATGACGTCTTGGCCTGGCTCGCCGAACGGCAGGTGCTGGATACGGATACCAATGCCCTCGCCCGCTATACCATCGGCATTTTCTTGATGATGACGCTCACTATCGTCCTCTATCTGGCCTTGCCGAACCTCAATCTCAGCATCGTCGAAGTCTTGCCGGGTGCAGTGATCTCGGTCCTGCTCTGGGCCTGGAGCGCACATCTTTTCTCAATTTATTTGCGCAGCCTGGGACATTACAGCATCACCTATGGCAGCCTGGGGGGGATCGTATTTACGCTTTTTTTCTTCTACATATCCGCCATCATCTTCATCTTCGGCGCACAGCTGAATGCCTCGATCAGAAGGCGACGGCGTCAGAAGGACAAACTCGCACCGGTGCAGCCCGAGATTTCGAAGGCTGCCTGAATGCAGAAAGTGCGAGGCAGATCCTGCATTCATCGACCTCGATCGGAGTTGTGACGGTATGACCGACGTGACGCCACTGATGGCAGGCAAGCGCGGCCTGATCATGGGTATTGCCAACGAGCGCTCATTGGCGTGGGGAATCGCCAGAACGGTCAGCCGGCATGGTGCCGAACTCGCCATCACCTATCAGGGCGGACCGCTGGAAAAGCGCGTGCGGCCGCTCGCCGAAGAAGCCGGAGCCTCCGTAGTTGCTCCGGCCGATGTCAATGACCCAGCGAGCCTCGATGCGCTGTTCGACCAGATCAAGCAGCGATGGGGGCGGCTCGACTTCGTCGTTCACGCGATCGGCTTTACCGATAAAGTGGCATTGCGCGGCCGCTATCTCGAAGTCGACGCCGAGAATTTTGCGCGCACCATGCATGTCTCGGTTTATTCATTTACCGATTTGGCGCGCCGGGCAGAACCACTCATGACCGATGGCGGTTGTTTGTTAACGCTGACCTATTTCGGCGCCGAGCGCGTCATGCCTCACTATAATGTCATGGGTGTCGACAAGGCGGCGCTCGAGGCCAGCGTCCGCTATCTCGCGGAAGATCTCGGCAAGGGCGGCATCCGGGTCAACGCCATCTCCGCGGGGCCCGCCAAGACCCTGGCCGCCTCGGGGATCGGCGACTTCCGCTACATCCTCAAATGGAATGAGTACAATGCGCCGCTGCGACGCAACACGACCCTCGACGATGTCGGCGGTGCTGCTGTCTACCTGATGAGCGATCTCGGTGCCGGCACCACCGGCGAAGTGCTTCATGTCGATAGCGGCTATCACATAGTCGGCATGAAGGCGGTCGACGCCCCCGACATCAGCGTCGTTAAAGCTGACAGCTGAGCCATGGCCGGCAATAGCTTCGGTGAAATCTTCCGGTTCACCACCTGGGGTGAAAGCCACGGTGCTGCAATTGGCTGCGTCGTCGACGGCGTACCGTCACGGATCCCACTCAACGAGGCCGACATCCAGCACTGGCTCGATCGCAGGCGCCCCGGCCAATCGAAGTTCACGACGCAGCGCCGCGAGCCGGACACGGTTGAGATCCAGTCCGGTGTCTTTGCAGGTGTGACCACCGGCACCCCGATCGGCTTGATCGTCCGCAATGAGGACCAACGCTCGAAGGACTATGGCGACATCGAGGAAACCTATCGCCCGGGCCACGCCGATATCACCTATGATCTGAAATATGGCATTCGCGATCATCGAGGGGGTGGCCGGGCGAGCGCTCGTGAGACCGCGATGCGCGTCGCCGCGGGTGCCATCGCCCGCAAGATCCTCGGCGAAACCATCACGATCCGCGGCTGCCTTGTCCAAATGGGTGCCGATCGAATCGAGCCCGCGGAATTCGACTGGGACGCGACCGAGCAGAATCCCTTCTGGTGTCCAGACCGCATTGCAGCGCAACGCTGGGAGGAGCATTTGATGGAGATCCGCAAGCATGGCTCATCCATCGGCGCCGTCGTCCAGGTCGTGGCGAGCGGCGTGCCGGCCGGTCTCGGCGACCCTGTCTACGGCAAGCTCGACGCCGATCTCGCTGGCGCCATGATGAGCATCAATGCCGTCAAGGGTGTCGAGATCGGTGACGGCTTCATGGCGGCAGCCCTTCGCGGTGAGGAAAATGCCGATGAGATCCGGATGCGCGAAGGCGCGCCGTATTTTCTTTCGAACCACGCAGGCGGCGTGTTGGGCGGCATCTCCTCGGGACAGGACATCATCGTCCGGTTCGCCGTCAAGCCGACGAGCTCGATCCTGACGCCGCGACGGACCATCACCAAGAGCGGCGAGGAAACCGAAATCGTCACGCGCGGCCGCCATGATCCGTGTGTCGGCATCCGGGCGGTTCCGGTCGGCGAAGCGATGATGGCCTGTGTGCTCGCCGATCATCTTCTCCGTCATCGCGCCACGCAAGGAGTCCAAAGCCAATGAAAAGCATCACCTCGATCGGCCATGTCGCGATCCGCGTCAAACACATCGACCGGACCCTCGATTTCTACATCGACAAGCTCGGCTTCGAGGAGATGCTGCGCCTCGAGCGCGATGGCAGGCTATGGCTGGTCTATCTGCGCATCACCGACGAGCAATATCTCGAAGTCTTTCCGGATGCCCAAGGCGAGCGGGCGCCGCCGGCTGAATCCAATGGCCTCAATCATGTCTGCCTCACCGTCAGCAACATCGATGACGCCGTCGCCGAGTTAGGGGCCGCCGATATTCCGCTCTATCGCCCGAAAAAGCTCGGCGCCGACGGCAATCTCCAGGCCTGGATCGAAGATCCCGACGGCAACCGCATCGAACTTATGGAAATGGCCACTGACGGCATGCAGGCCGAAGCGATCAAACATTTGCAGAATCAATCCGTTACCCGATCCACTCACAAGAGACTCCGCGAGGGTTAGAAAATGAGGAAACCAGCCCAATGAATGACACCGTCGACCGAAAAATTCCGCCTCTCGGACTTGGCACTGCGGGGCGCCGGGGTGAGGAAGGCAAGGCGCCGATCCTGGATGCTATCGAAATCGGCTATCGCCATATCGACACCGCGCAGAACTACGGCTCTGAAGCGGGCGTGGGTTGGGCCGTCCGCGAATCACGCGTGCCGCGGCAGGAGTTCTTCATCACCACCAAGGTCGCCGATAGCAATCTCGCCAAGGCCGATTTCCGCCCCAGCCTCGAACGCAGTCTCGAAACTCTGGCGATAGACCAAGTCGATCTGACACTGATCCACTGGCCCTCCGAGGACGAAGCGGTGCCGCTTGAGGACTACATGACCGAGTTGGTGCGGGCCCAGGAGGATGGTCTGACCCGGCTGATAGGTGTGTCGAATTTCACGATCGATCTGATCGGACGCAGCATCGCAACCATCGGCGACGGCAAAATTTCGACCAATCAGGTGGAAGTCCACCCCTACCTGCAGAACCGCAAGCTCCATGAATTTTGTATGAATCATGGGATCCCGCTCACGGGCTATCAGCCGCTGGCCAAGGGCAGAGTTGCGAATGATGCCGTGCTGCATCGGATCGGCGAACATCACCAAGCCGCCGCAACGCAAATCGCCCTGGCCTTTCTCTTGCATCGAGGCGTCATCGCCATTCCTGCGTCGAGCCAACGCCAGAATCTGGAGACCAATTTCCAGGCGCTCGACATCGCGCTCTCTTCTGACGAAATCGAAGAAATCAGCGGGCTGGACCGCGGTCAGCGCTTCATCGATCCGGCCAAGGCCCCCGCCTGGGATTAGACAGCTTCGCCAATTTCAGGCGCTGGCATGGCTTGTGGATGATTGTGGAAAACTTTGCACAACTTCGCGATTGATTGGCGATCAGTCTTCGCATCAACCCCCGATCAATCTCGGCCCTCCTTTGGCGCGGTCCGCGGAACCGCCGAACACGTCGAAAGTTCGAAGGCACGCAGATGCAGCAAGCCGCGGCATATCTCTTGTCGAAGAACGGACGGGGCGAATGAGACCATTACAGCGCGTGCTCGAAGCCTGCCTTTATGTCGACGATCTCGAGGTCAATGAGCGCTTCTATCGTGAGGTACTCGGTCTTTCGTTGATGACCCGCAGGGCAGGTGTTCACTCATTCTTCAAGCTGGATGGCGGCATGGTGCTGCTGTTTCAGCCCGATAGCAGCGGAACTCCCCGCGAAATCCCGTCGCACGGCACCGAGGGTCCGGGGCATTTGTGCTTTGCCGTCAATAATGACGAGTTGCCGGCTTGGCGAAGCCATCTCGAAGCGCATGGCGTCGAGATCGAGCATGAGCATTTATGGCCGACGGGAGGCCATTCGATCTATTTCCGCGACCCTGCCGGCAACAGCCTCGAATTCGCATCGCCACGCATCTGGCTCTATGACGAAGATTGACCAAGCGCGGGCTGTCTATCTGCCAGAAGGGTCTCCCGCCCTTATCCACATCCCTGGATAGAGCCGAAAACTCAGCAACAACAGTAGGTTATAGGTCGAGATCCCGCGTGAACCCACAAGGTTCTACGCATTTCCGCTCAACAAACGAGGCTCAAGGACGCCAAGCCTCGTAGTCCCCCGTTGCGGCATCGCGGTGGCCGCCCCGCGTCTCATGGCCCGGCGGAACATAGGCTCGCGCCGTGCCGCTGAGATTAGGCTGATGCTCCTCCTCCCAGCGCCGCACGGGCAGCGGCTCTTCTGCGGGGGACTTCTCACGATTATTGTGAAGCCAAGCGTTCCAGCCGGGCGGAACCAGGCTTGCCTCGATCTCGCTGGCCTCCGGATAAATCACCCAGCGCCGTTCGGCATGCCAATGCTTCGCACCCCGTTCGCGGTAATAGACGTTGCCATAATCATCTTCACCGACCCTAGAGCCTCGCCGCATGGTCATGAGATGAGTGCCCAACCGATTATTCACGAGCCATTTCAACATGGCTGCCCGCTCCCGTCTTCAAAGCCAACCTTCGGACTATGACCCGACAAAGTGGCATGGTCCAGCACGTCGGCAATCCGACACCAGATATTTTTCGATCCTGTGGATAAATGGGGATAAGTTTTCGCCATCGAGATCAGTTACCCATCAATGCCGCTGAGCCGACGCTCCAGCCAATCAAGAGTGCATCAGCTGCGCAGATCGCAACTCCCAATTATGATTGAGATAAAGATCACTCAATCCTAGAGTGATCAGGCCACGAGCCGACGGAATTGATCGAGTCAGAGAAAAATGGATGACAACACAACATCTAGTTTGCTTGGATCGAAATATCGCTATATATTGATTCAGTGGTTGGGTTCGGCCTGGCGAGAAAGGGTATGGCGGCCTTATGGCCGGCGTTGCTTTTTAGTCACAGGCTGAGACTAGCCTGCATCGAATGGGCGCTAGCCTCGGCTTGGGGGCCATTCGATGCGGTGTTCTTGTTGCCGGTCGGACAAAGCCGGTCTAAACTAAGCGTTGAGTGGCGTTGACATTGATTGCGGCGCTCTCAGACGTTGATAGGATCGAGATCCTTCACTTGGTTGGACCGTTGCCCGTAATGTTTGACGAACAAGACGTGAACAATTAGGGTGCGAGTACAAGGAATCGAGTGCCGATGAAGGTCCAACGCGTGTATACCCGGGATAACCGGTCCCCTTACGCCGACATTGAGTTTCGGCAGGCCAGCAGCGAAATCCGCAATCCCGACGGATCTGTGGTGTTCGCCCATGCCGATATCGAAGTGCCGAGCCGCTGGAGCCAGGTCGCCGTCGATGTCTTGGCGCAAAAATATTTCCGCAAAGCCGGTGTCCCGCAGCGTCTCGCCACGGTTGAAGAAGAAGGTGTGCCGGCATGGCTGTGCCGGCGGCAGATCGATCAGTCCGCCATCGACGCTCTGTCGGAAGGTGAGCAGTTCGCCGGTGAGCGTTCGGCGAAGGAGGTTTTCGACCGGCTTGCCGGGACCTGGACCTATTGGGGCTGGAAGAATCGCTATTTCGATAGCGAACCGGATGCTCAGGCATTCTTCGACGAGATGCGGGCGATGCTGGCCCGTCAGGTCGGCGCTCCCAACTCGCCGCAATGGTTCAACACAGGACTTTATTGGGCCTACGGCATCGACGGTCCGGCGCAGGGCCATTTCTTCGTCGATGAAAAGACCGGCACGGTACACGCCTCGACTTCGGCCTATGAACGGCCCCAGCCCCACGCCTGCTTCATCCAGAGTATCAATGACGATCTCGTCAATGAGGGCGGGATCATGGATCTCTGGGTGCGCGAGGCGCGGCTCTTCAAATATGGCTCCGGTACGGGCACCAATTTCTCAAGCCTGCGCGGCGGCGGCGAATCGCTTTCCGGCGGCGGCCGCTCATCCGGCTTGATGAGTTTCTTGAAAATCGGTGACCGCGCCGCCGGGGCCATCAAATCGGGTGGGACCACCAGGCGCGCCGCGAAGATGGTGATCTGCGACGTCGACCATCCCGACATCGAATCCTTCATCGACTGGAAGGTCGTCGAGGAGCAGAAGGTCGCCTCGCTGGTTGCCGGCTCGAAGCTGCTCGGCGAGCATGCCAATGCGATTATGGCTGCCTGCCACATCGCTGCAGGCAGCGACATCGATCGGTTCGATGCCAAGGCCAGTCCGGCGTTGCGCAAAGCGGTCTCCGGCGCACGCCGGGCGAAACTGCCTGAAGGTTCGATCCAACAAGCGATCCTGCTCGCCAAGCAGGGCTACCACTCGCTGGAGATCGCAGCCTACGACACCGACTGGGATAGCGAGGCCTATCTTACGGTTTCCGGTCAGAATTCCAACAATACCGTTCGCATCAAGGACGACTTCCTCACCGCCTTACGCAATGATGCGGACTGGAAGCTTATTCGCCGCACCGACGGTAAGGTCTCGAAAACCGTGAAGGCGGCAGCGCTTTGGGACAAGGTCGGGCTTGCGGCCTGGGCCAGTGCCGATCCCGGCGTACAGTACGACACCACGATCAACGACTGGCACACCTGCCCTACAGGCGGCCGGATCAATGCCTCGAACCCGTGCTCCGAGTACATGTTCCTCGACGACACGGCATGCAATCTGGCCTCCTTGAACCTGATGCAGTTCCGTCACGACGACGGCAGCTTCATGGTCGATGCCTTTGTTCACGCCGTGCGCTTGTGGACCATCGTGCTCGAGATCTCCGTGCTGATGGCCCAATTCCCGAGTGCCAAGATCGCCGAGCTTTCCTACCGCTATCGCACCCTGGGTCTCGGCTTCGCCAATCTTGGCGGGCTCTTGATGGCCTCCGGCATGTCTTATGACAGCGACCGCGGCAGAGCTTATTGCGCCGCGATCTCGGCACTGATGACCGGCACGTCCTATGCGGTCTCAGCCGAGATGGCGCGCGAGCTCGGCACCTTTCCGGGATTCGGCGACAATCGCGATGCCGTGTTGCGGGTTTTGCGCAACCATCGACGGGCGGCACAAGGCAAGGCGGAAGGCTATGAGAAGCTGGCGACAAAGCCTGTCGCCCTCGATCATGCCAATTGCCCCGATGACAAACTCTCCAAGGCAGCCATCGAGGCCTGGAATCAGGCGGTTTCGCTGGCCAGCGATCATGGCGTTCGTAATGCGCAGGTCTCGGTGATTGCACCGACCGGCACGATCGGCCTCGTCATGGATTGCGACACGACAGGCATCGAGCCGGACTTTGCTCTGGTGAAATTCAAGAAGCTGGCCGGTGGCGGCTTCTTCAAAATCATCAACCGCATGGTCCCGAAGGCGCTTTTGAACCTTGGCTATAGCGATCAGCAGGTCGAGGCGATCGGCCGCTATGCGGTCGGCCACGGTACGCTCGAGGGCGCACCGCACATCAACCATGAAACGCTCAAGGCCAAGGGCTTCACCGAGGTCGTGCTGGCGAAGGTCGAAAAATCGCTGCCGACGGCTTTCGACATCAAATATGTGTTTAATATCTATACGCTCGGCGAGCCCTTCTGCCGCGATGAGCTCGGGCTCAAGCAAGCGCCGCTCGGCGATCCGAGCTTCGAAATATTGCGGGCGCTCGGCTTCAGCCGCGAGCAGATCGAGGCAGCGAACGCCTATTGCTGCGGGACCATGACGGTCGAGGGTGCGCCGCATTTGCGGGACGAGCATCTCGCGATCTTCGATTGCGCCAATCCGTGCGGCCGCATCGGCAAGCGCTATCTCTCCGTTTCGAGCCACATCAAGATGATGGCCGCGTCACAACCCTACATCAGCGGTGCGATCTCCAAGACCATCAATATGCCGGCGAGCTCGACGGTCGAGGATTGCCAGAAAGCCTATCTCGATGGCTGGGCGCTCGGGGTCAAGGCTCTGGCACTCTACCGTGACGGCTCCAAACTCTCCCAACCTCTGGCATCGATGTTGCCGGCGGACTTGGAAGATGAGGAAGAAGATGTCTCGCCGGTGCAGAAGGTCGTCGAGGTCAGCGAGCGGATCGTCGAGCGCTATATCGCCGATCGCCGCAAACTGCCGTCAAGACGCAAGGGCTATACCCAAAAGGCTGTGGTCGGTGGCCACAAGGTCTATCTTCGCACCGGTGAATATCAGGACGGCACACTCGGTGAGATCTTCATCGACATGCACAAGGAAGGTGCGGCCTTCCGTTCCTTGATGAACAGCTTCGCCATCGCCATTTCAATTGGCCTTCAGTATGGCGTGCCGCTCGAGGAGTTTGTCGAGGCCTTTGCCTTCACCCGTTTCGAGCCGTCGGGCCCGGTCCAGGGTAATGATACGATCAAGATGGCAACCTCCGTCCTTGACTATATATTCAAGGAAGTCGCCGTCTCCTATCTCGGCCGCACCGATCTCGCCAACGTCGATCCGAGCGAGTTGCGCCATGATGCACTCGGCAAGGGCGTCAAGGAGGGCGAGTTGAGCTCGGATGCCGTTGCTCAGCTGGCGAGCTCCGGTTTCGTCCGCGGCAATCTCCGATTGTTGGCGGGTGGTGCAGCTGCCAAATCGGAGCTGCAACTGGAACCCGAGGAACAGAACCGATTGGTGGTTGGTGGTGGTGTCTCTGATGTGACGCCGACACTGAGTGCCAATGCCAATGCCCGCGCGACACAGGTCCAGATCGCCCGCCTCAAAGGCTATGAGGGTGATCCCTGCTCATCGTGCGGCAACTTCACGCTGGTGCGGAACGGCACCTGCCTGAAATGCGATACCTGCGGCAGTACCACAGGCTGCAGCTAGGTGCGCATACGTCCCGCTTGGGCAGCGGGGCGAACTTTCCTTGTATTCTCCTCCACTCGGTCCGGGGCTTCGGCCCCGGACCACTCTTCCGAGTAGGGATCGAGACACAGAAGATTGATCGTTTCGACCAGCAACGTGTCAGCGCATCTCGCTGTATGGATGTGATTTGCAGGCACAAGGACTGGAAACCGCAAACGGCTGAGGAAAGCATTGGCACCGGATCCGAGTGATACTCGGTTCTGCTTGATTTTGAGGCAAATTCAGGGTTTGGCAGCGCCGGTACCGCGCGCCGAAAGTCAACGATCCGAGCGTTCGATTTTCGAGCGGCGCCCTACTTCAGCCCGAAGTTCTATGCTGGAAAGTCTCTAGGGTGAAGTCAGTGCGGGATAGGTGCCACCAATGAGGCGAATGGCTGACGCAAAAGAAATTCATCACCGAAAACTTAGTAAAGACCCAAAACCTTCGTCGCCGGATAGTTCTGTGAAAATAGCTCATCCGGTACGCGATCGCGCAAGGTCGGGCGGGAGATCTGGGTCGGCACGCCGCGGCGATTGGTCAATTCCGCCTGGACGACATTCCAATCCACGCGGTCGATATCGTCGCCGGCCACGGACACCAGCATGTCGGTGATATCGATGTTCGGTTTGACGGTCAGTTCGTAGGAGAATTCGAGTTCATCGAGTTGGTCGAAATCAGGATGCGCTTCGATATAGAGTTCTCCGCGGTGACGTCCGATCTTGATCGGCTGCTCGACCGTTCGCACCGGAGTCCCTACCGGCACCATCTCGAACAGGGCTTCGATCGAGCTTGGATAAAGACGAATACAGCCGCGACTAACTCTGCGGCCGACCCCGAGCGGCTTGTTGGTGCCGTGGATCAAGTAAGTCGGCCAGCCCAGATAGATGGCCCGATTGCCCAACGGATTATCCGGACCTGGTCCGACAACAGCCGGTAATTCCGGCTTGTCGATCCGCGTTGCCTCGGTTGGATACCAGGTCGGATTAGCATTTTTCCGTATGACGCTGGTGGTGCCGATCGGGGTCTGGAACCCTTCCCGCCCGATGCCGATTGCATGCGTGATGGGCGCCTGTCCGGCACCTGGAAAGTAGTAAAGCCTGAGCTCTGAGATATTGACGACAATGCCTTCATGGGGCGCCATTGGCGCAAGATGCTGGCTTGGCAGCAAGATGGGCTGATCCTTGCCGGGCACCCAGACATCGACCCCGGGATTGGCTGCCGAGATCTCGATGACACCAAGATCGTGTTCCAGAGCGACATCGAGCAGGGTACGATCGCCGGTGGTGACGATGAGTTTCGGCTCACCGATAAGATCGCTGGTTTCATCCGGATCGACCAGCGCTGCATTGGCCGAGTTCGCACGAATTCTGAAACCGGCGGCCATCGTCATTGCCGCCGCCACGCCCGTGGTCAGGAACCTCCGACGTGACGGCGGAGTCCTCTTCAATGCCGATGGACTTGATGCGTGATCGGGAAAATGCTCAGAGGTCTCGCTCAAGAAAGTCGTCATCGAACCTTACAATACAGGTTGTTGTCCCGAACGCACAACCACATCTCCAGAACTTAAAGGCTGGATCATCTCTTAGATAATGTCGTTAAATCTGATGACCATGCCGCGGTCTTAGACTGACCGCGGCATGTGGATGTCACTTCACGAGAGTTTATAGCGTCGCTTGGCGACGCAGCAGCGCCTATTTGCGCAGGCTTTCCGAAAAGATCCGATCGGCCTTCTCGCTTGCTGTCTGCGCTTCGGACGAAGCCGCAGCGGCATCGGACGAGGCCTGATTTGCCGTAGCAAGAGCCTCTGTCGCCTTGCTGTCGGCGCTCTCGGCAATCGTGCGGACCGAATCGATCTCGTTGCGAAGTTCGGTGATATCCGAGTTGCTGGCGCAGCCAGCGAGAAGCGCTGCCGAAGACAGCAATACAAAGCTGGACGTCAAACTCACAAATCGTCTCATCTCTTTCTCTCCTTTGGAACGATTGATATTATGCAGACCAAGCCTGCGCTATCTTCAATTTGGGATTCCACTCAACGGGGTGAGCCTCCTTAATTTGAAGTGGTGGCAATTATAACCATGTTAGCAACAACTTGAAGTAGCATTGTTTTCACCAGCTCCCTACGCATAAGGGACCAGACCTGTTGATGCTCCCAGCAAGCGCGCAAATGGAATAGTTTGTATTCAGGGTCGGATTTCGATCGGCGTGCCAACCTCGACGCTATCCCAGATCATCTCGATCTCGGAATTTGTGACGGCGATACAACCTTCGGTCCAATTGAACAGGTAATGATCTGGCCCCCAGTGTGCGAGTTCGTCGGGCACCCCATGGATCATGATCTGCCCGCCCGGCTTTTTTCCGAGCGCATAAGCCCGTTTCCGATCCTCGACATTGGGATAGGAAATTCGCAGGCTTTTATGAAACCTGCTGTCGGGATTGCGCGCATTCAAATAATATAGACCTTCAGGCGTCCGGCCATCTCCTTCATGGAGCTTGTGACCGCGCGGCGTACGCCCGAGAGCGACGCGAAAGCTTCGCTGTACTTCGCCATCATGGATCAAATAGAGTTGCCGCTCACTTTTCACGATGAGGATACGGTCCGCATGGAACGGGCCGTTTTCGGCATGCGCCGCGGCTACTGAAAAACAAACCAGCACGAGTGCCATTGGCATCATCGCCCATGACGTCCATTTCCGATTGCGAAAGGTCTTCATCCCGTAGCGGCTTCCGATCCAGGTCTTGCCATCTTTGTAGATTCAAAAGGTGAGCGAACTCCTAACGCAGTCTCTGAAAAAATGAAGATAGTAAGATAAACGGAAAGCACCGGAGATATGGGTTTCGGCCCGAACTTATGCTCAACCTAATTGTCAAAAGTAGCAATCATTGTTTTGATTTCAAACGATATGGGCAACCTTCCTCAACGCTAACGTGATCTATACGGTATATTCAATCTTGGCGCTAAGTACCTGATTTGGCAATGAATATGGCATGAACGATAGCGTTTCGTCCGATCCACCAGAACTTATCGAGACCTTCAACGATCAAGGTCGCGCACCGGTCCTGATACTCTGCGATCACGGCGGCAACATCGTCCCCTATGGAGTGGGTGACCTTGGTGTCAGCGCTGAACTTTTGGGACTCCATATCGGCTGGGACATCGGTGCTGCCGATGTTGCACGCAGACTTGCGCGGCGATTGCGGGCTCCAGCCATTATCAATCACACCTCGCGGCTGATCATCGATCCCAACCGGCGTCCCTATATCGAAACCTCGATTCCCGCGGTAAGCGATCGAAGCGTCGTTCCGGGGAACCGAGATCTCAGCCGGGAAGCCGTCCAACGACGCATCCGAGATTACTTCCTGCCCTACCATCGCTGCATTGCGCGGCGCCTGGGAAAGTTTCGGCAGCAAGGTGTCATCCCCGCCCTCATCGCCGTCCACAGTTTCACGGGCCGCCTCAACGGGGAAGATCGCCCCTGGCAGATCGGCATTCTCTGGCGCGGCGACCGACGTCTCAGCAATCCCGTCCTGAACTGGCTGCGAGAGCAAACCGACCTTGTGATCGGCGATAACCAGCCCTATTCCGGAATGCAGGATTTCGGCTTTACCGTTACGTTTCACGCACAGCGGACACGGCTTCCGCATCTCATGATCGAGATCCGGCACGATCAGATCGACACGGCAGCCGGCGCCGAAATCTATGCGGACCTGATGGCGAACAGTCTCGAATTGCCGCTAGGCAACGCCGAGACCTATCGCTTGTTTGAGGGCAATATCCTGGAAGAACTAGAGGGCATTTCATCATGGCGCCACGCGAGCCGATCCTCACCCTTGGCGTAGAAGAAGAATATCTTCTCGTCGATCCGGTGAGCCGCGATCTCGTGGCGACGCCGCCGGACGCCTTCATGAGAGATTGCAAGAGCAAGCTCGGCGATGGCGTGACGCATGAGCTGATGCTGGCTCAGGTCGAGGTCGGCACTGCGGTTTGCGAAACCGTCGACGAAGTTAGAGCTCAGCTCCGCCACTTGCGGGGCACTGTCGGGGGCATCGCCAACGAGCATGGTATGCGGCTGATCGCAGCCTCGACGCACCCGATCGCCAGCTGGCGCAAGCAGCGCACCGTCGATCTCGACCGCTATCGCCTGTTGAGTCATGACATGCAGGCCATAGCGCGACGCTTGGTGATCTGCGGCACGCATATCCATGCCGGGATCGACGACGACGATCTGCGCATCGATCTGATGGGTCAGATGGCATACTTCCTACCGCATTTTCTGGCACTCAGCACGTCCTCGCCGTTCTGGGAGGGCCAGGAAACGGGTCTAAAGTCATTTCGTACGACGATCTTCGGCGACTTGCCGCGGACGGGCTTTCCGGAGCATTTCGAGAGTTTCAGGGATTGGCAGCATTTTCTCGATCTCCTGGCCGAGTGCGAGGTCTGTGACGACCCGACCAAGATCTGGTGGGACATCCGCCCAAGCATCAAGCAGCAGACCCTGGAGATGCGCGTTTGCGACATGTGCACGCGGCTCGAGGATACGGTGATCCTGGCCGCCCTCTACCAAGCGCTGCTCTCCTTTCTCTATCGGCTGCGCGCCAACAACCAGACCTGGCGCTCCTATCGCCGGATGCTGCTCGAGGAGAATAAATGGCGCGCACAGCGCTATGGCGTGACCGGCACGCTCCTGGATCTGGGCCAGAGGCAGCTCGTGCCCTTTGCGAGTTTGATCGAGGAACTAGTCGGCATCCTGCGAGAGGAAGCAATTCGTTTTGGATCGCTCGACATCATCGAGGGCACACAGGCGCTGATCGCACGCGGCACAAGTGCCGAACATCAGATCGAGGTCTTCGAGACGGCAGTGAAACAAGGTGCCGATCCGGAAGAAGCGCGGCAGGCCATCGTCGACTGGCTGATCGAAACGACGTTGCTCGGAACGTGACGCTCAACTTGGCATTTTCTAACGCTATGGTAGACAAGAGAAAGTTGCCCTGAACGTATCACTGCGACCAGCCTCTCTGAATCAAGGGGCAGCTGTGGAGACCGAGATGGCCGACGACTCCAGGCTCCCCCTGGAAATTGCATTCCATCAGATCCCGTCTTCGGCAGCACTCGAGCAACGGATCCGTGAGAAGGCCCGGGTCCTTGAGCGCTTCTCCGACAAGATCACGGGCTGCCGCGTCGTGGTCGAAAAAGACCACCGGACGCACACCAAGGGCAATCTCTTCGCGGTCCGAATTCACATCGCCCTTCCCGGCAAGGACCTGGTGGTGAACCAGGCGCACAGCAAGGATCCTGCCCACGCGGATGTCTATGTGGCGCTACGCGATGCCTTCAATGCGGCGGTCCGGCAGGTCGAGGCCTATCTCCGGACCCGCCGCGGTGGATCCGCCTTGCACTGATTGAAGACCTACCTCTCAGCATCGGCATGCGCCACGCGACGACCGGCCATCGAACTTGCGGTGAGCGGCAACGGCCCCACATCCAGTTGAGTTGACGAAAATGATGGAAACTGGAGCCCGCCATGGCGACTTCCGAAATCGATGATCAAACCAAGCTCGAACTCGAGGCAGCGGCATTTCGAACCCTCGTGGCCCACCTACGCGAGCGGACCGATGTTCAGAATATCGATCTTATGAATCTTGCCGGTTTCTGCCGGAACTGCCTGTCGAAATGGTACGCGGCGGCGGCCGATGAGCGCGGCCTGGAGGTCGATTACGAAAAGGCGCGCGAGATGGTCTATGGCATGCCTTACGGTGAATGGAAAGCCAAGCATCAAGGTGAAGCGACCGCGGAGCAACAAGCCTCGTTTGCTCAAGCGCCACGGCATTGAGCGCCAATCAGCGTCGCTCAACCGCAATCAGCGGCAATTGATCGGCGGGCGTTTTCCAGAATTATCCACAGCTTGTCCGAGGGCTTTCCAGAATTCGATCGACCCATCGAGGCAGGAGATCGCAAGCCCGGCCATGATAATGTTCGGCAAAGGCGCTGTGCATCGCTGGTTCGAGATTGAACACGACAGTGTGGGCGGTGCCGAAGGTGTTGACGAGGGCGATGAAACCGGCGGCCGGGTAAACGGTATGGGAAGTGCCTATGGCCACGAACAGGTCGCAATATTCGAGCGAATGCTCGATCTTTTGCATGTGGCAGGGCTGTTCGCCGAACCAGACGATCGCCGGCCGCAAACAGCCCGTTCGCCCGCAGTTCGGACATGCCGTTCGGGTCTCAAGATCGTCAAACCACTCGAATTCCTCGCCGCATTCGACACATCGGCAGCGGGCCAATTCACCGTGCATATGGAGGAGGTTCAAGGTCCCTGACCGCTCATGGAGATTGTCGACATTCTGCGTGATCACCAAGACCTCACCCGGCCACTCACGTTCAAGCCGGGCTAGCGCGCGATGACCGGCATTGGGCTGAATGGCTGGATCGCGAAGCTGCCGGCGTCGCAGGTTATAGAAGCGATGGACTAGCTCCGGATCGGCGACGAAGGCGCCGGGCGTAGCAACCTCCTCGAAGCGCCGGCCTTGCCAGAGCCCACCTGACCCCCGAAAGGTCGCGTGGCCACTATCGGCAGAAATGCCGGAGCCCGTGAGAATGACGATACGCTCGAACTCAAGTCCGGCCATAGGTATCCACAAACCAATCGGGTGGAGGGAACGAATTCGCCTGTTTGCACTTATGATAACTGTGTAAAGACTGCCTGCGTTTAACGCCTTGATCCTGGAAAAGGCTCACTGCGTAGAAATGCGGCAATTATCGCCTATGCATGAGACAACGTTTATCGGGAGACACAAATGACCCTTCGAAAAATGGCACTGGCCGCGGCGATCGCCGTACCGTTTTCGTTCGCCAATTCTGCTTACGCCCTTGACATCGTGGAGACCGCAGCCGCAGACGATCAATTCACGACTTTGGTCCAGGCAATTCAGGCGGCCGACCTCGTCGAGACGCTGCACGGCCCGGGCCCGTACACGGTTTTCGCTCCGACGGATGCGGCGTTTGCGGAGCTTCCCGCAGGCACTGTCGAAAACCTGCTGCAGCCCGAGAACAAGGATCAACTCGTTGAGCTCTTAACCTATCATGTGGTTCCGGGGCGTTTGTCGTCTCGCGATCTCAGTGGCATGGCCAAAAGTGTCGAGACCGTCCAGGGCAGTGATGTTCGGGTGAGCGGCTTCAACGGGGTCTCCGTGAACCAGATAAAGGTCAGCACGGCCGACGTTCCGGCAGATAATGGTGTCATTCACGTAATCGATACCGTGCTCATGCCGTAAAAAGTTCTATATTGAATATTCTCTCTTCCTCCTCATTCGGGATGCGCCTTCGGGCGTGTCCCGTTCTTTTGTGAATATCCTTATTCTCGTCCAGCTTTGAACACCCGGTAAGGTCATGGCTTGGTGTGTAATTCGGCCCCAGCGATCCTGTCAGGGCGCAGGTTGGCTCGCGTGTTGACGGGCGACGGCATCAGTTTTTTGGAGTCAGCCACCGAGACGCGCAGCCCTTCGTGATCGCTGACGTCGATATCGCCCAGCACAACGCCGACAATCCGCGGGCTGCCCCCCTCTGCAGGAATTCGACCTGGTTGCGCGTGTCCGTGGAGCGCGCCTCCACCTGATTGATCAAGGCCTTCGCTCATGAGGCCTCGCGCAGCAACAACCGCCCAGCCGACGTGTTCACTATCCCGGTTCGAAGGGAGGCGGCCTTTTGGGAGCCGGTCAGACATGCTGACACCAGCAAACGCGCTTTGTCCATGTCACCGTTGCCAATCTCACCGCCGATTTCGCGCGGCGGCATCGAGCGCGGCAGGCACAGAAGGAATAGAAGATGCAATACGATGTGATCATTGTCGGGGGTAGCTACGCCGGAATGGCAGCTGCCCTCCAGCTTCTGCGTGCGCGCAGAACAGTGCTGATCATCGATGCCGGGCAGCGGCGCAACCGCTTTGCCAGCCATTCGCACGGATATCTAGGCCAGGATGGCGCCGATCCCGCCGAGACCGCCCGGGCTGCCCGCGGGCAACTTGAAGCCTATCCCACACTGAGCTGGGTCGATGCGCTGGCCGCAAGGGCCGCTGGCGTGAAGGACGACTTCACGGTGACAACGCAGACAGGCGAGAGTTTTCGCGGTCGACGCCTGTTGTTCACCACCGGGGTCTTGGATCAGCTTCCCCCGAACACGGGACTGGCTGAACGGTGGGGTACGAGCGTCTTCCATTGCCCCTATTGCCACGGCTACGAGTTGGACCGGGGCCGCATCGGGGTGATAGCAACCGGACCAAATTCGGTCCATCAGGCGCAAGGCCTGCAGGAATGGGGCGAGGCGACTTTCCTTATCAATGGCACGCTGGCCCTCGAGCCAGAGGCGCGGCGGGATCTGGCGCGGCGGCAGGTGAGCATCGAGGAAACGCCGATCGCCAGGGTTGACGGCTATGCGGATGTGTCTCTGGCCGATGGCAGACGGTTGGATTTTGCCTGGCTGTTCACCGTCCCGCGCAATGCCCCTGCAACGCCCATCGCAGAAATGATGGGCTGCGCGCTGATAGAGACCCCATTCGGCGTCCAGATCCACACGAATGAGGCCAAGGAAACCAGCATTCCCAGCGCCTTCGCCTGTGGTGACGTCGCGCGCCGGTGCCGCATGCCGTATCGCTTGCCGTTGGCGCATGGCCGGCACGCAGGTGCACCGTTCGCTTGTCTGGCCGGAGAGCTGATCGCATCAAGCTCGATCGGAAACGCGCATTGCCGTTTCGTCCCGCTGAGCCTCCGCCGGGGCCGGTCGAAGCGACTTCATTAGCGGCCGCTCGCCGAACAGCCGCCCCTCGACATAAAGCTTGCGCCGTCGAAGCGATCAGCCGCCGACCCGCAAGGCTCGATATGATCGCGAGCGTCTAAAGATACAAACATGCGAAGCTCAATGGTTCCAGGCGATCACGGCGAGTCCGTCCGTTGTTCCTAGACTTGACGCAATTCGGTGGAGGGAAGTGGCGCGCCCCGACCTCAGATCGAACAACTGCGGATCAGGCATCCTCCGGATCCATGACGGGAGCGATTTGCGCAAGCATTTCCGGATAGTCTGGCGCGGCAGCGCTCGGGCGACGCTCGAAGTCACGATAGAAGCGGGCGATGTTCTCGAATTATGCTGGTATCGGTGACTTGTAGAGCAATGCCGCGAACTGGGCCGACGCGAATAGCATGCAATCGGCATAGGTCAGTTGATCGCCGCATACATAGGCCCCCTCACTCAGGCGCCGATCGACTTTCCCGAGTTGATCCACATATTGCAGCTTCATGAAACGGCCGATATCGGCGTTCTGCTCGAAGCGAGTTTGGAAGGCGGGGTTCGCATGACCGGTAACGCGATTGAAGAATGAGTAGGCCTCAGCGATGATTTGCGCCATTTCCCGTGTCTTGGCCCGCGGGAGGGGGGTCGAACCGCCAAGGTCGGGAGCCGTAAAGACCTCCTCGAGATATTCGATGATCGCCAACGACTCATAAACCCTCGATCCATCGTCCAGCTCGAGGACGGGCAATGTGCCCTCAGGATTGATGGCGAGAAAGTCCGGCTTCCTGTTCTCTCCCGACAGGACATCGATAGGAATATGATCCATTGCGATGCCTTTTTCGGCAAGAGATATAGAAAGGTGGTATATGAAATCGCCTTTCACTGCAGGCACAGCCTAGCAGGGATATCAACTCGCCACTGTCGCCACCTATGTCCGAACGAGCTTCGGCAATGGCGGCAGGTCGGTCTATCATAATGATGCCTGGGATATGCGATCAGCGCGGGAAGAAGAAAACGAATAGTCCAGTTTGTCTTGTGGCGAATGCAGCATCGGGAGCAAGCAAAGATGGACTACGCACTGCGCCGAGGCGGGCTCACGGCGATAGCGACCTTGGGCATCGGGGTTGGCGCTTGCCAGGCACAGGATTTCGAGGCCCGAGAAATCACCTCCGAGAAGCATGATTTCGAGTTGGAGCGCGTGGTTGGTGATCTCAGCCAGCCATGGGGCATGGCGTTTCTGCCTGATGGGCGGCTCCTGGTAACGGAACTGGAGGGACGTCTCAGGATTATCGACAATGGTGATCTCGCGGCCGAACCTGTGGCAGGGGTGCCGGAAGTCTGGGTCAGCGGCCAGGGCGGCCTGCTCGACGTCGCTTTGCACCCCGACTTCGAAACGAACCGCTGGATCTATCTTTCCTATTCGGTGCCGGCTGACGGCATGGGCAGCACAACACAGCTGATGCGTGCGCGTCTTGGCGAGAATGGTCTGGAGGACCAGGAAGTTCTTTATACCTCCGAGCCCCGAAGCTTCACCAGCCGCCATTTCGGCTCCAGGCTCCTCTTCGACAATGAGGGCTATCTCTTTGTCTCGACCGGGGATCGCGGCGAGATGAACCGTGCTCAGGATTTGTCCGATCTTGCCGGCACAATTGTCCGATTGAACGATGACGGCAGTGTCCCGGAGGACAATCCATTTGCCGGCGAAGGCGCCGCCCGGCCTGAAATCTATGCCTATGGCGTGCGCAATCCTCAAGGCATGACGCTTCACCCGGAAACGGGCGAGATCTGGGAACACGAACATGGCCCAAGAGGCGGCGACGAGGTCAATATCATCGAGGCCGGAGCCAATTATGGCTGGCCCGAGACTACCTTCGGTATCGACTATAGCGGGATACCCATTACCGATCGGTCGACAGCGCCGGGCATTGAAGAACCAGTTCATTTCTGGGACCCATCGATCGCTCCATCAGGCATGACTTTCTATTCCGGTGAGGCTTTCCCGGAATGGCAGGGCGATCTCTTCGTCGGTGCGCTCAAATTCCAGCTCATCGTCCGGCTGGACATCGAGGACGGCCAAATCGTGGCTGAAGAGCGGCTCATCGAAGACGAGATCGGGCGCATCCGCGATCTCGAAGAAGGCCCAGATGGATTCCTCTACATTCTGACCGATGAGAGGAATGGCGGGCTTTACCGTCTGGTGCCCACGACCAATTCCTAAAACCTCAGAAAATAACTGGACGCTGCCTCACGCCTCCCGCAAAGCGATGACTTCTTAAAGACCGAAGAATTTTTGGGAGGTCCATTGTGAACCTGGTTCAAATCCAGACCGAAAGCGGCAGGCGCGCGGTTGCAATCGTTGAAGGCGCCGATCTTCACCTGCTGCGAAATACCGGCACCATCGCCGATCTCGCGAGAGAAGCCATTGCGAATGGGCAAACTCTCGCGGAAGCCGCGGAAGAACGACGTGGCGGCGATCAGGAAGACTACGATCGCGTCATCCAACAGGGTCGCCTGTTCAATCCCGTCGATCATGCCGATCCCGCCCATCTCCTGGTTACCGGAACCGGATTAACACATCTCGGCAGTGCAACGACTCGTGACAGCATGCATGCGGTGAAGGAGGAGGATCTCACCGACAGCATGAAAATGTTCAAACTGGGTCTTGAGGGCGGCAAACCTGCGGCCGGTAGCATCGGCGTTCAGCCCGAATGGTTCTTCAAGGGCGACGGCACCAGCGTTGCAGCACCCGAGGCGGCACTGGAAATGCCGCCCTTCGCCCTCGACGGCGGCGAGGAGCCGGAAGTTGCGGGGATCTATCTGATCGGGCAGGACCGGTTGCCCTATCGACTGGGTTTTGCCCTCGGCAATGAATTCTCGGATCACGTCATGGAGCGTCAGAACTACCTTTATCTGGCGCATTCCAAGCTCCGAGCCTCCTCGTTCGGGCCGGAATTGCGTCTCGGACCGCTTCCAGACTCCGTCGAAGGCATGAGCTCAATTCGACGCAACGGCGAAGTGATCTGGTCGAAGCCCTTCAAGAGCGGCGAAGCGAACATGTCTCACAGCCTCGCCAATCTCGAACATCACCACTTCAAATATCCGATGTTCTGTCGGCCCGGGGACATCCATGTCCACTATTTCGGGACCGCGACCCTGAGTGTAGCCGACGGGATCATTACCGAACCTGGAGATACATTCGAGATCGAAGCCGACGGCTTTGGCAGGCCGCTCCGTAATACGCTACGGCATACCGGAGGCGAGGCCGTCGCTGTAGAGATCCGACAACTCTAGCTTAGGCCGCCCTCAGACTGGCCGGTTCAGACATGGGCACGATCACGTTGTTTTTGCGCCCATGCCCGCAACCCTTCACGGAGTTCGCGCTCGGCCTCTGACGGCAGCGTGATCATGAGCCTCAGATAGATGTCCCCTATATTCCCGGTCTTGGCATCTTTGATGCCGCGGCCGCGCAGACGGAGCTTGCGTCCGGAGCTAGCGCCTTCGGGGATCTGGACCGTCACATCTCCGTCGAGCGTTTCGACCCGCAATTTCTCGCCGAGAACAGCGACCGCAATGGGCACTTGCAGGTCGGCGACGAGGTCGAGCCCCTCTCGCGTAAATCGCGGATCGGGTCGGATCTTGATCTCGATCAATGCGTCGCCGTTAGGGCCCCCGGCGAGACCGGATCCTCCCTGTCCCTTGAGGCGCAACACCTGACCGTCGGTCACGCCCGAGGGAATGTTGACATCGAGCGTGCGGCCGTCCGGCAGGTTGACTCGCTCCTTGCCGCCGCGCGCGACAGTCAGGAAATCGACTTCTAGACTATAACGAACATCAGCACCCGGCGCATGAAAACCGCGAAAGTCTTCACCCGTTTCGGCACGCCGCCCGCTCCGGCCGAATAACTCATTGATAATGTCGTCGAAACCGCCGAAGCCGGTGTTGGTGCCACCTGCAGGCGAACCCCCTTGCGGCCCCGTTGACCGGAACTCGAAGCCAGCCTGGCTGCGTGGGTCACCGGCGCCCCGCCAATATCCGCTCGCCGGCGCCCGCTCGACGCCATGATCGTCGATTTCACCACGGTCATAGCGTGCCCGCGAGTCTTTATTCTTGAGGACCTCGTAGGCCGCCGAAATCTCCTTGAAGCGGTTCTCGGCCCTACTATCGCCAGAGTTGGCGTCAGGGTGATGCTTCTTCGCCAAGTCTCGGTACGCGCGCCGGATTTCACTCTGGCTCGCATCCTTCTTGACGCCCAGACGATTATACAGCGCTTGGCTCATAGCAGCCTCTCTCACGCGTCGACGAGTAGCCTAAGCAGCCTCGCGCAAATTTCGTCGAACCCATTATCCGACCCTCATTTAAAGCAATCGGTTTTACGCCCTCGGCCAACAATAGCCGGAGGCCGGCCGACCCGAATTCGGCGTCGACCGCTCTTAAATGTGGTCGGGACGCGCGGCCGATCAAGAATGCACCATGATCAAACGGGTCCGAAGAAACTCGCCCCCTCCCTAACCATGCGGTAAGACCGGTCGAGCCGATTGCAAAGACCGTCAGGGGGATAGATGAGCGTATTACTGGGCTGTATCGCCGACGACTTCACAGGCGCTACCGATCTTTGCAACACCCTGGTGCGGCGAGGCATGCGCACCGTCCAATTGATCGGCGTGCCGGACGACGATGTTGCGATACCGCAGGTTGACGCTCTGACGATTGCGCTCAAATCGCGTACCGCACCCGTTGAAGAGGCGATGGCCGAAAGTCTGGCGGCGCTGGCGTGGCTTAAGCGTGCGGGTGCCCGCCAATTCTTCTTCAAATATTGCTCGACCTTCGACAGTACGCCTAAGGGCAATATCGGTCCTGTCGCCGACGCTATCCTCGACGCATTGCAAGCCGAATTCGCAATTGCCTGTCCGGCATTTCCGGAAACCGGGCGCACCATCTTCCAAGGGCATCTCTTCGTCGGCGATCGGCTTCTCTCCGAGACCCACATGCGCGATCACCCATTGACGCCAATGACCGATTCCGACCTCGTTCGGGTCCTGCAACAGCAGACACCGAACAAGGTCGGTTTGGTCCCGATGTCCGTCATCGAACAGGGTACGGAAGCCGTCCGCGCAACATTCGAGCGTCTACATGAACAGGGTTGCCGGTTCGCCGTCACCGATGCGATCCGCGATCAGGATCTGATCACAGTCGGTCACGCCTGCGCCGATCATGCTCTGATCACGGGAGGATCGGGCATTGCCCTAGGACTGCCCGATAATTTTCGCGACGCCGGCCTCCTTTACTCAAATCATGTGGCGGCGGCGCTTCCTCCGATCGAAGGCAAGGAGGCGGTCCTCGCCGGATCCTGCTCAAAGGCGACGCTCGAGCAGATTACCGTGATGCAACAGACCACGCCGTCGATGAAGCTCGATACCTCGCGCCTTGGCGAGGAGGGACTGACCGGGGAGTGCCTCGATTGGGCCGGGCCGCATCTCGAAGCCACCCCTGTTCTGATCTATTCGAGTGCGCCGCCCGAAGAGGTCCAGGAATTGCACCAACGGCTTGGCCGGGAGCAGTCGGGGAAGCTGATCGAGAAACACATGGCGGCGATCGCACAGGGCCTGGTCGAACGCGGCGTGCGGCGTCTGGTGATTGCCGGCGGCGAAACTTCGGGCGCGGTTGTCAGTGCGCTTGGCATTTACGGCCTTCAGATCGGCCCGCAGATCGATCCGGGCGTGCCGGCTTGCCTTGCACTTGGGCCGAATCCGCTGGCCCTTGCGCTTAAATCAGGCAATTTCGGCACTCCCGACTTTTTTGCCAAAGCACTCAAATCCATGCACTGAAGCTTCCATCGGAGATCTGCAGCGATGACCGAGACCAAGTTGCGCGAAGCCATTTGCCGATGCGGTAAGTCATTGTTCGATCGCGGTCTTACTTTCGGGAGTTCGGGCAATATTAGCGTTCGCGTCGACGACGGGTGGTTGATGACACCGACCAATGCCTCGCTCGGCGAACTCGACCCGGGACGGCTATCCAAACTCGGCGATACGGGGGACCATCTGAGCGGCGACAAACCGACCAAGGAGACCTTTCTTCATCTTGGCATGTACCGGCACCGGAGCGAAGCCCGGGCAGTGGTTCATTTGCATTCGACCTACTCGGTCGCGGTGAGTTGCCTCGCCGATATCGATCCCGCCGACGTGCTGCCGCCGATCACAGCCTACTACGTCATGCGGGTCGGTTCGTTGCCGCTCGTGCCGTATTTTGCGCCAGGCGATCCGGCGCTAGGACCCGCCGTCGAGGCCCTCGCCGACAAGCATCGTGCAGTCCTTCTTGCCAATCATGGACCGGTTGTGGCGGGCACGTCCCTGGATGCGGCGATGTATGCGACGGAGGAACTCGAAGAAACCGCCAAACTGTTCCTGCTGCTCAAGGATCGCGGTTTTCGTCCGCTAACTTCCGAACAGGTGTCGAACCTCAAAACAGGAGCTAAGCGATAGCTGCCGACTAGTGCCATGGTTGAGAAAAAGCTCCGGGAAGCGAAAAAGGTAGCGCGACGCTACGCATATAGTGCGTATTTCTCAGCCCGCCCTTCTTGAAAATCGAGTTCTCCCGCGGGTCAGCGCACGCCCTCGCTACGTTAGAGTTGTTCTGGCTCGGTCTGTTCGGCGCGGCGTGGTTGGCCGCCGGCCACTTCCCGTTCGATGCGACTGCTATTGCCGCCGAGCCCGTTGCCGTTGCGGAAGGCCACAGCAGCAGCTAAGGCGCCTGGGATAGCTCTGATGAGGGGGTGCCCATGCTGCCGAAAATTCATTTCATCTCCGGTCTACCGCGGGCCGGCTCGACCCTCCTCGCCGGGATCCTTCGTCAGAATCCTCGCTTCCACGCTGCGATGACGGGTCCCGTCGGGACCTTCTTCGGCCTCATGCTGAACGCCATGGGCTCGCATAACGAAACGGCACTGTTTATTGCGGAACAACAGAAGAAGGATCTCCTGAAAGGCCTGTTCGAGGCTTATTATCGCCCGGTTTCCGACAAGGATGTCATCTTCGATACCAATCGCGGCTGGAGCTCCCGCCTGCCGGCGCTGATGTCGATTTTCCCGGAAAGCAAGATCCTCTGCTGCGTGCGCAATGTTTCCTGGGTCATGGACAGTATCGAACACCTCGTGCGCAAGAACGCTTTCGAGCCTTCCCGCCTGTTCGGGACCCCGGATGAGCGGGCCACCGTATTCAGCCGGGTCGAAGCCCTGGCGCATCGCGACCGTCTAGTCGGCTTTGCCTGGTCGGCCCTCAAGGAGGCCTATTACAGCGAATATTCGAAATCGCTGCTTTTGATCGAGTATGACATCCTCGTACAGCGGCCGGGTGAAACGATGCAGCTGATCTATAAGTTTCTCGACGAGGAATGGCACGAACACGATTTCGACAATGTCGAGTATGCCGAGCCCGAATTCGATGCGCAGCTCTCGACACCGGGACTTCACACGGTCAAACGCAAGGTCGAATACAAGCCGAGACGCACGGTGCTGCCGCCCGATCTCTTCGAAAAATACAGCACGCTCTCGTTCTGGCATGATCCGAAAGGTTCCGCCGCATTCCGGATTACGGTCCAACCGCCCAAGGAAGGCGACGCCAGCTAGATATCGGCGAGAACTTCATCAGCCGGCAAATCTGGTCTCCGGAACACCTTTGACGCCGAGGTTCCTGACCGCGAACAGACCACCTGCCTGGGGCTGGCGAGCTTCGGTGCCTCGCGTCTGACCGCCACCGATCGACGTCACGAAGAGCGTGTCGAGATCGGCTCCCCCGAACATCGGCTTGCTCGGCCGCTCGATCGGCAGTTCGACGATCCGATCCACCCGGCCTGTCGGCGTGATCCGGACCAGCATCCAGCCGCCGACGCCGGCCATCCAGTAGCACCCTTCTGCATCGACAGTGCCGCCATCGGGCCGTCCTGCCACCTCGCGGGCGTCGAAAAAGACCCGCCGCTCGCCGGGCTCGCCGGTCGCCACATCATACGGCATCGACCAGATCGTCTGCACATCCTTGTTCGAGTCCGAGCAATACATCGTCCTGCCATCGGGGCTGAAGGCAAGGCCGTTGGTGACATGAAAATCACCCAGCCAGCGTTTGCAGTTCATGTCGGGATCGAGCCGATAGAAGCTGCCCTCCCTGGCCGACTGATCCATCACCATGGTTCCGGCCCAAAAACGTCCCTGCCGGTCAGTCGCCCCGTCATTGAACCGGTTTTTCGGCTTGTCGGCTTCGGGATCGTGAATCCGGACGCATGCACCGGTGTCGAAGTCGAAACTATGGAAGCCGCTCTTGAGGGCCACGATCGCCCCACCGGCCCGACGAAGTGCCAGGCAGCCGATCGGCTCGTCGAACTCCCAACGGCGGTTCTCGCCGGTGACCGGGTCAAAACGATAGAGCTTCCCTGCCGGGATATCGACCCAGAACAGGGCCTGTGCCTCGGTATCCCAGACAGCACCCTCGCCTGTTTGAGCTCCGATATCGACGACGCATTCGATCTCGACCGCTGCCATCGCGCTATATTCTCCTGCATGATAGGCACTATAGCCAAGAACGCACGTTGGCCTGTGGTAGGCAAGAGACAGAATGGCAAAGGAGGACGAGAATGGCCGGCCGGCTGGAAAACAAGATCTGCGTTGTCACGGGCGGTGCCTTGGGCATTGGCCGCGCCATTGTTGAAGGCTTTGTCAAAGAAGGGGCGGCAACGGTCGTCATCGCGGATATTGCGGACGACGCAGCCGTCAAGCTTGCCGATCGCCTTGGATCTCGCGTGATGTTTCGCCGGACGGATGTCAAGGATGCTGCCGCCATCGCCCATCTGTACGGCTATGTCGAACATGATTTCGGTGGCCTCGATGTGCAGGTCAGCAATGCCGGCGCCACCACGCGCATGAATTTTTTGGATACGACGCTTGAGTTCTGGGAGCACACGCAAGCGCTCAACCTGCGCAGTGTCTTTCTCTGTGGCCAGGCAGCGGCAAGGCTCATGATCAAGAGCGGCCGCCAGGGCTCCATCATCAACATGGCCTCTGTATCGGGCCAGCACGGCGGCCATGGCCGCGCCGCCTATGGCGCTACCAAGGCCGGCATCATCAACCTCACCCAGGTGATGGCCGCCGAGCTCGCCGCGCACGATATCCGCGTCAACGCGATTTCTCCGGCCGCCATCCGCGTCGGCAAGACTGACGCTAACTCAATTCCCGGCGCCGGTATGCTCGGCCGGCTGATGCTGAAACGCTACGGCGAGCCGCACGAAGTGACCGGCGCCGCCCTCTACCTCGCCGGCACCGAATCATCCTACACGACAGGCACGGTCATCAACGTCGATGGCGGCTTCCACGGCGGCGGAGTCCTCGGCGAGACTTGATCGGTGACCTTTGC
>JBGSYN010000130.1:0-3366 GCA_041750975.1 Geminicoccaceae bacterium | reverse complement strand
CCTGGTCGTCGACAACCTCAAGGTGCACCATGCGGCCAAGGTCAAGACGTGGGTGGCCAACCACGCCCACGAGATCGAGCTGTTCTTTCTGCCGGCCTACGCCCCCGACCACAATCCCGACGAATAGTTGAACAACGACCTGAAGCAGAAGCTACGGCAGCAGTCCCAGCCGGCTACCCAAGACCAGCTGATCAACAACACCCGCACCATCCAGCGCTCATCTCGCCGCATCCAAGCCTACTTCACGCCGCCTGCGGTGCGGTACGCCGCCTGAATGTCGGGTATATTCATGGGATATTAGTAATATAGCCATTTTTTCCACAAACAATGGGCTTATCGATAGTAATCCAGTACCGAACAAGTTCACCCCGCAACTCGCCAACTCGGTGACAGTATCGTGAAAACAGATATGATGATCTCCCATTGGTCCAGCCACCCAGATTGGCAACCCATTGGGGATTGGTAAAGTGATGCAGGGTGACCATGGGCTCGATCGATCTCTGAGTGCTATCAATCGCAGCCTCCGACCAGTCTCCTTCTTTCGGCTCTATTCGGCTCCTTATCACTGGACGAGTTTTCTGCGTAGTCAAGATAGAAAATGTACTCCCCAAGCACCCCACGATTCACGTCGCCGGAGGCCCAAGATTCATGCTGATGCAAACCCTCATCGGAGCGGCACTCATCCTGACCACGGTGGTCGTGCACGCCTTCAGCCTCGAATTCATCATGAAGGCCTTCTATGCCTTCAATCCCCAGGTCGAAACGCGTTGGCGCGCCGCCACCTCCGCATTCGTCGTCGTCGCCGTCTTTGTCGCCCATGTCATCGAAATCTGGGTCTGGGCGCTCTTCTATTACTCGACCTCCTCGATCAACGAATTGCCGACCCTGGAAGCCGCCCTCTATTTCTCGACCTCGGCCTTCACCACCGTCGGCTTCGGCGATCTCGTCCTCTCCGAGGAATGGCGCCTCCTGAGCAGCTTCGAATCCGTCAACGGCATGATCCTCTTCGGCTGGAGCACCGCCTTCATCTTCGAAGTCGTCCGCCAGATCTACAGCCAGGTCTATCGCAGCGCCGCCGCCCACAGCCTGCGATAGGTGCGGTCGAGCGCGGTGTCTTGAATGATCACATAGTCGCCGTCCTCGGTTTTGCGGACATCGAACTCGACTGTCACGGCGCTAATCTGGACAGCATGGTCAATTGGCGAGATCGAATTTTCGGCAAGAATGATCTCGCCGTCTTTTCACCAACTGCCTCGTTGGGCGACAACCATGACATTACCGCGATTGGCGCAGGCGCTGGTCAGGCGATTCCGTATCACGCTCCTGGCCCCCAATTCCCGGGGATCGGTAACGCCAGATCATGGAATCGTCATGACTGAGGCAGACCATCTGGCGGTTTGTTGGTCCAACAATTCAGATTTTCGGGAGGGCCGAGCGCCGATACCGCATGTTACGTGAAGGCGAAGTCGCTTTCGGTGAGATTGTTGTCGGACCTGTTGACATAGCGGAGGCCGATGACGTCAACAGTCCTAGATTTCCGATCCGAAATTGCGTAGTAGATCAACGAAACCCGGTGAAGATGTCACAATCTCCCTAAAGCCGGGGCGGGGATGTTGAGCATGGCCATAGCGATTGTACTCGCTCTAGTTGTCGTCGGCTCAGTATTGTTTCACATACTGAGCCCTTGGTGGTGGACGCCTATTGCCTCGAACTGGGGCTACATCGACGACACTCTCACAATCACTTTCTGGATCACCGGCGCCGTCTTTTCGGCTGTGGTCCTGTTCATGGCCTATTGCGTCTTTCGGTTCCGCCACAAGGAGGGCAGGCGCGCCGATTACGAACCGGAGAACAAGAAGCTCGAATCCTGGTTGACCATCGCCACGGCCGTAGGCGTGGCGGCGATGCTGGCGCCCGGTCTCTATGTCTGGAACCAATTCGTCACCGTGCCGGACGAGGCGACCGAGGTCGAGGTGTTCGCCCAGCAATGGTTCTGGAGCTATCGGCTGCCTGGTGATGATGGCCAACTCGGCAGGTCTCAAAGCCGGCTGGTAAACTTTGAAAATCCGCTCGGGCTTGATCCCAACGATCCGAATGGTCAGGACGACCTGGTCATCGAGGGCGGCGATCTGCATTTGCCGATCGGCAAGCCGGTCAAGATGCTGCTGCGGTCGATCGACGTGCTGCACGATTTCTATGTGCCCGAGTTTCGCGCCAAGATGGACATGGTGCCGGGCATGGTCACTTATTTCTGGTTCACGCCGACGCGGACCGGGGAATTCGAAGTGCTGTGCGCCGAACTCTGCGGCACGGGGCACGGCTTTATGCGCGGCTATGTCCAGATCAACACGGAAGAGGATTACGATGCCTGGCTGCAGGAGCAGTCGACTTTTGCCGAGTTAAGCGGCCCAACACAACTCGGCTCGGCCGATCAGGTCCGGCCATGAACATGCGGATGCACAGGGGGAAATAGCAATGGCCCATGTCACGCCGCGGGGGGCGGCGCCAATCATCCCGGCTGCCGAGGTTGCGGATGTCGAACTCTATCATGCGAAAACCTATTGGACGAAATATGTTTTCGCCCAGGACGCCAAAGTCATCGCGATCCAGTACGCGAGCACGGCCATTGGGATCGGCATGGTGGCGCTGGTGCTCAGCTGGCTGATGCGGCTGCAGCTCGGCTTTCCGGGCACCTTCTCCTTCATCACGCCTGAGGCCTATTACCAGTTCATCACCATGCACGGCATGATCATGGTGGTCTATCTCTTGACCGCTTTGTTCCTTGGCGGCTTCGGCAACTACCTGATCCCGCTGATGGTCGGTGCCCGGGACATGGTGTTTCCCTACGTCAACATGCTGAGCTACTGGATCTACCTCCTGGCGGTGCTGGTCCTCGTAGCGAGCTTCTTCGCCCCCGGCGGGCCGACGGGTGCGGGTTGGACTCTCTATCCGCCGCAGGCGATCCTCTCGGGCACGCCGGGCAGTCAGGGTGCTGGGATCATCCTGATGCTGGTCTCGCTGATCCTCTTCATCATCGGCTTCACCATGGGCGGCCTGAACTATGTCGTGACCGTGCTGCAGGGCCGGGCGCGGGGCATGACGCTGATGCGCATGCCGCTCACGGTATGGGGCATCTTCACCGCATCGGTCATGGCACTCCTGGCTTTCCCGGCGCTCTTCGTCGCCTCCGTGATGATGCTCTTCGACAGCGTGCTGGGCACGAGCTTCTTCATGCCGGCGCTGGTCGAGATGGGCGAGCAGCTCAGCTATGGCGGCGGCTCCCCGATCCTCTTCCAGCACCTCTTCTGGTTCTTCGGGCACCCGGAAGTCTATATCGTCGCCCTTCCCGCCTTCGGCATCGTCTCG
>JBGSYN010000129.1:0-51888 GCA_041750975.1 Geminicoccaceae bacterium | reverse complement strand
AGAGGTGTTTCCGGACCAACACAAAAGCTGGAAGCGATTGGGCCGGCCGCCGGTCGATAGGCCCAAAGTCCATATCGGCTTCCGCTTGGCAGCCGACGTGGTCGACGCCATTCGAGCGTCGGGGCGTGGCTACAATGCGCGTGTCGAGAAGGTGCTGCGAGAGGCGATCGGCAAGGGCAAGTTGTAGGCCCCGCAGAACCGGGAGGGATGGGCCGATGCTCGTGGGGGCGTTTTCGACCCAATAACGTGTTTCGTTACGCGGGCTCGCCGCCGAAATGTTGCCAGAATTCCTGGCGGATGTTGTGGTGCGGGAAGGGCGTGGACGGTACGGGGACTTCGAGGAAGCGGCAGAGCGGGTCCCAGCCTTCGGCGACGTTGTAGACCAGCAGGCGGTCGGCCGGGATCGTGTCCCGCACCTTTTCGTTGTTGCAGCGATAGGCGGCGATCGCCGCCGTACGGTCGGTGAAGTCGGTGAAGGTCTCCTTCAGGAACCAGCCGCTCATGGTCTGGAATATATCGTCGATATGCGGCGGCAATCCGAGTTCGGAACGGCGAGCGAAAGATTTGCCGATGGTGCCGTTGAAACTGTTCCACCAATCGTCTTCCGGTCGCTCGGTGTGTATCACCTTGGCGTCCGGAAAGGCGATCGAGGTCTCGTGCCAGACATGGGCGCCCGGCCAATCGACCTGCGAGGTGTATTCCTCGAAGACGTCGGCCCATTCGACCTTATCGCCCGCCGCAAGCGCCTTCCAGAAAGGTAGTTGTTTCGGATTCTGCATGACTTCGAACATGTGGTGACACGGGCCGAACCCCAGCATCGTCAACGCGTCCTTGGCCGTCATCGTCCCGGTTCGGCCAAAGCCCGACCCGATCACCTTCAGTCCCATTTTGCTACCTTCTTGTCGGTTTTGATTCGGCGTGCGTGATGCGCGTATGGATTGGATCACATGCCGGGACAATAGATTTTACGCGCCATGAGTGGAATTAATTGTCGCCACCATGGAGAGGTACGGTGACGGATACGCGGCTACGTCTGGGATACGATTTCGCTGCGGGTGGAGCAGGATCAGCTCGGCCTGGCCAGCATCGGCAGGTCGGTCGGTTCAGGGTGCGCACCCGCTGCCGTCAACATCGCGTGGATCTGTCCCCGATGATGCGTTTGGGGATTGAAGAGATGCACGATGCACAGCGCACGCGGCTTTTCGATTCGCTGATCAGAGCCGCCTGGAAACCACGCGACGTTGCCCGCCAAATCCGCATTCTTCAAAGCATGCGCCCAATCGATCAGGGCCAGGTCCCGGTGCTGCCTCGATTTTTTGAACTCGGCCCAGTCGCCGGGATGCTCCAATGATACCGGCAAACTATCCTCGGGCCGCTCATCCCCCGCAAACCTCGCCAGCCATAGCGCATCGTCCCATAAGAGATGATTGAATGTCGCTTTGATCGAACCGAAGAACGCGCCACGCTCCTGACGGCGCCCGGTGTCGGTCAGGCCGTCGGCGGCAGCCACGAGCGAGCGGTTTTGCCATTGATTATAAAGCGCCATAGTGTGGCAGTACTCGGCCAAGATCATTGTGGCCTCCGGCAACGTGTTGGTCCCGAGGCCGGACTTTATCTTGCGCTGCATTTCTCGCCAGGGGGCGAAACAAGCAGTTGCGGCTGAACGCGTTGCTGATCAAGTCGGTTTGGGAGGCCAGCCCCAATATAGGCATGGAATTGATCATCAAATGATGCTAAAATCGTGCCGATTGATGGAGTTTGCAGATGCGCACCACACTCGCTCTGGACGATGAACTGGTCGCGAAGGCACAGAACTTTACCGGGCTAAAGGAGAAGTCCAGCCTGGTTCGCGAGGCGCTCAAGGCTCTTATCGAGCGTGAGAGTGCGCGCCGGCTGGCGCGATTGGGCGGCAGCGAACCCGATCTCGAGGCACCGTCCCGACGACGGTCGACGGATGATCCTGGTCGATAGTTCCATCTGGGTCGACCATTTGCGTGATGGCGAGAACGAGCTCGCCGATTTGCTCGATGCCGGAACGGTTCTGACGCACCCCTTTGTCGTGGGTGAGCTCGCACTTGGCCATTTACGCCAACATGAGATTATCTTGACGGCGCTGTTGGATCTTCCGCAGGCAAGCCTCGCTACGGACTCCGAAGTTCTGCTTTTTGTTAGCCGTCTCGCGTTGTTCGGACGTGGCATCGGCTATGTCGACGCGCATCTTCTCGCCGCGACCCGATTAACGCCTGACGCGAGGCTATGGACGAAAGATAAGCGACTGCACGCTATCGCCGCCGAACTGGGTTTGGCGGCGACACGGTGATCGGCTTAGGGTCGGTTGCGCGTGAGGCTCGACAAACTCAGTCGGGATGGGCGTCGAGATCACGAATGCTCCGGGCTGGTGTCGATCAGAACTCTTCATGCTGGGGCAGGTCGTCGGTGATGTCGAACCAGGAGGCCTTGGAGCCGGTGAAGATGTGCGCGGTCGGGCGGATGGTCGGGCTGTCGACGAGGGTGCCCATGGTGACGTGGACGAAAGCGCCGTCGCGGACGACCGAGTAGAGCAACGAGCCGCAGGTCTTGCAGTGAGCATCGTGGGCGTTGTTGTCGCCGAAGATCAGCAGGTGTTTCGGGCCTTCGACAACCTGCAGCTTAGGGCGTTCGATGCCGGCGAAGGGTTTGAAGGCGGCGCCGGTGGCCCGCCTGCAATTCGAACAATGGCAGTTCAGGGCGTAAGTGAATTCGTCCGCCACCGTGTAGCCGACGGCGCCGCACAGGCATTTGCCGCGCAGTATCTTGGAGCTCTTGGGGTTGGGGCCTGTCACCGGAATGTCAGGCGGCGACGCTGGATGCGGCTTTGGTGACGGCGTCGCTGACCGCCTCGAGCACGTCGTCGAGCAAAGGTTCGTCGTCGGCCTCGACCATGATGCGAAGCAGTGGCTCGGTCCCGGAGAGACGCACCAAAAGGCGACCACGCGCGCCCAGCCGTTGCTGATTGGCATCGAGGATCGTCTTGAGCTCGGGGTCCTCGAGGTCGATCCGTCGCGGCATCGGCAAGTTCCTCAGCTTTTGCGGAAAGGCCTCGAAGGGCCGGCCGATTTCGCTCAAGGGCCCGTCGCCACGCCGCAGCACGGCCAGGACCTGGAGCGCTGCCAGAAGACCGTCGCCGGTGGTCGCGAAATCGGTCATGACGATATGGCCGGATTGCTCGCCCCCGACATTCCAGCCGAGCTCGCGCATTTTCTCGACGACGTAGCGATCGCCGACCTTGGTGCGGACCAATTCCAGGCCTTTGCCTGAAAGAAACTTTTCGAGGCCGAGATTGGACATTTGCGTGGCGACGATGCCCTTGCCCGTCAGCCGCTGGTCGCGCGCCCAGTCGGCGGCGATGATCGCCAGGACCTGATCACCGTCGATGATGTCGCCCTTCTCGTCGAGCAGCACCAAGCGGTCGGCATCGCCGTCGAGGGCGACGCCGAGATCGGCCCGGGTTTCGATGATCTTCTGGCGCAGCGCCTCGGGATGGGTCGAGCCGCAGCCCTGATTGATGTTGAAGCCATCGGGGCTGGTGCCGATGCGGATGACTTCGGCACCGAGTTCCCAAAAGAGGTCCGGGGCGATGCTGTAGGCGGCACCATGGGCGCAATCGACGACGATCCGCAGGCCGTCCAGTTCGAGACCCTTGGGAAAGCTGCTTTTGAGGTTTTCGCTGTAGCGGCCGCGCGCATCGTCGAGCCGGGTCGCCCGTCCGAGCCGCTCGGGCGGGGCGAGCGAGAGGTTGCCGTTCTGGCTCAACAGGCCGTCGATCTGGGCTTCGATTTCGTCCTCGATCTCGTCCGAGAGCTTGAATCCGTCGGGGCCGAAGAGCTTGATGCCGTTATCGTAATAGGGGTTGTGCGAGGCCGAGATCATCACGCCGATATCGGCTCGAAGGCTGCGGGTCAGAAAAGCCACGCCCGGAGTCGGCACCGGGCCGATCAGAATGACGTCGACACCGGCGCTGATCAGGCCCGCGGTGAGCGCCGGCTCGAGCATGTATCCCGAGAGCCGCGTATCCTTGCCGATCACCGCCCGATGGCGATGGCTGCCGCGACGGAACCGGTGGCCGGCCGCCTTGCCGAGCGCCAGCGCCACCTCGGCGGTCATCGGATGGGTGTTGGCCTTGCCGCGGATCCCGTCGGTCCCGAATAGCCGGCGCGTCATGGTTCGCTCCGCATAAAATGATGAATAGTCGGCGCACACTTCGATACGCCGTCGCATCATTGGACCGCAAAATCGAGCAGATCCGGGTCATGTTTACCAGATCTTTACGACGTCAGGTGAACGACAAAAAGAGGCGCTGCCGTGAAACACGCAAGCCCATGTGGTCAGGCTGCCGAGCTTATTCGACCCAACGGACAGATCATCAGGCTGGACGGCGCCCTGGATTCAGGTCCTGCGGCCGCATCCTATACGATCCGCTCTGGGTGGCGGCAGGACAGGGACGCAGCCCGTCTCCAGGAACGACGCCGCGGTCGCCGTGCCGCCGATATCCGCTTCCGTGGCAGCTATATCGACCGCGAGACGTAGGGCTTTAGCCGCTGACGGACTGGACCCAGGCCCAGGTGTCGGCGACCCAGCCTTCCGGCATGCCGTGGCCGCCGTCATGCAAACAAAGGCGCAACTCCTCGCCGGAGCTGCAGCCGTCCCAGATCCGGCAGCGCAGCTCGTCCGTCATTTCGAACTCGGTCGGATTGGCTCTGCAGCCATTGACCTCGCGGAGAATGTCGAGCCCGGCGAAGACATCGCCTTGATGCCAGGTGCGAATGGCCCGGCCTTCGAGCGGGACCACATTGTCGATGAAGCCGTGGACCTGGCGCAGATTCACGGGACCCGAGGGGCAGGTTTCGGGTAACGGGTCCCAGAATGTGCCCGAAAACGGTGCGAATGCGGTGAAGCGATCGCCCCGATAACAGGCCACATCCCAGGCCATCGACCCGCCTTGCGAGAAGCCGGTGACCCAGAAGCGGTCAGGGTCGATCGGCCAGCGCTCGTCGATATCGGCCAGGAGCTCGTCGATGAAGGCGATCTCGTCGCGGGCCTGGGTGGGCGAGCCGACATGCGACCAGGTTTTCTCGGCTCCCTGCGGGACGATCAGCAGCACACCGATCTCGTCGAACGCCTGTCGCATCCGTTCGTTCGCCATGGCCGCTTCCGCCGTGCTTTGCCAGCCATGGAAATAGATGGCGGCGGGCAAGGGCGTCTCGCCGTCCCAACCCGACGGCACGGAAACCATATAGTGGCCTGATTCGACCTCGCAGGCGGTTTCGGCACCGCAGGCCAATGCCGCCGTGCTCAGACAACAAACCGAGAATGCAATGAGGATGGAACGCATGACAGACCTCGAGGCGTGGCTGTTGCATCAGCACCTGCGGTGAGATCTCCACGATTTCCAGTAGCAATTCTGCGAGTGCCCCTGCGGCATGATCGAGAATGGCCGTGCCGATTTCCGCCCGCGCCTCGAGCGCGTTGCCGACCACGCCTTGCGGATGCAGGTCCTGCGCCTGCCAGCCCCAGCCATTGGCGCCGAGCGATTGCAGGCGCGGCGCCGGGGCTATCGCGGTCAGCCTCGACGACGAAAAATCGGCGAGCTTGTCTTCCGCCACGAGGTCGGGCCGCAGCGCCAGCATGATCGACGTCTCGATCTGGCCGCCATGAATGCCGTGCCTGGCTTCCTGCTCGGGGATCAGTCCGGCAGGCAGGCCGAAATCGAACCAATTGGCCAAGGCCACGAACATCTGATGCTCGACCCTGAGATCGCGCGCCACGAGCTGGCCGATCTGCGGCTGGCCGCCATGGCTGTTAAAGATCAGGAGCTTCTGCACGCCGGCCCGCCTGACCGACAGGCCGATCTCGAACCATAGCCGCTCGACGGTTCGGGTCGAGAGCGACAGGGTGCCGGGATAGGCCTCATGCTCGTTGCTCTTGCCGATCGCCTGGGTCGGCAGCCGCAACACGGGCGTGCCTGCCGGCAGCAGGCGCCATGCCCGATCGAGCACCGCTTGGTTGATGATAAGATCGGTCGCGACCGGCAGATGCGGGCCGTGCTGCTCGATGGCGGCTACCGGCAGAACCGCGGCGGCGCCGGCGAAATCGAGTTGTGTGAATTCGGCCGTCCGCAAATCCTGCCACAATGCCGGCAGTCGAGGGGATGGCAGGTCAGGGTCCGATTTCGTCCTGCTTTCCAACATTATTCGCTTCCGTAAGATTCGGAGTTATAACGATCCACACAAAATCGTTTGCGGTGGGAAGACAACAATGCGGTCACTTGTGGCCATCGTCCTGTTCGGTTGGTTTGCGGCCTCGTTCGTGGCGGGTGCCGCATTGGCGCAAACTGGCGAAGTTGTGGCGGTCGAACAGGAACTCGATCAACTGCGCAACACTCAAGGGACGCTCGAGCCTGAAGCCGTCGACGCAATGGTCGCGCGCCTGAGCGATTCGGAAGTCCGAAAACTGCTGTTGGAGCAGCTTGGCGCACAGGCATCGAGCGCGCCCGCCACCAACGGAATCGACATTGCGGGCCTTGCCAACGATGTCGAGGACCAGATCGGGCTGATCGAACGCAATATGGGCCAGCTTGCGGGCGCCGTTCCGGCAGTTCCGTCGGGGGTCGTGACTGCGCTGGATAATCTGAAGGGCGGTCGGGGAACGAGTTTTCTCGTTTTGCTGGTCCTCGGGTTCGGCCTGATGCTTGGCGTCGGCTGGTTGTTCGAACGAGGCTTCAGATATGTTGCCCGCCGGGCATTCTCGACCATCGAGCAGCCTTCTAGCTCACTGGGGGGCCGCTTCGGGCAGATCGCCCTCGCCACCGGTCTGCGCTTGATCGGACTGACGTTGTTCACGGCGGGCGCCCTCCTTGTCTTTTTCTCGATCTGGCAGGGCAACGAGAAAACGCGAATCATCGTCATGACGTTTCTCGGGGCGGTCGTGGTCGCGCGCCTCTTCGGCATTATCCTCAGGGTCCTACTCTCTCCCGACCATTCCAATCATCGCATCGCCAATTTCGACGATACCGATTCGAAGCTGCTCTACCGGCACGGCATGATCGTCGTCTGGATCACGACGATCGGCAATGCCATATGTGCCGCCTATTTCGTCCTCGGCGACCAACCGCTGGTGCACGAACTGCTGCTCAAGCTCGCCGGGTTCAGCATCTTCGCTGCCATCGCGGTCGGCGTCTGGCGGGCTCGCCACTCGATCGCCAACGACATCAGAGACGATGGGACCAGCACTGCCCGCAACCATTTTGCGCGAGTTTGGCCGAGTGTGCTTTTGGCCTACACGGTTGTGCTGTTCTTCATCTTCCAGTTCATCAGCCTCACCGGCGGATCGGTATCTCTCCTCGCCGGCTTCGGCACTTTCCTTGCCGTCCTCTTGTTCCCGCACTTCGATATCGGTCTCGAGCGAATTGCTCGAAGGCTCGATCGCGAGGCCGGGGTCGGTCAGATCAGAAGCGTGTTGCTCCGGGCCTGCCGCATTGCCCTCTTTGTCGTCACCATCTTGTTCATCGCCGCCATCTGGGATGTCGATCTCTTCTCGCTTGCGGAAAGCGGCGCCGGGTCAAGGGTTGCCGATGCGCTTATCGATATCGGCATGACGGCGCTGATTGCGTACATCCTTTGGGAGGTCGCCCGGCTGGTGATCGACCGCAAAATGCAATTCGAAGCGGGCCCCCTGGAAGCGGCTGAGCGAGGCAGCGAAGGCGGCGGCCATGGAGCCTCACGGCTTGCAACGCTTCTGCCGTTGATCAAGCGGACCATCCAGACGACCATCGCCGTGATGGCGATCATGCTGATGCTCTCCTCCCTCGGCGTCAATATCGGCCCACTTCTCGCAGGCGCCGGCGTCATTGGCCTGGCCATAGGTTTTGGCGCTCAGACCCTGGTCCGCGATATCGTCTCCGGCCTATTTTTCTTGATGGATGATGCGTTTCGCGTCGGCGAGTATGTCGATGTCGGCCAAGTCAAGGGGACGGTCGAGAAGATCTCCGTGCGCTCCCTGCGTCTGCGCCACCACCGCGGTCCCCTCAACACCATTCCCTTCGGCGAGATCAGCCATCTCACCAATTTCAGCCGGGACTGGGTGATCATGAAGCTCGAGTTCCGCGTGCCCTTCGACACCGACATCCAGAAGGTCAAGGGCATCTTCAAGCAGATCGGCAAGGAACTCCTGGCCGATCCCGAGATCAAGGACGACTTCCTCGACCCGTTCAAATCGCAGGGCGTCTATAATGTCGACGATAGCGCGCTCATCATTCGTGCCAAGTTCACGGCGAAGCCTGGCCGCCAGTTCATTATTCGGAGAGAAGCGTATCTCAAGGTGCAGCGCGCCTTCGCCGAGAACGGCATCCGCTTCGCCGATCGGAGGGTCACGGTCCATGTGCCCGAAGCCGCGCACATGTCGGAGGAGGAACGCGGCCGGGTCGAGCATGCAGCGGCATCGGCTATTGCCCACGATCAAGCCAAGCCGGAGGCAGCTTAGGGTTCGCATGCCATGAAACTCGGGCTCGGCCTCTACCGCCAGAACCTCGACGACGCCAACATGGCGTTTGCCCGCCAATGCGGCTGCACGCACATCGTCGCCCATCTGACGGACTATTTCGCGGGCAAGAACCCGGAGATTTCCTCGGGCGACGATCGCGGCTGGGGCAGTTGCGAGGGGGCCGAGTTGTGGAGCCCGGAGGAACTCGATGGCCTCGTCGCCCTGGCCGGACGCCACGGCTTGAACGTGGCGGCGCTGGAAAATCTCAATCCGGCGTTCTGGCACGATATTCTGCTGGATGGCCCCGGAAAGCAAGCCCAGGCGGAGGATCTGAAGGCCCTCATCCGCCGCGTCGGCAGGGCCGGCATTCCCGTCATCGGCTACAATTTCTCGCTCGCCGGTGTCTGGGGCTGGGATCGCGGGCCTTATGCCCGCGGCGGCGCCATGTCGGTCGGCCTCAGGTCCGGCGCCGTCGATCCGGACATGCCGATCCCGGCCGGCATGGTCTGGAACATGGTCTACGACAGCACAGTCCAGGGCACCGTCCCGCCGGTCTCCAGCGAGGCCTTGTGGCAGCGCATCCAGTTCTTTTTGGACGAGTTGATGCCGGTGGCGGAAGAGGCGGGCGTGGCTTTGGCCTGTCACCCGGACGATCCCCCGGTCGAGACCCTCCGGCAGACGGCGCGGGGCATCAACCACCCCTCGAAATACGATCGCCTGATGGCGGCCTATCCAAGTCCGATGAACCAGGTCGAGCTCTGCCTCGGCTCGATCCAGGAGATGGCGACCGGCGATGTCTACGAAACCGCGCGCAAACTCGTCGAGGGCGGGAAAGTCGGCTACATTCATTTCCGCAACGTCAAAGGCAAAGTCCCGGACTATCATGAAGTCTTCGTCGACGAGGGCGATATCGATATGGTGCGGATGATGCGGCTGCTGCATGACACGGGCTATGACGGGGTTCTGGTGCCGGACCACACGCCATCGCTGACCTGCGACGCGCCCTGGCATGCCGGCATGGCATTTGCCCTTGGTTATATGCGCGCCTGCATGCAATTCCTTGGCGACTGACACCGATAAGGAGGCAATCCGATGAAGACGACCCATGTCGAGGCCGAGGATTTTGCCCGGTCCGTTCTGGCAGTGCCACCCCTGGCGATGCGTCGGAGCCTGGATTTCAACGAGGACGCCAACCGCGCCATGGTCCGTCATATCGAAGCCGGCGGCGTCAGCACCCTGATTTATGGCGGTAATGCCAATCTGCACAATTTGCCGGTCAGCCGCTTTGCCGAGTTCCTCGCCATGATCGAGGACATCGCCGCACCCGAAAGCTGGGCGATCCCTTCGATCGGGCCGGACTATGGCAAACTCGTCGATATGGCCCGGATCCTCAGGGATACGGCCTTTCCCTGCGCCATGATCCTGCCCATGATCTCACCCAAGACCGAAGCCGGCATCGCCTTCGGCATCAGCGAGACTGCCGAGATCGCGGGCAAACCCAGCATCGTCTACATCAAGGAGGCGAACTACCTCCGGCCGGATACGCTGGCGCGGCTGGTGGATCGTGGCGAAATCTGCGGCATTAAATATTCGGTACCGCGGCAGGATTTCCGCAAGGATTCCTATCTCGAGTCCATACTCTGCGAGGTTGACCGCGGCATCGTCGTCAGCGGTTTCGGCGAGCCGCCGGCGATCCCGCATCTCCAGCAATTTCACCTCGCGGGTTTCACCGCCGGCTGCGTCTGTCTGGCGCCACGTCTGTCGATGAAGATCCTGAACGCCTTGAAAGCCGGCGAGTTCGAGGCGGCGAACGATCTGTTGGCGCCGATCCTGCCGCTGGAAGATCTGCGCGAGCAGCATTCGCCCATCGCGGTCTTGCACGAAGCCGTTCGCCTCGCCGGTATTGCCGACACCGGACCGCTCATGCCGCTGCTTTCCAACACCGAGAAGGCGCATCACCCGGCGATCGCGGCTGCCGTCGAAGTGTTGATGGATGTCGAGCGTCAACTCGAGGGTTCGACGGTGATGGCGGCCGAGTAGCGCTCATGCGCATCACCGCCCTCGAGACGATCCGTCTCGAAAGCCTCCCTAATCTCGCCTGGGTTCGGGTCGAGACGGATGAAGGCCTCACCGGGCTCGGCGAATCGTTTCGCAACAGCGAAGCCACCACCGCCTATATTCACGAAACCCTGGCCCCCTATCTGATCGGCCGCGATCCGCGTCGGATCAATGCCCATCGGGAGGCGATCGGCCGGGTGATCGGCAATCGCTTCATGGGGACACCTTCCCGCTCGGTCGAGCTTCGCGGCAATTCGGCCGTCGACGTGGCGCTCTGGGACATTCTGGGGCAAAGCCTCGGTGTACCGATTGCGCATCTGCTTGGCGGGCCCGCCCGCGAACGGGTCCGCAGCTACAACACCTGCGCCGGCTACGGCTACAACACTGCAGTCCGCGCCGACTGGCAGAGCGATTATGTGCGCCCGGGGGAGACTCGGAGCGCTGCCGATCCAACGCGGCCCTTCGAGGATCTCGACGCCCAGATGAGCCGTCCGGGCGAGCTGGCGCAAAGTCTCTTCGAGATGGGCTTTACGGCGATGAAGGTCTGGCCGTTCGATGCGGCAGCCAAGGACAGCGGCGGCAACCGTATCGACACGGCAGAGCTCAAGGCGGCGTTACGCACGGTCGAAGGCATCCGCGATGCCTGTGGCGACAAGATGGATATCATGCTCGAATTCCACGGGCTCTGGCGCTTGCCGGCGGCCGTCACGATCGGCAAGGCCCTCGTGCCGTTCGGGCTCTTCTGGTCGGAAGATCCGCTCGAGATGCATCGCCTCGATGACCTCGAACGCTATCGTGAACGGGTCGATCTGCCCGTTGCCGGCAGCGAGAACCACGGCAGCTCGTTCTGGTACAAGGACGCCTTCGCCCGCGGCCTGATCGATTATGCGCATTTCGATCTCGGCTGGACCGGCGGGATCAGCGACGGTCTGGACGTCGCAGCCCTTGCCCGTGCCTACGATCGAGCCATCGCTCCGCATGATTGTGTCGGACCGGTCCAGTTCGTCGCCAACCTGCATCTGGCGATCAGCCAGCCCAACGCGATCCTTCAAGAGATGGTGCGCGCGTACTATTGGGGCTACTATCCCGAGATCGTGACGACGCTACCGCCCTTCGAGGCGGGGTTTCTGTCATTGCCGGAAGGTTCCGGTCTGGGCGTAGCACTGCAGCCGGACCTGTCATCCCGGCCGGACGCGATCGTCAGGCGAAGCACAGGGAGCTAGAAGCGAATATGACGGAAGAATCACTCTTCGAGATCGATCTCGCACTCGAGGACGACAGCGACCTGATCACGAATTGGGGGCTGTGCCAGGTACGGCTGGTCAACGATATGAATTTTCCTTGGCTGATGCTGGTGCCGCGGCGACCTGACCTCGTCGAGATCACCCAATTGTCCGCCGAGGACTGGTCATTATTCACGGGCGAGATCATGAGCGCCAGCAAGATTCTGCAGACCCTCGAGAAACCCTACAAATTGAACGTGGCCACGCTCGGCAATCAGGTACGGCAACTCCACCTTCATATCATCGCGCGGTACCAGGACGACGATGCCTGGCCCAATCCCATCTGGTCCATTCCCCGAGGCGGCAAGCGGGTCGGCGAAGAGCGTGACATGATTCTGACGCGTTACCGGCAGGCGTTTGCACCCGAGGCCGACTAGCCGGACCGGGCTCAAGGCGCCGCGGGCGGCTCCGTGTCGGTCGGAACGCCGACCGTGTAGCGGTAGAAGGCGGTGGCGCGATTGATGAACGCCCTGTCCGGTATGTCGAAAATACTGCTGCCCGAGTACGTCACGCGGGTGACGGCGTAGTAGTCCCAGCCACCTTCGTCATTGCGCGTGATCGAGACGATCCCGCCGGTGCCGCCCGGGGCGATGGCCTCGATGACCCAGATTTTTCCGGGTGTCACGTTCTCGGTCTCGATGACCAGCCGGTCCTCGTCATGTGCCAGGACGGTCGCACGCTGGACCATGCCGCTGACCCGGTCGCTCTCGTCGAGCAACATGTAGAGTTCTGCGCCGACTTCGAAAGCCTCGGGGGGGAAGGCCTCGCGGGTCATTTCGGGATTCGGTCCGCTCAGTGCCTCTGCCGTATCGAAGAGCGGGTCCCATTGCTTCCGATCGAAGGACCAGAACCGGATTTTATTATAGCCTGGGATATCCCCAATTCGTTGGATCATCGCTTCCAATGTCGTTTCGGCCTCGATCTTGGCGGCGGTCGCGCCGACAAGGTCGATGTCGAGCGATTGCCAGGGGGCGCAATCGATGAGGCCGAGGCCTTCTTGAAGCTGGTTGCCCTGCCACACCCGGACATTGGGAATATCCGTCGCCTCCACGGGTTCGATCGCGGGAGCCGCAATGCACGCCGGCACTTCGGCCTTAAGCTCGCCGGATGCGAGAAGACACGCAGGAATCAGCGCCAGGGCGATGCCGTACCGCAAGGACGTCAATCGCCTCATTCCATAATCCTTCATGAAAATCCTCTCTGCCGAACGATCACACCGGCCATGTTAACTGACCCTTAATCGGGTTCGGGCAAGACGGTTGCGCAACTACGCTGCCGGAAGAGACAGGGTTCGCTTTGAAGAGCTTTCGCCTAGGGATTTTTCTTGTGTGCATGGTCTCATGCTGCGGCGTCGGGGCCAATCGTGCATTTGCCGTAAACGAGTTGCTTCAATGCACGATGGAACAGGCGGGTTCCGTGAGATGCCAGGAGAACATCCTGTGCCGGTGCGATTTGCGGCGTAGCGGCACCATCACGGGTGAAACTGCAGGCTATGGCTGGGATTGCGGCATCCTCAGGCCTTCCTGCGAGAAGCCGGGACCCGACTACGAGCCGCAGGACCCGTTGCCGTCCCAATCCATTACCGTCGCCCCGATTTTTCAGCCCAAGCGAGAGCGGCCGCGCAGCCGACACTGAACGGCCGGCATCGGGCAGGCGCCGTTGACATGCCCGACCGGAGCCTCACCTATTTATCAATGCAAACCAGTTCGGCTCTATCGAGATGGCGAAACCTCTCCTCCGGTCACGCTTGTGTTCTCCGCTACTAATGATGGCTGTGGTGCTCATGACGGCAGGCAGCGAGATCAGTATCGTTCAGGCTCAGAGCGAGGCCGCGCGCAGCGCACGAGACGCGCAAATCCAACGGCAGGTCCGGAGCGTCCGCCAGCAAGCACTGGGCAATCCCTCGGCTGCAGCGGCCCGCGTCGACGGCATCCGCCGCGATCTGATCATCAATGAGGAGGGAGTCAATTTCGATGGGCCGGCGACCCGCCGCGCGCGCGAGATCAGGGCCCTCGACAACACGACCCAGGAGCGTTCGCGCACGGCCGCGACACAAGATGCCGTACCGGTTGGGCCCGACGCCGATCTGGGCCTGCCTTCCAGCCTGACGCGCGATCAATCGCCGCTGCCCAGCATGCGCTCTCAGGTTGACCGCATCGGCTCGATGGTAGGGCGAGCAGAGCGCGCGCTGGCCGACGGCAGAGTTGCCCAGAGCCGCTCAGATCTTGAGTTCTCCAAGAGCTTCCTGACACAGGTGGACCCCGAGGAATTGGACGAAAGTCAGCGCGAAGCCCTCGATGATTACCGGGAGCGCATCGAATCGCTCGAACAGGATCTCAACGGCTCCGCCGAGGGCTGATAGGTCCGTCGAGGAAGCGAAACGGTGCCACGCGACCTATCGATTGTGTAGCCGCCGCCATTCCTTGAATTCGTTGCGGCTTTCAGGAGTAGCCGGGTAGATCCCGAAGATCCGCCGCCCTTCTCCGACTTTCTCGGCGACGAAATCCTCATAAGCCGTCATCTCGAACGCCTCCTGCGCCACCTCTTCGGCAAGATGGGCCGGAACCACGATCACACCCTCGCCATCGCCAACGACGATGTCGCCGGGATAGACCGCGGCGTCGCCGCAGCCGATCGGCACGTTCAGTTCGGCGGCGTGGTGATGGATCGGGCCGGTCGGTGCCGAAGCCCGCTGATGATAAGCGGGGAAATCCATGGTTCGGAGTGTGGGCGTGTCGCGGAAGCCGCCATCGGTGACAACGCCGGCGACGCCGCGCATCATCAGGCGTCGCAGCAGGATGTCGCCGCCCGAGGCGGCGCGCGCATCCTTGCGGCTATCCATGACCAGGACGTGGCCCGCGGGGCAGGTCTCGATGGCCTTGCGCTGCGGATGCTCCCAATCCTCGTAGGCCTCGAGCACGTCGAGATCCTCGCGGGCCGGAATGTAGCGCAGCGTAAAGGCCTCTCCGACCATGCGGATAGCGTCGGGATTGATCAGGTGGACATTGTCGATGAATTGTTGGCGAAAGCCCTTCTTGAACAGACAGGTCGTCAGCGTTGCGGTGCTGACCTGCCGCAGTTTTTCGCGGCTTGCTTCACTCAATGCGCTGGTCATTCGATCATTTCCTCTCCCTGAAGATTATTGCCGCTACAATCCTTTATCGCCCGCGACATGCCCACCACAATAATGCAACCCGGTCAAAGCCGGACGGCGATGTGCTATGGCGGGATGAGATCGGCGATCGGTCTGCCGATGATGATTGGACGGAGCGCTCATGGCCCCTGAGACAAACAAGAGCAAGCAGGACACAGGTCATCGACTTGCGGATTATGGCGAACTCACCCACGATTTGATAGAGATAGCGGAACGCAGCCAGGAACTGGTCAACCGGTTCCTCACCCGGAAACGCGCCGAGGGCGGTTTTCAGGTGCCCGATCCCGAGCATGTCAGCAACCTGTTCGGCGAATTGGTGCAGGCGCTCCTGCGCGATCCGAAGGCCTTGGTGCAAGCCCAACTCGGCTTTTATCGGCAGATGAGCGATCTCTGGTTCAATCAGATGCAACGCATGATGGGGGCGGATCTGCCGCCTCTGATCGAAGCCCGGCCCGGCGATCGCCGCTTTAAGGACGATGCCTGGCGCGACGAGTTCGTATTCGACTACATCAAGCAATCCTACCTTTTGACGGCCGAGTGGGTGCAGCGGATGATTGCCGAGACCGATGGTCTCGATGCCCACAAACGCGAACAGATCCGCTTTTACGCGCGCCAATATGTCGAGGCGATGGCGCCGACGAACTTTGCCCTGACCAACCCGCAGGTGATCCGCGAGGCCCAGGCCAGCAACGGCGAATCGCTGCTGCGCGGGCTGCGCAATCTGCTCTTGGATCTGGAGAAGGGCGACGGCGAGCTGTTGATCAAGACGACGCCCGACGCGGCCTTCAAGGTCGGCCGGGATCTCGCGACGACGCCCGGCAAGGTGATCTTCCAGAACGATCTCATGCAGCTCATCCAATATGCACCCTCGACCGCGGAGGTATTCGAGCGGCCCTTGCTGATCGTCCCGCCCTGGATCAACAAATTCTATATTCTGGATCTCAAGCCCAGGAACAGTTTCATCGGCTGGGCGGTGGCCCAGGGCTTCACGGTGTTCGTCATATCGTGGGTCAATCCCGAACCGGAAATGGCCGGCAAAAGCTTCGAGGATTACATGGTCGAGGGGCCGCTTGCGGCACTCGACGTGATCGAACAGGCCACCGCCGTCGAAGAGCATACGATCATCGGCTATTGCCTTGGCGGCACGCTGACGGCCTGTCTCCTCGCCTACATGGCCGCCAAGGGCGATCGGCGGATCAAGGCCGCCACGTTTTTCACGGCGATGACCGATTTCGAGGAAGCCGGCGAGCTTGCCGTCTTCATCGACGACGTGCAGCTCGACCAGCTCGAGGATCACATGCGGCAACGGGGCTATCTCGAGGCGCGGCATATGCAGCGCGTTTTCAGCATGATGCGCGCCAACGATCTGATCTGGAGTTTCGTCGTCCACAATTATCTGCTGGGCCGCGAGCCGATGGCGTTCGACCTGCTCCATTGGAACAGCGACAGCACGCGCATGCCGGCCATGATGCACAGCTTCTACCTGCGTAAAATGTACCAGCAAAACCTGCTGGCGATGCCGGGCGGGTTGACCATGGGCGATGTCCCGATCGATCTCGGCACAATCGAAACGCCGGCCTATTTCCTCTCGACCCGCGAGGATCATATCGCCCCCTGGCGCGCGACCTATCGCGGCAGTCGACGGTTCGGCCGGCGGGTCCGCTTCGTGCTGGGCGGCTCCGGGCACATCGCCGGTGTCATCAATCCGGCGTCCTCGAGCAAATACGGTTACTGGCTCGGTGACCGCGACGCCGACGATCCCGAGGCCTGGCTGGACGATGCCGAACACCATGAGGGTTCCTGGTGGCCGGACTGGGCCGAGTGGCTGGGGTCGCAAAGCGGTCCGCGTGTGGCGGCGCGCATCCCGGGCGATGGCCCCCTCAAGCCGCTCGAAAATGCGCCCGGAAGCTACGTCTTGAAACGCTCCGATACAGCCTGAATTATCGGGCGATATCGGCGTGTGTGATTTTTAACACAATCCGTTGCGCGAACCGCCAGAGTGCGGAATATTCCCGATGTTTCCAGCGTCTGCTGCAGTGTTCGGTAGGGGTGCCTGAGCGCACCGTCCCGGGGGAGCCGGAGCCTTACAGAACGACAAGAAATTCCGGGTCACTTCGGAAGAAACGCTCAACAGGTGACGTCTACCGATACAGATTGGGAAATCGCGCCGCCATGGTATGGTGTCCTTGACGAAACCTTACCGCAGACCTGAAGCGTACCATATTATGAAGGCGCATAGATGAGACTTCCCTTTTCCGGAGCCCAGGATGACCTCGATCAAGGGCTTCTCGATAACGTCAACGCGCTACGCCGGTATGCCATGTTTCTTTGTGGTGACATTTCACGGTCGGATGACCTCGTTCAAGAGACGCTCGTGCGTGTGCTTGCTCACGCCCGCGCATGGCGTCCGATCAAGGATATTCGCGCGTATCTGTTCACGACGCTCCATAATGTCTTCATCGACAGCAACCGGCGCTACCACTCGCGTGTTAGCGACCAGCCCGTAGAGGCGCTGTTGGTCGATCACGTCAGCCCCGCCAGTCAGTCCCAACGATTGGAGGTTAAAGAACTTGTCGAAGCCTTACAAAAAATACCCGCCGAACAACGCGAGACCGTCTTGCTGGTCGGCTTGGAAGGGATGAGTTACGCCGAGGCCGCCAAGGTCCTGGGCGTTCCCATTGGCACCATCATGTCGCGCCTGTCGCGCGGCCGCGAGGCACTGCGCCGGTTGACCGACCGCAGCAGCATTTCGCAATTGAGAGTCGTAAAATGAGCACCGAGAGAATTCCCAGTCACACCGATTTGGAAAACGACTTACATCGTTTCGTCGACGACGAACTCGACGAAGGGCAGCGCCAGCGCGTCGACGACTATCTGGCAAAGCGTCCCGGTGAAGCGGATCGTGTCGAAGAGTTCCGTCGTCACAAGGAACTTTTCGAGATGCTGCGCAACGGCTTCGAGCCGATCGACAACGGCGGCGCGATCGGCGAGCTGCAACGGGAGTTGCGGAAATCCCTGCGGCGTCAACGGCGTAAGGTTCACGTCCTGCGTTATGCAGCCAGCGTCGCCGTGTTCCTGGCGGTCGGCGCATCGGGGTTGTGGTTCTCGAGCCAAGGCCCCGCGACCGACGTTGCGTCGGATGCGAGTGCGCCCGTACCGAATTTGACATTCGGCGGCATGATGGTCAGAGGCAACAGCGAGGCGCTGATCGACGAAGGCGAGGAATCCATCGCCTGGCTCGCCCAGCATCTCGTCGACCGGCCGCTCAGCGTTCCGCGGCTCGAGGATCATGGCCTCCAACTCGTCGGCGGGGCTGTGCTTCATTCCGCCCAGGTGCCCGCGATCAGGCTCGCCTATCTCGACTTGAATTCGAGGCCTTACTTCCTCTATGTCGGCCTCGCTGCCGAGCCTCAATATCAGGCATTTCCCTTCGTGCCTGAGGGCTATCTTTCGATCAACTGGCGGCGCAAGGGACTTCTTCTGGCGCTGACCGGGCCGATCGAAAGCCAGGAGCTGCTCGCCATCATGCGCTCGATCAGCGACAACATGATCAAGGTTCCCGCGGCGCCGAGCGAAGGTAGCACGACCAACCCCGATAAGCTTTCGCCGACGCCCGGCAATTCGGCGTTGCAGTCGGTTCAGATGCTCGAACCGGCTCCGGAGGGGAGCGACGCGACCGGATTGCCGAAGAGTGCCGCGGAGCCGAATTCCTCACCGGAACTCGTCTCACCGCTGCAGATACCGGTCATATCGGAAAGCCAGGGTAAGGCGGAACCTCTCTGATCGACCGGGCCTCAGGGTCACGACCTGTCGGTCGACGCCTCCGCCAGACGCTGCAGTTCGTCGAATGTCTGTCGGAGGAGCATTCCGGTTTCAGGCGGCAATCGGAATAGCCAGTTTCCGCGGGTCTCGTTCAGTATTTCGACCCGGTCCTGCAGGCTGCTCGCACGATAGGGATCGAGGCCGACGCGGTCGGCCAAAAACGACCGGATTGTTACGTCTGTCGAATTGTCGGCGGATAGAGGCATAACTTCAATCTCGATGAGCAGCCGGTTCTTCAGGGACAGGTAAACCAGAAAGACCGGCTCCCGCTCGGCTGCGATCGTCTTGGTCATGACGTTGACCGCCATCAGCGGGGAAAAGGCTTCGATCAGCGGATTGTAACCTTGGACCGAGGGCGCGAGGACCTCGTCTGCGGCAACGATATCGAACCGCCCCGATCCCTGCCGCACAATCTGGATGGGTGTGTTCTGGCCGTCGACGAAGGTGAGACTCCTAATATCGTCTGGGGCCAATTCGAAGATGACCGGATCGATCCAGTCCTGAATATCCAGGCTGAGCGGAAGTGCGCCCTGCGCGACCCACGCCTGATCGCCGTCGCTTTGCCTCAGATAAAGCGCCGAACGCCCGGGCAAGACGAATTCCGGCGCCGACTTGCCGACCACCAGATCGGCGATCAGGGAGCCTTCCGGCGTCGAGACCTCGACCGTAGCGCCCGCAGTGTCGGTTGCGGCAGTGCCGTGGTCGAGGCCGAGCCTCGGCAGGAGTTCCGGATTGGCGGTTCGAGGCTCGATAATCCGGAGCTCGCGCAATCGATCGAGCCAGGAATTGACTGCGACCTGGTTCGCCTCGTAGCCGCCGAGCGCCGGCAACCGCCAGACATCATCCGATTGCTCGATCAGCAGTTCGCGACCGTCCCGGCCGATGCGGATAAGCCGGGCGTCTTCAAGCCGCTCGGCGTCCACCATTGCGGGAGGTGGTATCGAGACCATGTCGCCAGGTGTGCTCAGCCGGACCAGAACGGCGTAGGCGGCAGCGACGATCGACGCACCGGCGACGCACCCGACGAGCAGATTGGTTCGGGCCCGCATCGGCCGTCAGGCCTGCAGCGAGGTGTAGCGGCCGCGATATCGAATCCCCTTCGCGATCATGAAAATGAGCCCGATTATGGCAACGACCAGCGGCATGACGGCGACGTTCAAAAGGATCAGATTTCTTTCGAGGCGATCGATCTGCTGGCGTTGCGCGCGCCGGATCTCCCGCAGCTCGAGCCTGGCATTGACGAGGTCCTGTCGCAGCGTGCCGATATCGACCGCGTCATCGATCGCCTCGATCATGCCTGTCTCGACGCTCAAGCCGGTCCGCTCGAGCATAGAGAGTTCCAGTGTTTCGATCCGTCGAAGCAGTTCGAGTTCATTCGTAACGAACTGCGCCGACGTAGCGCGCCGGATGTCGTCGAGGCGAATGAAGGTACGCCGCCCGAGATCCTCGGCGGCATCCCCAGATAGCGTCGCTCTCCCGGAAAGGCTATCGATGGCGTTGGCGACGAAGCGCGCATTGTCGGCAATCGGCAAACCGGGGCCGCTATCTTCGTTGGCGCCGGAGGCGGTCCAGAGTTCGTCTCGAAGCATATCGATATCGGCCACCAGAAGCACGCGGCCCGGATTCCGATCCAAGAGCACGGCGAGCGGCCGTTCCCTACCCTCGCTGCCGTTCTCCATCGGCGCCGACAGCAGCGGTATCGTCGCGTCCGCGATCGCCGAATCGACCTCGATAATGCCAGCGTCCCTCAGATTGACCTGGACCAAAGTTCGCGTGATCGGCGAGAGATCGGACAATTCGGCATCCTGAAGCTGTATTGGCTGCGCGTCCGTCGCATCGCCAATTGCCGTCGACGGCTCGAGAACGGTAAGCCCCAATCCCGCCAGCCACCGAGCAAGTTCGGGGTCGGTTGGACGCTCGCGATCCAAGAAGGTCAGCAAACCTCCGCCAGAGTTCAAGAAAGCGTCAATTCTCTCGATGTCTCGGGTGCCAAGGTCCTGCGGCGCCATCAAGAGGATAACATCGGTTTCGACGCCGAGTTGGCCGTCGCCGGCGTTAAGCTCCTTCAGTGAGTAGAGTTGCTGCAGTTCGGCGATGATGCGGGACCGTCCCTGGCGGCCGGCATCATGCAGGATCGAGGGCCCGGCAAGAAGCTGAACGGTTGGTTTTTCCGGATAGAGCAGCTGTCTCAAGAGCCTTCCAAGATCGCGTTCCAGAAAGGCCTCTCGAGCCGGATCCAGTTGTTCGATGACCGCCAAGCGATCCGTCAGGTCCTCGAACGCGATCGCCAAATAGGCATTCTCCTCGCCGGCCCCGACATCGATGGCTTCGAGACCGAGTGCGACCGCTCTGTCTTCCTCGAAGGAAAACGGCTCCGGATCCTGCACGACGAGCCTGATCCGATCGCCTGCAACGTCGTCGAGCGATGTCAGGAACGAATGCACGCGCTCGGCATAGCTCGCAATTTTCGGGTCGACCGACCGTAACTGGCTCGAGCGGAAAAACGTCAGCGTCAGGGGTTCTTCGATTTTGTCCAACAACTCCCTGGTCGCGGTCTCGATCGAGAAAACGCTCTGTTGCGTGACATCCAGTCGCTGATTGGAGAGAGCAAGCCGTCCAAAGACGTTGAGTGCCACGACTGCGAGAATGGTCAGGCCTATGGCCAAAGTACGCGCTCGGAAAACTCTGGTGCCTCGACCGTCCAACGAAAGATCCACGCCTCAGGCCCTTTGCAAATCGACGAGCCAGATATTGATCAGCAAGGCGCTGACGATGGTCGATATGAAGAACAACAGGTTCGACGCACTGATCGAGCCTCTGGCGATCTGCATGAAATTTTCAGGCATGCTGAAGCCGGAGACGATCTCCGTCAGGAGTGGCGAACTCCAGGATTCCAAGGCTGACAGCACCGGCTCGAGGCCGCAAAGGAAGAAAAGAAAGCCCGAAGACACTGCCAAAAAAAACGCCACGACCTGATTGCTGGATAGCGCCGAGCAGGCGGCACCGATCGCGAGGATGGCGCCTGCGACCAGCCAGCTCGCGAGATAACCGACGGCGATGACCGGATTGTCCGGCTCGCCTAGATAGTTGACCGTAAGCCACATCGGCGCGGTCAGAGCCAGTGCGATTCCTGCAATCGACCAGGCCGCGAGAAACTTGCCGAGCACGGCGCGGGTCGTGCCGATCGGCAGCGTCATCAGCAGCTCGAAGGTGCCGTCGCGCCGTTCTTCGGACCACATGCGCATCGCCATTGCCGGCATGAAGACCAGGTAGAGCCAGGGATGGAATCGGAAGAAGCTTTCGAGGTCGGCCTGTTCGCGCGCGAAGAAATCGTCGACGTAGAAAGGCAGCACGCCTGCCGCGGCCGGGAATGCCATCAGGAAGACGAAGGCGATCGGCGAACTGAAATAGGCCCGGAATTCCCGTTCAGCGATCGTCAGCATGAGCTTCGATCTCGTTGTATCCTTGGTGGGGTCTTTGTCAGGTCGAAAGGGTCAATTGACGAAACAGGTCCTCGAGTCGGCCGCTTTCGACCATGACCTCGCTGACTTTCGACTTCGTTTCCTGGACCGCCATTCTGACCGGCGAGAGGATTGAACGGCGATCGGCGGAGATGACGCGCAGCACCGCCTGACGGTCGGTTTCCCCGATCCAGTCGACGCCGCCGACTCCCGTGATGGTTCGCAGTCTAGTCGTCAATTGTTCGGAATGCTCCTTGGCGACGCTCAGGCGTACCGCATTGTGAAAGATGGATTGCCGCCTCAATGTCTCGGGCGTGGCGTCGGCCACCGTGCGGCCGCGTGCGATGATAACCGTGCGGGTACAGATCGCCTCGACTTCTTCGAGCAGATGGGTCGAGATGATGATGGCCTTGTCCTTGGCCATGCGCTCCAACAGGACCCGGACATCGTGCTTTTGATTGGGGTCCAGGCCGTCCGTCGGTTCATCCAGGACCAGCACCGAGGGGTCGTGGATGATCGCCTGGGCCAGTCCGACCCGGCGCTTGAACCCTTTGGAGAGCGTATTGATCGGCTGGTGCAGGACACGGTGCAGGGACGTTTTGGCAACAGTGTCGCGATACCGTTCCCAGAGCTCCCGGCGTGGCACACCGCGGGCGCGGGCGATAAACAGCAGAAAGCTCTCGACCGACATATCGCCATAGAGCGGTGCCCCTTCCGGGAGATAGCCGACCGCCCGCTTGGCCTCGACCGGTTCCATATGAATGTCGAGCCCGTGAATGCGCGCCGTGCCCTCACTCGGTTCGATATACCCGGTGAGCATGCGCATGGTGGTTGTCTTGCCCGCGCCATTGGGGCCCATCAGGCCCAGGATCTCGCCCCGATCGACTTTGAACGTCACGTTGTTGACCGCGTGGATCGGACCGAAATGTTTCGCAAGGCGCTCCACTTCGACGAGTGGCGGCGTCATCAATCATCCTCGAACGATGGTTCTGCGATCCCTGCGTAACATCAACCTGCCGGAGAGCAAGCCTCAACCGGCAGGTCATAAGGCTGGAATGATCTGCAGCGGGGTTCGATCGAAGCCTATCCGGCGTCTGCTGCTGACGATGAGGATTCAGGCGGCTCGAAGCATCGGAGTATGAACGCAAACTGCTCGGCCAGTTCCTTGAGCGAATCATAGCGCCCGGAAGCGCCGAAATGGCCCGCATCCATATTGGTCTTGAGATAGAGTTCCTGGGCATCGGTTTTCGTCGTGCGCAGTCTGGCGACGAACTTCGCCGGCTCCCAATAAGTCACCCTGGGGTCGCTGATGCCGGCGGTCACGAGCATCGGCGGATAGTCCTGCGCCTTGATGGTCTCGTAGGGCGAGTAGCCGAGAATGCGCCTGAAGGCTGCCTCGTCATCGATCGGGTTGCCCCATTCGGGCCATTCGATCGGGGTCAGGGGTAGCTTGTCGTCGAGCATCGTGTTGAGAACGTCGACGAACGGCACATCGGCGATAGCGCAGCGCCAGAGGTCCGGCCGGGCGTTGAGGACGGCGCCGATCAGCATGCCGCCCGCGCTGCCGCCCTTGATGGCGATCGCACCCGGGCCGGCGTAGCGCTCGGCGATCAGGCCTTCGGCCACCGCGATGAAATCGTCGAAAGTGCGGTGTTTGTGCTCGAGTTTGCCCGCTTCGTACCAGAGTTGCCCGAGTTCGTCGCCGCCTCGAACATGGGCCATCGCGAAACAGAATCCGCGCTCAAGCAGGCTGAGGCGCGAGGCGCTGAAATGGGGCTCCATCCCCATGCCGTAGGCGCCATACCCGTAAAGAAACAGCTTGCCGGAACCGTCCTTGGGGAAGTCCCGTCGATGCACCAGGGTTACCGGGATAAGAACGCCGTCCTTGGCTTCGGCCATGATCCGTGACGTCGCATAGAGCTCGCGCTGGTAGCCGCTTGGGATCTCCTGGACCTTGCGGACGATGTGCTCGCCGGTCGGCACCACATAGTCGATCACCGAAGGCGGTGTTATCATCGAGCTGTAGGAGAGACGCACGCGTTCGGTCTCGAATTCGCGGTTGTCGCCGATGCCTGCGGCAAAAACCGGCTCGTCGAAGCCGATGACCTTCTCCTTGCCCGCATAATCGCGGATCCGCAAGCGTGTCAGGCCATCGACCTTACCGGAGACGACCATGAAATCCTTGAAGCAGCTCACATCCCGCAGATAGTCGCGGTCGCCTGCGGCGATCTCCTCCTGCCAATCAGCTTCGCTCGCTGCAGCCACCGGCGCCGAGACCAGGCGGAAATTGGGGTGGCGGTCGTTGGTGAGGATCCAGAAACGGCCGCCGCCATGATCCAGCCAGTAGCGGTGTCCATCCCGTCGCGGCGCGATGCATTGCAGCCCCAAGCCGGGGTCCTCCTGATCGAGGACATGGACCTCACGGGTCACATGGGTGCCGCTCGAGACCTCGATGAAACGATGGCTGCGGGTCCTGCCGATCGAGACGAAAAACGCCGGATCCTGTTCCTCGAACAAGGCGGAGGCGGCATCGTCCGCAGTCGCGATGGCGTGGGTCCGCACGCGATAGGGCCTCAGTTTATCATTGAGATCGACCGCGAGCAGCGACCGCGAATCCCGGCGCCAGACAACGCTGCCGGAAAGATTCTGCGCGAGATCGCGCCGCTCCTCGCCGTTGTCGAGATCGCGCAAATGCAGGCGATAGCGTTCGGAACCGTCGCAATCCGTGGTGTAGGCGAGAAAGCGGCCGTCGGGGCTGACCGCGAGGCCGCGCAGGCTGAAATAGGAGCTACCCTCGGCGAGCTTGTTCTCGTCGAGCATGACGCCGGCCACATGCTGTCCGATCGCCTGCCGGTACCAGGTTCGATATTGGGCACCCTTCGAATACGCCCAGTGATAGTCGACACCGCCCTGACGTACCGGGACGGAGCGGTCGTCCTCCTTGAGCCTGGCCTTGAGCTCCGCATGCAGCGCTTCGATCCGTGCCGCTTCGGGCTCGAGCAAGCGTTTTCGAACATAGCTGTTCTCGGCTTCGAGATAGGCCAGAATCTCGGGGTTCTCGACCGCGGGATAGGAGGCATCACGCAGCCATGAATAATCGTCGACCCTTTCGATCCCGAAATGCTGGTGCTGTTGGGGCCGTTTCGCCGCCACCGGCGGACGATCGTCAACTGTCATGGCTTCCGATGTTCCTTGATCTTTGGTGTGTGCGTGGATTGACCGGACTACGCTCGCGCGGCGATGTTCGATCAAAATGAAGTCTTCGTTGCGGATTGCGGCACTGACGTTAACGAAAAATTAACCTTTGCGGCGTAGATAAGTGAGGGCGCGGTAAGGTTGATGTTGTCCGCCGCCCTGAGGCCTCGGGTTCCCATTGGCTGTCCCGGGCGGTGTCATTGGAGCCGATCATGGAAGTTATCCCCACCGAAATTCCGGACGTCAAACTGATCGTGCCGAAGCGTCATGGCGATCATCGAGGCTTCTTTTCTGAAGTCTACAATGCGCAGGCTCTGGCCGAAGCCGGCATCGAGATCGCCTTCGTCCAGGACAATCACTCGCTCTCGGCCGAGCGCGGCACCCTTCGGGGCCTCCATTTCCAGACCCCGCCTTTCGCCCAGACCAAGCTGGTGCGCGTGCTTAAGGGCAGGATCCTCGATGTCGCCGTGGATATGCGTGCCGGATCGCCTTGGCACGGCCGCCATGTGGCAGCCGAACTTTCCGCGGAGAACTGGCGTCAGCTGCTCGTGCCCAAGGGCTTTGCCCATGGCTTCGTCACGCTCGAGCCGGATACCGAGGTGTTCTACAAGGTGGACGGCTATTACGCCCCGCATAACGATGCCGGCGTCGCCTGGGATGATCCGAATCTCGCCATTGGCTGGCCGATCGACCGGGACGCCGTCGTCCTTTCGGCGAAGGACGCAGCGCAGCCCGCATTTCGCGATGTTTGCGAAATCTTCACCTTCGACCCCGATACTTCCCTGCAACCGGCCTGAGAGCGGCCGTCCAGTCTGGCAACGACCGGCCCGCCGGAAGCTTGGAGGACCCTGAGTTGCGAACGTCAATGAATTGGAGTTCTGATCTATGAAGCGCGTTCTGGTTACCGGTGCCGGCGGCTATATCGGCACGAGCCTCGTGCCCATGCTCCTCAACAAGGGATACGCGGTGCGGGCTCTCGACCGCTTCTTTTTCGGCGAAGAACTCCTGCCGAATTTTCCGCGGCTCGAGAAGATCCATGGTGATAGCAGGCGTCTGACGATCGAGCATTTCCGCGATATCGACTATGTGATCGATCTCGTAGCGCTCTCGAACGACCCGAGCGGCGAACGCTTCGAGGCCGCCACTTGGGCGATCAATCACAAGAGCCGGGCGGAATGCGCGCGTCTCGCCAAGATGGCGGGTGTGAAGCGCTATATCCTGCCGTCGTCATGCAGCATTTACGGTTTTCAGCCGCCCGAGGTTCGCTGCGACGAAACCTTCAAGGTCAATCCGCTGACGGTTTACGCCAAAGCCAATCTGGCCGCCGAAGAGGACGTGATCCCGTTGGCGGACGATGATTTCTGCGTGGTCGTGCTGCGGCAGGCGACGGTCTATGGCTACAGTCCGCGCATGCGCTTCGATCTTGCGATCAACGGCATGACCTATGGCGCCTGGAAAACCGGAGTCCTGCCCTTGATGCGTGACGGCAGCCAGTGGCGGCCGATGGTCCATGTGGTCGATACGGCGCGGGCCCAGATCTTCATGCTCGAAGCGCCGCACGATCTGGTCAATGGCCAACGCTTCAATGTCGGCTCCGAGGCCAATAATTATCAGCTCGGGCCGCTGGCCGAGACGGTGGCGCAGGCGGTGCCGCGGGATGTGACCATCGATTGGTACGGCGATGCGGATCATCGCTCCTACCGGGTCGCCTTCGACAAGATCGAAAAGCTGGGTTGGAAGGCCGAGCGCACCGCGGTCGACGGTGTCAGCGAAATCGTCGCCAAACTGGAGCGGGGTGAGCTCGAGTTCACGACCAAGACGATCACGCTCGACTGGTATGAGGAGTTGATGCGTTGGCAGCGGATCGTCCGCGACGTCGAACTCGATGGCGCGATGATCGATCTGCCGGCCGCGAAGATTCGGCAAACCGGCTGATCGCGATGCGCAAGGGAATCGTTCTGGCCGGCGGGTCGGGCACGCGCCTGCATCCGATCACGCGGGCCGTCTGCAAGCAATTGCTGCCGATCTACGACAAACCCTTGATCTACTATCCACTCACGACACTGATGCTGGCCGGGGTGCGTGACATCCTGATTATAACCACCCCGGCGGATCGGGAGCAGTTCCAAGGGCTGCTCAAGGATGGCGGCCAATGGGGGCTCAATATCCAATACGCGGTGCAGCCGCGGCCGGAGGGCTTGGCGCAGGCCTTCGTCATCGGCGAAGAGTTCATCGGCGACGATCCGGCGGCGCTGGTTCTCGGCGACAATATCTTCTTCGGCCATTATCTGCAGGAAGATCTGCGGCGCGCCACCGACCGCGAGGGGGGCGCTACCGTTTTCGGCTATCGTGTAAGTGATCCGGAGCGTTATGGGGTCGTCGCCTTCGACGAAGCGGGCAAGGCGATCAGTCTCGAAGAAAAGCCGCAGCGGCCGAAATCGAACTTTGCCGTCACCGGCCTGTATTTCTATGACAACGCCGTTGTCGAGATCGCACGGACGCTGCAGCCATCGCCTCGTGGCGAGCTCGAGATCACCGATATCAACCGGCGATATCTGGAACGGGGTGCGCTCAACGTCGAACGACTGGGCCGCGGTTATGCCTGGTTCGATGCGGGGACCCACAAAAGCCTGCTGCAGGCGGGGGAGTTCGTCCGGACCATTCAGGAACGCCAAGGCTTTCTGGTCGCCTGCCCGGAAGAAATCGCCTTTCACATGGGCTATATCGCGGCACCGGATCTGGAGCGCGAGGCCCGGGCTTTGGCCAAGACCGACTACGGGCGTTATTTGCTCGACGTGGTCCTGGGCGAATCTCAGGGTTGCCGAACGGATCGGGCTCGTCTCGTCGCCTGAGCGGGCCCGAACGCGCCAAATCGGCGTTCCGGGACACTACCAACACTTGCCGCAGATCGATCCCGTTGCATAAGTGCCGATGGTGAATTCGAGGCGCTGGCGGGATCGCACGCGCTTGCGGATCGTTCGATTGACCGGTGAGGGGCCGTTTCGTTTGCATCGACGACTTCTCTATCTCGCGATGGTGGCGTTAACGCAATTGGCGGCATGTTCGACCGATCATCCTTCTTGGGATGAAACGGTCGACGCTGCGGGCCCGACGACGAAGCCCAGTATTTCCGCTACGCCTTTCACGCCGATACCGCCGACACGCGACGCATTGGCTTTGGCCGAACAGCAATGCCGGCGGCTGGTGGTTCTGCTGGAGGCTCAGGACGACGGCTTCGCATGGCCGTCGGCACGGCGCATCGCCTCGAATGCCCGCGATGAACCGATCCTTGAAGCTTTTTCGCAATGCGCGATCGAGGGCCGGACGATCCACTCAAAGCGTGTGATCTGCCATAGCGCCAGCCATGCCGAAGCCGAAGGACCCGTGGTGATCGACGCTTTCGCAACCGCTGCGTCGCAAATCCAGGTCTGTCTGGATCAGCCCATCTGGTTTCCGCGCGAGTGGCGGCGGGGCGAGTTGATGCAATTCGCGCGCAACGAACGTCTGCAGGTCTGGCAGGACATCACCAGCACACCCCGGTCCCTGGTGACGCTCAAACTCGATTCCCTGCCCGATCGAAGCCTCACACTGCGCCTCGAGATTTCCCGAATGTGACGCAACTTCGATTGGGTAAAAGAGTACCGAGGGGAAATGGCGAAGCTGTTGCATTCTCGCCAAAGCTTTCCGAGGTGTCGAAATTGCGCCGACCCGCCGCACGGATGGTCTGAGTCATCGAGCTGTATAGCCTATTTCCCAATCACAACGGGGTGTGCGTCTCAAACACCGAAGGCAGTGACATTCCGATATACCTGTCGTTCATGACTGTCCCAACGGGGTTTGCCGCCCGATCCGAGTTTCATGGTAGGCCATGAGATCTCCGAAATTCAGCCCGGACTGGGTGAAATGAACCGGCCCCACAGACCCCGGTGTCCCTTCTGGCGAACGCTTTCCAAACACGGTAAGCGCCTCGCCCTGCCGGACCAATTGCGTGAACCGGCGAACCAAGGAGCCGGTTGCCCAAGCCAACAGCGGGATGAGCATCCCAAATGCAGGATGCAACAGAGGTCCGGAAATTCCTGTCTCCCATGACGCCCCAACGCGATCCTTTGCCCCAATAGAGATTCGTGGCGCGCTTCGGCATTTCCAAAATGCATCGCGAATCGGGTACAGAGAACCGAGCGCATGGGTCAGGGGTTTTGCCTTCTCTGGATTGCTCCCCGAGCAACGAAACGGCTCGGCACCTTGGGCCAATTGCCTGGACCTGCGAACTCATTGGCCGGTTGCACAATTCACAGCGGGGTGACGAACCCGAACAGGGGATGCGGTGACGGTTTGGACATTGCCTGCCGCCGACGACTATCCAACTTGGTTGCCTGCGCGATCAAGACCTTCCGTTGTAGCTTGAGATCTCGGAAACGCGACGCGAATTGGATAGAGGAACTTGGCACACAGGATCGGGGTATCGCCTACTCCCACGACGTCGGGTGGATGATCGTAGTGGGTTGGCTGAATGGCGTGTTCCGTTGGGGATCGTGGTCGCAGGTAGCCGAAGAAAGAACGCTGCGACCGTTCATGTCTTCGCCTGCCTGCGGCTGTAGGAGGAGATCGGGATTTGCATTCATCGCGCCAATCCCAAGCCTAGGCCGACTGGCAGATTTCTTGCCATAATCTGCATATCGAAAACCTTGAGGTGTTCGGCATGGAATGTCGGCTTCGACGATCGCCTCGGAGATTCGAGTGGGCCTATCTCGTCGCCGTGAGGGCAAATAAGATATCGTTTGCTCGCTCGTCCGGCCCATCCGAACCTCTGGCTGCGGCAGGCGCTCGGTGAATGGCAAAATAAGGCGAGCCGCCGGGAACGGCTCGATGCAGCTGGATGAACGCCGGGGTCGCCCAGGGCCCTAGCCGACGGTATCATCGTTTCATCGTCGAGGGGAACGTGCCGCTTCAACTCTGCCGGGAATCCATCGGCCGCAGGTTGCGGCTAAAGCGCCAAGGGGCCTTGCGTTGCGTCATTCAAGCCATCCTGAACCGAATGCCCGTTGCCGTGTTGATCAGACGCTTCGGTGCTCGAAAGATCGGGGCGAGCAAAGCAAAGGGCAGACCGGTCCCTTTGGGGGCTGCCTGGCCAGGATTGCCGCCGCCGCGGGCGTGCCAGGTCGTAACCGGCGCATCATCGGTCCAATCGGTCTCTGGCTGATCTGCCTTTTGACGATCCAGCCGCCCGGACCTTTGGCGGCCGACTCGGGCGTGCTCGAAGCGGGCCGGCTGCCGAGCGTGTTGTTGGGGCGGGATCTGGTCTATTCGACCTATCTTCCGCCCGGCCACGATGCTGGCCGAACGCCGCCTCAAGCGGCCCATCAGGACCGTGCCCCCGGTCAGGATCGGGCGTCCGATCCCAACCGGCCCGTCGATTCAGACCAGTCGGATTGGCCCGTGCTGATGTTGCTGCACGGTCATGGCGGCAACGAGCGTGACTGGCTGCATGCGGGGAGGCTCCAGACCACCGCCGACCGGCTGATTGCAGAGGGGCGGATCGCACCCTTGATCGTCGCCATGCCGGACGGGGACAATAGCTGGTATGTCGACAATGCCGACCCCGGCGGCGCGGGTCCGATTGCGCAAACTCTGCTCGACGAATTCCCGAACCACCTTGCCGCCGAGTATGGGGCGAGCCTTGGGCGCGAGCGTACCGCCATCGCCGGCCTTTCGATGGGCGGCTATGGCGCGCTCCGGCTCTCGTTCGGCAACCCCGACCGCTACGCTGCCGTCGTCAGTATGAGCGGGGCGATGTTCTCGCCCGAGCCCGATCGGGACGATTTCTCGACGCTGCAACTGGATCTCTTCAATATCGCGTTCGGCGATCCCTTCGATCCGGACCGTTTCGAGCGGGCGAGCCCGTTCTCGCTGATCGCAGGGTTAAGCGCCGCCGCTCAGCCGGCAATCCTCCTGATGGCGGGCGACGACGATTTCTTCGCGCTCGATCTCGAGACCATGCGGCTGCACCTGGCGCTCGAGAAAGCAGGCATCGAGAGCGAGATCCGCATCACCGACGGCGGTCATGACTGGCGGCTCTGGGCCGACCATCTCGAAACGGCCCTTCTCTTCGTCGACGCGGCGTGGCGCGCCCAAGCCGCGAAATAGCGATCAGCCGACGGTCTGAAGCGTCCGCACCGTTCGCTCGTTCTCGATATTGCCGGTATTGAGCGTCGAGGCGGGCTCGATCAGCATCACCTTGCAGTCGTCGCAGCCGATGGGACAATGCTCCACTCCGCGAGGTACCACAATGAACTCGCCGGCCGTGAGCATCGCTTCGCCATCGCGGAATTTGAGGACGAGCCGGCCCTGGATGACCAGGAACATCTCGTCCTGATGCTCGTGATGGTGCCAGACGAACTCTCCCTCGAGCCTCGCCAACCTGATTTGCGTATCGTTCACCGTGCCGGCGACGCGCGGCTGCCAAGGCTCGGCGATCGAGGCGAAGGCCGCATCGAGATTGATCTTTTGCGGTGTCGGGATCGAGGTCATGGGGGCTCCGATCAAGGGTCGCCGGGGTTGGACACCCAATCTAGCTCGAACCCACGGGCAATGTCCCACCGGTCACCAATAAAGCTGCAGCCGGCCGTTGCGGACTTCCCAACCGCGCAGGCTGTTTAGAAAGCTCATGCCCAGCAGCGATACGTTCATCGGCGCCGGATTGACCTTGGCCGCGACGAAATCGAAGCGCAGTTGACCGATCCGAAGGTCCCGCAATTCGACCGGTGCGACCATGACCCGGCCATTGGCGGTGGCGACGGGCTCGCTGTAGCGAAGGCTCTGCAGATTGAAGCCGGCACGCTCCGCGTCGTTTCGGCTCAAGACGATATCGGAAGCGCCGCTGTCGACGAGAAAATCGATCGGGCGCCCATTGACCGCGGCCGTGACGAAAAAATGACCGTTGAAGGACGGCGCGATCTGGATCGAGTTGGCCATCCCCGACGTTTCCGACGTCGCACCGGTGGCCGCAACTACCGGGGTCTGCAGGCCGTTCCTCTCGAACGCCCAATGGGTGGCCCCCCAGGCGCCCAGGCCCAGCATTAAGGCCATGACGAAAACGCGGTTCAGCATGGAGGGCCCGGATCATGATCGAGACAATGCCAATCATAATAAACCCAGGCCCTTAGTTATTGCTTAACGACCCAAAGCCGATTGACGCCCGCCGCGTAGTCTACTGCCGGGTCGCTTCGATTTCGAGGATCAGCGCCACGTCGGAGCCGATGGTGTCGCCCGTGGCCCATTGGCCCTCGCCGATATCGTATTCGAGCCGATCGATCGTGACTTCGCCTGCGGCCCTCGCACGATCGCCCTCGATCACGATGCTCATCGGCAGTACGACCGACTGGGTCGCGCCCTTGAGTTCGAGCTCGCCCAGGACATCGTAGTCATCGTCGCCCTTGGCCTCGAAGCTGGTGCTGGTGAAGGTCGCCGTCGGATGACTGGCGGTATCGAACCAGTCGGATCCTTGCAGCTGTTCCGCCGCCTTGGGCAGATTCATCGCGACACTGGTCAAATCGATCCGCGCGACCAGGCTCGCCTGGTCCAACGCCTCGGGATCGAAGGTGATGTCCGCCTCGAACCCCTCGAAGCTGCCGCCATAGGTGTTTCCCTGGGCCGTCGCTTCGAAGGAAACCGCACTATTCTCGGGATCGAGCGCCCACTCCGCGGCTTCGACGGAAAACGGCACGATCCAAGCCGTCGCGATGACGGCAATTGCACAAGTTCTCATCATTATCCTCAATCAGCGCGCCGGCAAAATCATCCGCCGGAGCGTATTGTCCTTCGAGACGAAATGGTGCTTCAGCGCCCCGAGTACATGGAGGACGAAAAGCACGAGCAGGAGTTTCGAAAAAATCTCGTGCACGCCGGCGAGCGTCTTGGCCCAGGCTTCGTCGCTGCCGGTGAGCATCGGCACGGTGCCGAGCCCGAAATAGTTGACCGGCACACCGGCCGTCGAGGTCAACAGCCAACCGCTCAGCGGCATGGCGAGCAGGATCGCATAGAGACCCCAATGGGTCAGGTGCGCCAAGGCCCGCTCGACGCCGCTCATACCCTCGGGCAAGAGCGGCGTGCGATTGGCGAGCCGCCAGCCGAGCCTGAGGACAGCCAGCGTCAGGATCGTGAGACCCAGGCTTTTGTGGAAGTTATAGGTCGCGAACATTTCCGGGCTGATCTCGAGCCCGGTCATGGTCCAGCCGATATAGAAGGTCCAGATGATCAGCCCCGCCATTACCCAGTGGAAAAACTGGCTCACCAGGCCCCATGACCGGTCGCTGTTGACCATCTTCATTCCGGAAGTCTCCGTGCGATGCGGCAGCGAACGGCAAGGTCCGCTGCCGCATCGCTGCTCGTGACGCGCCCTATTGGCGATGCAACTCAGTGGATATACGGATCGCGACCTCCTCACCGATTGCCGGCGCGAAGGTCTCCATCCCGAATTCGGTGCGATCGATCACGGTCTCCGCATCGAGTCCGACCACATAAACATCCGGCATCACCGGAGACGCCCCCTTGGCATTGAGATTGACCGTCAATGTGGCGGGACGTGTCTGGCCCAGGATCGTCAGATCGCCATGCACTTCCGCCTTTTCCTCGCCGACAAGCCTCACCTCGGTGCTCTCGAAGGTCATCGTCGGATGCTCCTCGACATTGAAGAAATCGGCGCTGCGGAGATGGGCATCGCGCTCGGCATGGTCGGTATCGAGGCTCGCCGTCTCGATCGTCACACGGATCGAGCTCTGCTCGGGATTCTCCTCGTCAAGCACCAACTCGCCCTCATACTCGACGAATTCTCCCTGCATGGTCGAGAAACCGAAATGGCTGACGAAAAACAGAATATCGGTATGAGCCTTATCGAATACATAGCGTTCGGGGGCCGCAGCGGCGGAGCCCGCCGCCAAAGTCAAAACCGCCGAAGTCGTCAGAAGTATTTTCCGCATCGCGTGTTTTCCATCCGAATTTGTCGATGACATCCATCGAAATAGGAAACCGAAGTGACAGACTGGAGACGATCTGCGCTTGAAAGATTGTTTCCAAACCGGAAACTCCGGCCACGTCCTGGGTGTCCAAGCCGTCAAACTGTGAGGTGGCGGCGCACTTCGGCTTCGTCGAGGTCCGCCACCGGTCCCTGCAACACGATCTGGCCCCGGTCCATCACGAGAATGTCATCGGCGAGATCGCGCGCGAACTCGAAATATTGCTCGATCAGGAGCACGGCAAGGCCGAGCTGATCCCGCAACAGGGTCAGCACCTTGGCGATATCCTTGATGATCGAGGGCTGGATGCCTTCGGTCGGCTCGTCGAGAACGATCAGCTTCGGGCGCATCACCAACGCGCGGCCGATCGCCAGCTGCTGCTGCTGGCCGCCCGAGAGATCGCCCCCACGACGGCCGAGCATTTGCTTGAGCACCGGAAACAGCTCGAAGATCTGGTCCGGAATGTTGCGCTCTTTGGCCGGAACCACGGCGAAACCGGTCTGCAGATTCTCCTTCACGGTCAGGAGGGGAAAAATCTCGCGACCCTGCGGCACGAGGGCGATGCCCTGCCGCGCCCGCGCGAACGACGGCTCCCTGGTGATTTCCCTGCCGTCGAAGCTGACCTCGCCGCCCGTCACGGGATGCTGGCCGACGATCGCCCTGATCGTGCTGGTCTTGCCGACACCGTTGCGGCCGAGCAGACAGGTGATCTTGCCGGGATTGCAGGCGAGCGACACGTTCCACAAAGCCTGGCTGTTGCCGTAATGAAGATCGATCGATCGAACATCGAGCATGATGCGGTCAGCGCCCCAGATAGACTTCGATCACGCGCGGATCGTTCTGCACATGATCCATCGGGCCTTCGGCGAGCACGGAACCCTCATGGAGGACGGTCACCTTGCTGCCCAGCGATTTGACGAATTCCATATCGTGCTCGACGACGACGACCGAGTGGGAACGGGAGATTTCCTGCAGGAGGTCCGCCGTCGCCGCGGTTTCCGCATCGGTCATGCCGGCGGCGGGCTCGTCGACCAGCAGCAGCTGCGGGTCCTGAACCAGCAGCATGCCGATCTCGAGCCATTGCTTTTGGCCGTGAGCGAGTTCGCCGGCCAACCGGTCGCGGTGCGCCTGTAGGCGGATCAGCTGCAGAACCTCCTCGATCCGCTGCCGCTGGCCGTCCGACAAACGGCCGAACAGCAGGTTCATCAGGCGGCGATCGTCGTCCAGCGCCAGCTCCAGATTGTCATAGACGGTCTGACTTTCGAATACGGTCGGCTTTTGGAATTTCCGGCCGATGCCCAGGCGCGCGATCTCGGCCTCGTCGTGGCGGGTGAGGTCGATCGTTCCCCGATAGCGCACGGCACCGTGATCGGGGCGGGTCTTGCCGGTGATGACATCCATCATCGTCGTCTTGCCGGCGCCGTTCGGGCCGATAATGGCGCGAAGCTCACCGGTTTCGACGACCAGCGACAGCTCGTTGAGAGCGCGAAACCCGTCGAAGCTGACGGTGACGCCGTCGAGATAGAGGATCTCGCCGGCACTACTTCTCGTTGAAGCCGGGCTCACTCGGCGGGCTCCTCGCGCGGCAGACGCGCGGGCGTGGCCCGCGTCTCGATGACACCGATGCGGTTCAGGAGACCGGCGACGCCCTTCGGCAGGAACAGCGTGACCAGGATGAAGAGCCCACCGAGGGCAAACAGCCAGACCTCTGGAAAAGCACCGGTGAGCCAGGATTTGAGCGCATTGACGCTGGCGGCACCGACAATGGCACCCCAGAGCGTGCCGCGGCCGCCGAGCGCCACCCAGACCACCGCCTCGATCGAATTGGCGGGGCTGAATTCGGAGGGATTGATGATGCCGACCTGGGGCACGTAGAGGGCGCCGCCGATCCCTGCCAGCATGGCCGAGACGGTCCAGGCGAAGAGTTTGTAGTGCTCGACCCGGTAGCCGCAAAAACGGGTGCGGCTTTCGGCATCGCGGATCGCGATGAGGACCTTGCCGAAGCGCGAGGTCGTAAGCCAGACGCACAGGATGTAGGCGAGCGCCAGGCAGACGGCGGTGGCGGCGAAAAGTGCGGAGCGGGTGGCCTTGGCCTGGATGTCGAAGCCCAGAATGTCCTTGAAGTCGGTCAAGCCGTTATTGCCGCCGAAGCCCATATCGTTTCGAAAAAAGGCCAGAAGGAGCGCGAACGTCATGGCCTGGCTGATGATCGAGAGATAAACGCCGGTGACCCTCGAGCGAAAGGCGAACCAGCCGAAGGCAAAAGCCAGGAGGCCCGGCACCAGCATCACCATGAGGGCCGCAAAGGGGAAGCTGTCCAAGCCGAGCCAGTACCAGGGCAGGGCGTCGTAGTTGAGGAACACCATGAAGTCGGGCAGTACCGGGTCGCCATAAACCCCGCGCGCGCCGATCTGGCGCATCAGATACATGCCCATCGCATAGCCGCCGAGCGCGAAGAAGGCGCCGTGGCCGAGCGAGAGGATGCCGGCAAAGCCCCAGACGAGATCGATGCTCAAGGCCAGCATCGCATAAGACAGGTATTTGCCGAACAGGCTCACATAATGCGTCGGGATCTGGCCGGTCTGCAGATGCAGGATCGGGACGATGACTGCCAAGGCGATCAGGATTGCCGGAATGACGACGGCACTGATGGGCCAACGGCGCTGAAGCTTGCCGAGGGCGGTCATTGGGCTTCCATCCCTCAGGCCTCGAGCGCGCGTCCGCGCAGCGCAAAGAGGCCGCGCGGACGCTTCTGGATGAAGAGGATGATGCCGATCAGGACCAGGATCTTGCCGAGCACGGCTCCCGCATAGGGCTCGAGCAGCTTGTTGACGACGCCGAGCGTCATCGCACCGGTTATGGTCCCCCAGAGATTGCCGACACCGCCGAACACCACCACCGTGAAACTGTCGATGATATAGCCCTGGCCGAGATTGGGGCTGACATTGTCGAGCTGCGAAATGGCAACACCGGCAAGACCGGCAACGCCCGAGCCGAGGCCAAAGGTCAACGCGTCGACCCGCGTCGTGGCGATGCCCATGGAGGCCGCCATCCGCCGGTTTTGGGTCACTGCCCGCATTTCGAGGCCGAAGCGGGTGGCCCGAAGGATCAGGATCAGCCCGAGAAAGACCGTGATCGCGAAGACGAAGGTCCAGAGCCGGCTGTAGGTGATCGCCAGCTGACCGACCTCGAAGGCGCCCGACATCCAGCTGGGGTTGCCGACCTCGCGATTGCTCGGTCCGAAAAGGGTCCGCACCAATTGCTGCAGGATCAGCGAGATGCCCCAGGTTGCGAGCAGGGTCTCGAGCGGCCGGCCATAGAGATATCTGATGACGCAACGCTCGATGAGGATGCCGATCAGGGCTGCAACCAGAAAGGCGAGCGGGATCGCGATCATCAAGGAGGCATCGAACAGCCAGGGCGCATTCTGCCTGATCACCTCCTGCACGACGAAGGTCGTATAAGCGCCGAGCATGACCATCTCGCCATGCGCCATATTGATGACGCCCATAACGCCGAAGGTGATGGCAAGGCCGATCGCCGCCAGCAGCAGCACCGAGCCGAGCGACAGTCCATACCAGAGGTTCTGGCCGATCCGCCAGAATTGGAGATTTCGCTGGATGGCGCCGATGGCCTTGTCCGCCGCCTCCGTGATCACCGGCGACGCTTCCGCCCGGTTGAGGCCCAAGAGGACGCTCATGGCATCGCGGTCGCCGCGTTGCGCCAGCGTTTCGATGGCTTCGACCTTTAGCACTTCCTCGGCATCGGTGTTGAGCAGCGCTGCCGCATGGGCTTCCTGCATCGCCGAGCGCACTCGCGGATCGGGCTCCTCGGCGAGTGCGATTTCCAGCGGCTCGATCGCGTCCGCGTCCCGGCTTGTAAAGATCGCGGACGCCGCCCTAAGGCGGACGTTCGGGTCAGGATTGCGCAGGGTCAGCGTTCCCCGTGCCAGACGAATGGCCCGACGGATCCGGTTATTGACCCGCAGGGATTCGAAGTCGCGGCTGCCCGCATCCTCGATCAGGACTTCCAGGCTGAGCGGCTCCAAAAGCCGAAAATCGCGGCCATCCTTGACGGCGATTACGATCTGGTTGTCGCTCTTGCGGATAACGAGATCGCGCTCGCCCAGGGCGTCGAGGACGGGTGCCGCGCGATTGTCGCCGGTGGCTGCGACCCGCTCGATCAGCACCTCCATCTCGTCATAGCCATCGGCTTCGGCGAAAGACTGGATCAGATCGCCAAGCTCGTCGGCGCCGGCCGAATGGACCCATCCCAGCAATGCCACCAGGATGGCGACGAGGCGCGCGATCGACGTCATGCGGTTCTGTCTTCCCCTACGGTTCCGGGCCTTCAAAAAAAGGCGGAGGGTGCGAGCACCCTCCGGCCAGTCATCAGGGAGGCAACTCGTCAGGAACCCTTACCGCCGCATTTCCCAGCCACGACATTGTAGTTTCCGCAACTCATCGGGAAACGCCAGTCGGCGATGAGATCCCTTGAATCGGGCAGATAATCGGACCAGGCGTCACCGACGACGAGGCCCGGCGTTTCCGCCACGGTCTCGAACTGGCCGTCATCCTGGATCTCGCCGATCAGCACCGGCTTGGTGATGTGATGGTTCGGCATCATCGCCGACAAGCCACCGGTGAGGTTCGGCACGGTGACGCCGACGATCGCATCGATCACGCTGTCCGGATCGGTGGTGCCGGCCTTCTCGACCGCTTCGACCCACATATTGAAGCCGATGTAATGGGCTTCCATCGGATCGTTGGTGACCCGATCCTCATTGCCGATGAATTCGTGCCAGGTCTCGATGAACTCGGCGTTTTCCGGCGTGTCGACGCTCATGAAATAATTCCAGGCGGCGAGGTGGCCGACCAGCGGCTCGGTGTCGAGTCCTGCAAGTTCTTCCTCACCGACGGAAAAGGCGACCACGGGGATGTCCGCGGCATCGATGCCCTGATTGGCGAGTTCCTTATAGAAGGGCACGTTGGCGTCGCCATTGATGGTCGAAACCACCGCCGTCTTCTTGCCGGAGGAACCGAAGCTGTTGATTTCCGAGACGATCGACTGCCAGTCGGCATGGCCGAACGGGGTGTAGTTGATCATGATGTCTTCCGGGGCAACGCCTTGATCAAGGAGGTAGGTCTCGAGAATCTTGTTGGTCGTACGCGGATAGACATAGTCGGTGCCGGCGAGCACCCAGCGTTCCACGCCCTCTTCGTCGCGTAGATAATCGACCGCGGGAATGGCCTGCTGATTGGGGGCAGCACCGGTATAGAAGACGTTCTTCGAGCTTTCCTCGCCCTCGTACTGCACCGGGTAGAACAAGAGGCTGTTCAGTTCCTCGAATACCGGCAGCACCGATTTGCGGGACACCGAGGTCCAGCAGCCGAAGGTAGCGGCAACGCCGTCGACCTCGATCAGTTCGCGGGCCTTCTCGGCAAAGAGCGGCCAATCGGAAGCGGGATCGACGACCACCGCCTCGAGCGGCCGGCCGAGCACGCCACCCTTCTCGTTCTGCTGCTCGATCAGCATCAACATCACGTCCTTGAGCGTCGTCTCGCTGATCGCCATCGTGCCCGACAGCGAATGCAGGATGCCGACTTTGATCGGCTCGCCTTCCTGCGCCCAGCTGGCGGTAACGGCGATCATCGTCATCGCCGTGCCGCAACAAGCGGCCTGCATAAATTTTTTCATGAACTCTGCCCTCCGTTTGGATTTTTCAGTTGTTCGTGCGGAGAGCATCAAGATCCGTGCCAGCCTCAATTTTCGGCATCAAGGCTGCTACACCATGAGCTTAAGCCTGAAAATAAGGCAGATCAACCAAGATTGCCTAAAGATTAGCCAATCTTGGTGATGAGACCATAGTGATGCGGCTGCCGGTGCAGCGCGAAATTGAACATGTTCTCCTTGAGTCGGCGGCACTGCTCGAGATCGACCTTGGCGATTGCGATCTCGTCCTCGAGCGTCGTGCACATCGCGGCGATCTCGCCGGTGGGCGCAATGATGCAGCTCTGGCCGATCAGCATGCAGCCTTCCTCGACACCGCATTTGGCGACGCCGATCACCCAGGTGCCGTTCTGATAGGCGCCCGATTGCATCACCAGATGATTGTGGAAATTTTGCAGATGATCGTGCTCGGGGACGTTGGGGTAATGCTGCGGCGTGTTATAGCCGAGCATGACGATCTCGACGCCCTGGAGGCCCATCACCCGGTAGGTCTCGGGCCAGCGGCGATCGTTGCAGATGCACATGCCCATCTTGCCGCCCATCGTCTCGAACACCGGAAAGCCCAGATCGCCGGGTTCGAAATAGCCCTTCTCGAGATGCTGGAACGGCCGCCATTCCTCATATTCGGCATGACCCGGCAGATGCACCTTGCGATATTTGCCGGCGATGTTGCCGGATTTGTCGACCAGGATCGAGGTATTGAAGCGCCGCTTCTCCAGCGTGAGCTCGGCGTAGCCCAGATAGAAGCCGATCCCGAGTTCGTTGGCTCGCTCGAACAAGGGCCGGGTGGCGGCGTTGGGCATTTCCGTCTCGAAGAACGCCAGTTGCTCGGCTTCGTCAGCCATCCACCAGCGTGGGAAGAAGGTGGTGAGCGCCAATTCGGGATAGACGACGAGATCGGCGCCCCGTGCATGGGCCTCCTCGAGAAGTTGGAGCTGGCGCGAGACCACATGCTGGCGGCTTTCCTCGCGGGCGATCGGCCCCATTTGTGCCGCCGCGACGATCATCTCTCGTGTCATTCCGTTTCTCCCACATAATCGGTGCTGCCTTGGACAATGCGCTGATAAATTGCCGGGTCCGTCGCACCTTCGGTCCCAAATACCAAAACTTTGCTCCGAGCATCGAGGCCGACGCGCGCGCGGTTCTCCGATGAGGCGGCGAGCGCAATCAGGCCCGCCAGACCCGCAACACCGCTCTCGCCGATCGTCAAGGGCGCATCGGCGGTTGCCGGCCGGGCGAGCCAGCGCATGGTCGCCTCTGCCGCATGATCCGGGATCGTCATGAACCAGTCGGCCCCGGCGCGGATGATCTCCCAGGCGAGCAGCGAAGGCTCGCTACAGGAAAGCCCGGCCATGACCGTTTCCTCCAGGATCTCGACCTCGCTCAAACTTCCCCGCTCGGCACTCGCCAGCAGACACGCCGCTCGATCCGGCTCGACGATGATGACGGTCGGCCCGCCTTCGCCGAAGCGCTGGCGCAGCCGCGCGATCACGGCCGCCGCCAGGCCGCCGACACCGCCCTGCATCAGGACGAAATCCGGCCTGGTCTGCAGCTGATCGAAGGCTTCATCCGCCATCAGGCCATAGCCATGCATGACGAGCTTCGGAATCTCCGTATAGCCTGGATAGGAGGTGTCGGAGACAACGATCCAGCCATGGGCCGCCGCCTGCCGCACGCTCTCCAGATAGTTGGCGCCGGCGCGGCGGATTTCCGCACCATAGGCGGCGATGGCTGAAGCCCTGCCCTCGCTGACATGGCGGTGGACATAGATCACGCAGCGGCAACCGGCGCGCGCCGCACCCCAGGCCACCGAGCGGCCGTGATTGCCGTCCGTGGCGCAGGTCACCGTGACGTCCCGGCCGTGCTCCACCACCAGGCACCCCACGGCATAGGCTCCGCCCAGCGCCTTGAAGCTCTCGAGGCCGAACCGCGGGCTCTCGTCTTTGAGAAAAAGGGCGCCGACCCCAAGCCTTTCGGCAAGTCCGTACAGATGGCGGAGCGGCGTCGGTGCGTAGCCATCCCAACCGCTGATGACATCGGCGGCCCGGTCGAATCCCTTTGGCGGGAGCAAATCCTCGGGCCACGGGTCCCGGTCACGCCGAACCAGCGTTCCCGCCTGCGGTGTGCAGGCGGGAGGCAGGATAGCGGCGGGCAATTGCAAAAGCCTAATGCTCCACGCCGATACGACCGACGACCACGAAGATGAAATGGGCGGGCACTATTGCGCCAAGCCTCACCAGCAGGAGCCGATACATCGGCGCCGGGAATTGCTCGAGCAACAAATGAAAGCCGATAGGCTCCCGTCGGGCGGTAACGCAGGAAAGCATCCCCGACGCGGCCCGGATCATTGAATATCGGGCGAGCTCTTTGATCCGGGGGATCTGGGCTCGAACACGAAGTGCTCGGCCACAAGGTTGTCCGCCGCGCGTGAGAGCGCTGTCCTTTCCTGCAAACCCAAGCCTCGATCTCCCCAAATGCCCCTTTAGACTGCATCACTCTATAACGGCGTTGGGTCTTGATGAAGCAATTGCAGGGCCATCGGCGTTGGTTTGTGATCCTTCAAAGGAACTTGAGAGAAATGGCCGCAGTTCGTGGACACGGCACGATGCTGCGTCTAAAGGGAGATGCCTTGCATAATGCTGGCGCGGCGCAGAGATGCCGCGAGCGCGATGATAATGAAGGCTCCTTTCCGGCGGTCCCTGGCATCGCCATGGAGCCCAATGATCAACCCAGTCGTCATAATCAACTAAGGAAGAGAGAATGTCGGTATTGGAGTGGGTGCTCTATGTCGCCATAATCGGCTGCGGTGTCGCAGGCGTCGTCTACGGGATTCAAACGCGCCGGCTGGTCCTGGCCATGCCGGCCGGCAATGAGCGCATGCAGGAAATTGCCGGCGCCATTCAGGAAGGGGCCACCGCCTACCTGAACCGTCAATATATGACGATCGCCGTCGTCGGCGTCGTCATCTTTCTTCTGCTGGCCGTCTTTCTCGGGATTCCGGTCGGGATTGGCTACATCATCGGCTCCGTGTTGTCGGGCTGTGCCGGCTATATCGGCATGAACACCTCCGTCCAGGCGAATGTCAGGACGGCGCAGGCGGCCGCCGACAAAGGCCTTGCCGGCGGGCTCGACGTCTCCTTCAAGTCCGGCGCCATCACCGGCATGCTGGTCGTGTCGCTGGGGCTACTCGGCGTCTCTCTTTATTATGGCATTCTTCTGCTCGCCGGCGCCGAGCAGCGGATGATCCTGGAGGCCCTGGTCGGCCTGTCGTTCGGCGCTTCCTTGATTTCGATCTTCGCGCGTCTCGGCGGCGGCAACTTCACCAAGGGGGCCGATGTCGGCGCCGATCTGGTCGGCAAGGTCGAAGCCGGCATCCCCGAGGACGATCCGCGCAATCCGGCGACGATTGCCGATAATGTGGGCGACAATGTCGGCGACTGCGCCGGCATGGCCGCCGATCTGTTCGAGACCTATGCCGTGACCGTGGTCGCGACGATGCTCCTGGGTGCGATCTTCTTTGAGGGCGCTCAGGCCGCAACCTTGATGCTCTACCCGCTCGTGATTGGCGGCATCTGCCTTCTGGCCTCGATCGCCGGCACCTATTTCGTCAAGCTCGGCTCGTCCAACAACATCATGAACGCCCTCTACAAGGGCTTTTGGGCCGCCGCCGGGATCTCGGCCGTGGCACTCATCCCTTTCACGCTTCTGGTGCTGGGCCTCAACACCGAATACGGCACAGGTGAGAGCGCCTTCAAGAGCTGGAACATCTATCTCTGCACGCTCGTAGGTCTGGGTGTTACCGGTCTCCTGATGTGGATCACGGATTATTACACCTCGACCGCCCACAAGCCGGTCAGGGGGATCGCCAAGGCCTCGACCACGGGCCATGGCACCAACATCATCCAGGGCCTCGCGGTGTCGATGGAAGCGACGGCCTTGCCGGTGCTGGTGATCTGCGCGGGCATTCTCTGCGCCTATCTCAGCGCCGGCCTCTATGGCATTGCCATCGCCGCGACCAGCATGCTCGCCCTCACCGGCGTCGTGGTCGCTCTCGATGCTTACGGTCCCGTCACGGACAATGCGGGTGGCATCGCCGAAATGGCGGATTTGCCGGCCAACGTTCGAGTAACGACCGATGCGCTGGATGCCGTCGGCAACACCACCAAAGCCGTCACCAAGGGCTATGCCATCGGCTCCGCGGCACTCGCCGCTCTCGTATTGTTCGCGGCCTACGTCCAGGATCTGAAGTACTTCTTCCCTGATCTGAACGTCACCTTCTCGCTCTCCGATCCCTTTGTCGTGGTCGGCCTCTTCATCGGCGGCATGCTGCCCTATCTGTTCGGCTCCTTGGGCATGATGGCGGTCGGCCGTGCTGCCGGCGCCATCGTCGAGGAGGTCAGGCGGCAGTTCAAGGAGAACCCGGGGATCATGGAAGGCACGGTCCGCCCGGACTACAAGCGGGCCGTCGACATGCTGACCAAGGCGGGCATTCGCGAGATGATCATTCCCTCACTGTTGCCGGTCCTCGCCCCGATCGTGGTGTATTTCGTGATTTCGTTCATTGCGGGGCCGGCCGCAGGCTTTACCACCTTGGGCGCGTTGCTCCTCGGAACGATCGTCACCGGGATCTTCGTTGCGATCTCGATGACCTCGGGAGGAGGTGCCTGGGACAATGCCAAGAAATACATCGAGGATGGCAATTACGGCGGCAAGGGCTCCGAGGCGCATAAAGCCGCGGTCACCGGCGACACCGTAGGTGACCCCTACAAGGACACCGCAGGCCCCGCGATCAATCCGATGATCAAGATCATCAATATCGTGGCGCTATTGATATTGTCGGCTCTCGCAACCGTTCACTGAGCGCGTCGACAAGATGATCGGGCCCGGCGCCGTCCGGGTCCGGTCGACTTGCCGGCAAATGCCCTGGTGGATTGGCTTCGACAAATCGTGCCCAATTTATTGAGAGGCAAAATTCACTGCAATCACGGGGTTAGCGGCACGCACGACTAACGCCTGAAGGGAACCTGCCGTCGAATTCGTACCGCTAGGGCAGTCGCGAGGCCGGAGCCGCGGCTGACTCGCCGGTCTCGAACCGTCCGATATTGCCGACGAACTGTTCGAGCAAGGTCAGATCCTTGCCGAGCGTCGGGGTCTCGTCATCGACCGGCTCTATCGCTTTCGCCAGTTCCATGCCATGCTCGTCGACCCCCGAAACCAAGCCACTGGCGTCGAAATTGATGGTGACGACATCCTGCTGGGTGATGTCGTTGATATAGAACGAATAGCTCTCGGTCTTCTGCGAGATGTAGTACCAGCGTTCGTCATCGAAGGTGCTGATCGAGGAGGGGGAGCCGAGAATGCCGATAACCTCCTGCTTGCCTGTCCGACCTGGTTGGATCTGGCTCAAAGCGCCGGGATCGATACGGTGGCCGTGATTGTTAATTTGGGGACTGCAACCGGCGAGGCCGCTCATTATCCCGATCAGGAGACAAGCTAGGCTCAGATTGCGCCGCCGCCATTCGCTGACAGCTGGAGCCGTGGATTTCATTCGTTTCAATACCATCTCTGCAACAGCTGAAGACACGGATCTGGGTTATTAGACCTACTACCGGAGGTAGCATATATCCAAAATTCACAACATATCGCTAACGCGCCGGCAATGGACGGCCTTGTAGGCCAGAAGCGGGGCTGGTGGCGCCGTTTCTGGCCGGCCAAAGGCGAGGCCCGCCAGCGCCGCGCAACGGCGTTTGAAGCTTATCGACAGATCGTAGCCCGCGCCCGCCGGCCCGTCCTCTATCAGGAATGGGGCGTTCCGGACACCCATGACGGGCGGTTCGAGGCGGTCGGGCTCGAAGCGATGCTGCTGATGCGGCGTCTGCGCCAGGCGGGTCCGGCAGGGGTCGCGATGGCCCAGGAGATTTTCAACGTCATGTTCGCCGACATGGACGGGTCGGTGCGGGAACAGGGCGTCGGCGACCTCAAGGTCGGGAAATATATCAAACGCATGGCCGGCAGTTTCCTCGCCCGCGCCAGGGAACTCGACGGGCCGATCGATCGCGGTGACCGCAACGACCTGGCGAAGCATCTGACGCGCTATTTCCACGGAACGGCGGCGGAAGCGCCGTCGATGAAGAAGCTCGCGGAGGATCTGCTGCAAACCGACCGGCTGCTTCAAGGCGTCAGCGATGCCGATCTTTTGCGCGGGATCATCGACGTCTCAAGGGCCGAGCCGGCCGGCAACCAATATCCTTGACCGGGGCCAAAATCGTTGACCAGTCTGGCATCGCTGCCTAACGTTGGGTCTTGCCTCGTCCACGATCGACAACGGTCCATTTCGCCATTGGATCGAAATCGTCAAATTGAAGGCGACCAGCTGAGCCGAGCGTAAATCACATGGGGCTCGGAGAACGGAACCTTGCTGAACGAATTTTCCAGGATACTGCCGCTCTCCAACCTGCGTGACGCCACGCATATCGGGCTTACCGCAACGCGCGAGGAGTGCGCGGCACTGGCGAAGCGCTTCGAGATTGACGCCGTCGACAGCCTTCGTGCGACAGTCATCGTGACGCCCGGGCCTGGTCAGGACGAGTGTCGCGTCACTGGACAGCTTGAAGCTGCCGTGGTTCAGGAGTGCGTGGTCACGTTCGAGCCGGTGCGATCCAGGATCGACGCAGCGATCGAACGCCTGTTCGGCCCTCCGAAGGGACCTGTGAGGGAGATCGAGCTCGACCCTTTGCATGAGGAGCCGGAGCCGCTCGAAGGCGGCCGCCTCGATCTGGGCGAGATCGTTGCCGAGGAACTGGCCCTGGCCCTCCACCCCTACCCGCGCGCCGCCGACGCGGACGAGGTGCTGGAGCCCTATCTCGCCGGTGATGCGGCGCCGGACGCGGACGAGGAGCCGTCGACATTGAAGCCGCTGGCGTCATTGCGCATGCGGCCGGCGGCTGCCGGGGGGGCCTGATGGCGCCGACGATCGCGCTCGATGCCATGGGGGGCGATCACGCGCCGGAGATCGTTATCGCCGGGGCTGCCATGGCGCTGGAGCAGGAGCCCTCGCTGCACTTCATCCTCTTCGGCGATCAAACCAGGGTGGAGCCGCTGCTCAGCGGCCGCACCGCACTCTCGCGAATGGTCGAGTTGCGGCATACGCCCGACATGGTCAAAGCGCATGACAAGCCCTCAGCGGCCCTGCGTCATGGCCGCAATTCGAGCATGCGCCTGGCGATCGACGCGGTCCGGGCGGGCGATGCTTCGGCCGTGGTCTCGGCCGGCAATACCGGGGCACTGATGGCCATCGCCAAGTTCGTTCTGAAGACCCTGCCCGGCATCGATCGCCCTGCCATCGCAGCGGTGGTGCCGACCGGCACGCGCCCGGTGCTCCTGCTCGACCTCGGCGCCAATATCGAGTGCACGCCCGAACTGCTGTTCCAGTTCGCCGTCATGGGCGAGGTGTTCTCGCGGGCGGTGCTGGGTGTCGCCGAGCCCAAGGTGGCACTGCTCAATGTCGGGACCGAAGAGGTCAAGGGCGACGATGTCGTGCGCGCCGCCGCAGCGCTCATTCGAGACAGCAATCTGCCGATCGACTTTGTTGGTTTCGTCGAAGGCGACGGCATTCTGGGCGGTGCCGCGGACGTCATCGTCACCGACGGCTTTACCGGCAATGTGGCATTGAAGACCGCCGAAGGTGCGGCCCGGCTGATGGCGGCATCGCTGCGCGAGGGTTTCACCAGCAGCCTGCGCAGCAGGCTCGCCTACCTGATCGCCAAACCGGCCCTCGCCAAGCTTCGGGAACGCTTCGATCCGAGGCGCTACAACGGTGCGATGTTCCTCGGCCTCAACGGCGTGGTCGTCAAAAGCCATGGCGGCGCCGACGCCCTCGGCTTCTGCTCGGCGATCAAGGCTGCGGTCGACGTCGTCCAGAAAGGCACGCTCGAGCGGATCGCCGACGAGATGGGCCCCTTCGCCCAGACGAGCCCGAGCGAAGCCCAACTCGCCGCCTCCTAGCCAAGCATGATCCGTTCCCTCATTACCGGTGTCGGCAGCTATCTGCCGGCCCGCATCGTTTCCAATGACGAGCTCGCGCAGACGCTCGATACCTCGGATGAATGGATCCGCGATCGCACCGGGATCGCCGAGCGCCGCATCGCCGCCGTGGGCGAGGTCACCTCGGATCTGGGCGTGGCCGCCTGCAGGAACGCGATGGTCCGGGCCGGGCGCAGTGCCGAGGAGATCGATCTCCTGATCGTGGCGACCTCCACCCCCGACAACACCTTTCCCGCCACCGCCACGGCGATCCAGCGCAAGCTCGGCATGGGTCCGGCGATCGCCTTCGACATCCAGGCGGTCTGCGCCGGCTTCGCCTACGCGCTCGCCACGGCCGACAATTTCATCAAGGCGGGGCAGGCGCGGACGGCGCTGGTGGTCGGTGCCGAAACATTTTCCCGCATTCTCGATTGGCAGGACCGATCCACCTGCGTCCTCTTCGGCGACGGCGCCGGTGCCGTGGTCCTGGAAGCCTCCGAGCAACCGGGCACCTGCTTCGACAAGGGGTTGCTGGCGACGCATCTCGCCGCCGACGGGCAGCACTACGACCACCTCTATGTCGATGGCGGTGTCTCCCAAACCGGCACGGTCGGGCATTTGCGGATGAACGGTCGCGAGGTCTTCCGGCATGCCGTGGTGCAGCTTGCCGCCAGCGCGGTCGCGGTGCTGGAACAGGTCGGCCTCGCGACCGACGATGTCGACTGGCTGGTGCCGCACCAGGCCAACCGGCGGATCATCGATGCGGTCGGCAAACGGCTCGGCATCGCTGAGGCCAAAGTGGTGAGCACGGTGGAACATCACGCTAACACGTCGGCGGCCTCGATCCCGCTTGCTCTCGACCAAGCCTATGGCGATGGCCGGCTCGATGCGGGCGATCTCGTAGTCGTCAGTGCGATGGGCGGCGGTTTTGCCTGGGGTGCTGCCCTGCTGCGCTGGTCCTGAGGCGCTGATCCGCCATCGACGACCTGGCCGATGACGCAGCCGAGGTGTCTGAATGTTGACACAAGCCTTTGGACCGACTAGGTTTTTTGTCGCGGTGACCCTGAGGAGCACGCGATGGCGGGCAAGACTATCACGCGGGCGCAACTCGCCGAATCGGTCTATCAGGAAGTAGGCTTGTCGCGCAGCGAATCGTCGGAACTCGTCGACGCCATCCTGTCGGAAATGGCCAACTCCCTGGTACGCGACGGCATGGTCAAGATTTCCTCCTTCGGCACCTTCACCGTGCGCGAGAAGGGCCATCGGGTCGGCCGCAATCCCAAAACCGGCGACGAAGTGCCGATCGAACCGCGGCGGGTCCTCGTCTTTCGCGCCTCGCAGGTCCTCAAGGATCGGATCAACCTCGTCGCCAGGAGCGCGTCATGACCGAAACCCTGAACGACGGTTTGCAGGCCGCGGAATCATCTGTCCGCCCGGCCAAAGCCTCGGGCGCCTTTCGCACCATCAGCGAGGTCGCGGACGAATTGGAAGTGGCGCAGCACGTGCTCCGTTTCTGGGAAAGCAAGTTCCCGCAAGTGCGCCCCCTCAAGCGCGGCGGCGGCCGGCGCTATTATCGGCCGGAGGATGTCGAGGTCCTGAAGCAGATCCGCACCCTGCTCTACGACGAGGGCTACACCATCAAGGGTGCCCAACGTCACCTTCGCGGCCGCAGGCTCCGCTCGGAAAATACGCCTTCGGCCGCGTTGGCGGCCCGGCCGGGCCCCCCACGGGACAATTCGCCGAAACCCTTGCCGGCGCCGCGGCCGGTGCCGAGCGAAGACACCGATTGGCGGGTCCGCCTGAGCGAGCTGCGCGACGATCTGCACGACATCATGAACGTGCTCGAACGCACCCGCGCCGGACAACATTGAACCCCCCGCCGTTTCCCGCTATACGCCATCTCTGCCTTGGGCACGGAGCGTAGCGCAGCCTGGTAGCGCATCAGTCTGGGGGACTGAGGGTCGTGGGTTCAAATCCCGCCGCTCCGACCAGCAGGCTTAAGGGTTCGAGCCCGGGCATACAGTCTTCGTCGTGACGCCGGTCGCGGGTTTGGGATAGGCTTCTTGGCTCTTGTCCTTGTGGATTTGGGGCGATCGAAATTCGCGTCAAAGCGTCTTCGCCATGTCGACGCGGATGCTTCCCGGAAGATGCTTCAGTTCCGTTCGCCCCGTTTCCCGATAGCCGAGATAGCGGTAGATCGAGATGTTCCGCTCCATTCTGGCGTTGGTATAGAGCCTCAGTTCGTGCCGCCCCGCGAGCCTTGCCTGCTTTTCGGCGAAGGACATCAGTCGGGAGCCCACGCCGCGACCTTGATGATCCGGATCGACGGCCACGCTGAAAATGAGGGCGGATTCGGGCGCGGCGAGGTCGATGACGATCAGCCCCAGCGTCTCCCCGCCATGGTGTGCCAGCCACACCTCGCCTCGCGCCAGGCGTGGCGCATAGTTCTCGATCATCGGCAACGGCGGGCCGCCGATGATGGGCACATAGCCCGAATAGGCCTTTTCGGTCAGCGCCCTCACAAGCGGCTCGTCTATCGGTTGGGCTGGCACGATTTGGATATCGCCTGGAGCGGACACGCGCGGATTGATCAACGGCACAACCCTTGATTGAAAAAATGGAAAAGGAATATAAGCACATCAACTAGGCCAACAGCAAGGAAACGCCTGTGTCAACAACTACACCAGCGCAGAGCAGGGCATCCAGGATCAACTGAGCGAAGTCGAACGGCCCGGTGACCGCGGCGGGAAAGGCGAGGTCGTCGCAGAACGCGGTGCGGCATGCCGTGCTCGGTGCGCATGCGGCGTTGAGCGACGAATAAACCCACATCGCAGCCGGCATTCGCTTTGGCTATGTGCGGCGCCATGCGCCCGAGGACCGGCTCGAATCGGAGCTTGTCGAGAGCCTGGTGCTGGTCATGATCAAGCTTCGGCGGCTCGACCGGCTGGAGCTGGAGGCGATGGAACGGGCCGTCATGAGCGGTGACATGAACAAACCCGACGATGCGGCCGACCGGCAACGATACCCGACATTGGCGACCCTGGGCCGGTATCGCGGCAGGCTCAATCATGAGCGGAAGCTCGCCGAGGATCGGTTGACGACGATCTTGCGGCATCGTCCGACGCCGGGGAGCGTGCTCGAGCTCGGTGCCTCCCAGCTCCGCTTCCTGGTCGAGATGGCAGAGGAGACCGAAGCCGAAAAGGCGAGGTTTGCTGTGGATCATGCGGCTGAAGCGCTGGTTGCAAACCGGAACGGCACAAAGGAATCCGGCATCGCCGGCGGCGAGCCAAAATTCACGAACGAAAAGGGGCTCGACGCGCTGGTCGGCGATCTGATGGGCGAGATCAAGGTCAAGCTCGGCAGCAAGGAAGCAGGCCTCAGCGGTCCCGAACTCGACGCAGCGATCCTCGACCACCTCCGCGCTGCCTGATCAGGCAAACGCTCCGCCTTCTCAACCGATCCGGGAGCTTGAGGGGGCGGTGACCCCTCAAGAAGCCTTACGCTCAATCCTGGCCGGGCGCGCTGAATTCCGGTTGGCGCCGCGCTTCGCGGCGAAAACACGTACGGGATCGCGCTTGCCCTTGACGATGATGGGCTCCAAGGGCTCGAAGCGGAAAGCCGGATCGGCGGCGACG
>JBGSYN010000128.1:0-13190 GCA_041750975.1 Geminicoccaceae bacterium | reverse complement strand
ATCGGCGAGGAAGAGTGCGACGCGAACATCGCGCTCCTCGATCGCAATCTCCAAAAGCTCGAGGGCCGCCCGCTCCAGCTGCTTGAGCCGCTCCTCCTCCGAAAGATCCATCATCTCCCGGCAACAGGCGACCAGCTCCTCGATCTCGGCCTCGCCAAGCCAGGCCTCGATCATCTCGGGCTCGAGCCGGCATTCGCGGGCAATATCCGCAGGCTTCACCCCCTGCGCCCGCCGCATCGCCACGCGCAACTTCCCCGGCCGGCGAAACCCGCGCCGGAAAAGAGGACTGTCTTGGGGCGGACCATAATGCATTCAGGCTTGGTGCCAGAATATAAACCTAGATGCAAGGAAAAAGAGCAGAACGCATCCTATCAAGTTCCTCTCATTCGCGGCAATGCAGGATTTTCGGATCGGCACGGTCAAAATTTCCCCGATAGCGGCCAGAGCATGTATTAGAAGGCTGGTCCTCTTCAGCCATCCCGGGATCCTGGTAGGATCTATGAGATTAGAGCGAGATCTACCATGGCAGTTAATATATAGGCGCCGCGGCGGATGTATTTGCTAAGATCAAAACCATCTTTCCGCCATGGGCATGGGTAGCAACTCAGTCGGCTCGCATTGCAAATTGGTGCGATCGTCCATCAACGGTCAAGGTAGTCAACAGATGGACGCCAGAAGAGGCGAAGAAGCTTGGCTTTATCAGGTGCAAAAACGACCCTCACAATGGCGAGATCGTCTATTTTCAAGAGCATGGATGTGTAGAAGAAAATGGCGTGGATTACCAAAACTTGATATGCCCTTCATGCAACCACAACAATAAGGCTTTTGGCAGGCCGACGAATCAGGAACACATTCGGCAAGTGGCTGGATGGAACCGAAGGGCATAGTTTTCTTCGAGAAGGCTTTCCAATCTTTTCTAGCCGTCGTCTTGTGGTGCTAAAGCTTTCAGCCGAGGATGCGCAGAAGGGACGCGCGAAAGCACGTCCTTCGGATTGATTCAGAGAAGCCTGACAAACCAAAACCAGATACCGGTACGGTTCGTGCTTGCGGAAGGTCTCGAGGCCGGCTGATATAGGCGGCAGGCACACCACAACGAACAGGAGGTCCGCTGATGCCAAGAAAAGCGGCACTATTATGCTCATGCGCCACAATGGGAGCGATTGCACTCGGGGCCGTTGCCCTGGCCGGTTCGGCTCAAGCTCAAACCGAAATCCGGGTCATCGCCTCGCACTATAGCGATCAGACGGCGACCATCTTCGAAGGCATGGCCGCGGATTTCGAGGCCGCCCATCCGGACATCGATATCGTCATCGAGGACGTCCCCTGGGGTTCGCTGCAACAGCGTCTCGTCACCGACGTCGCCGGTGGGACTGCGCCGGATATCTCGATCATCGGCACGAGATGGCTGGTCGATTTCGTCGAGAACGACGTCGTCGCATCCATGGACGACTACATCACCCCCGAGTTCAAGGATCGCTTCATCGAGGTTTTCATGGATCCCTCGACGATCGATGGCGAGGTCTACGGCCTGCCGGTGGCGGCCTCGGCGCGCGCCATGTACTACAATGAGGATTTGCTCGAGCAGGCTGGCATCGCCGAGCCTCCGGCGACCTGGGACGAGCTCAAGGCCGCGGCCGAAAAGATCGATGCGCTCGGCGACGATTACTACGGCTTCGGCCTACAGGGTGCAGGCGAGACCGAGGCGGATGCCTATTGGTATTATTCGCTCTGGACTCATGGCGGCGAGATCTTCACCGAGGACGGCGAAAGCGGGATCGCCAGCCCCGAAGCCGTGGCCGCAACGCAGACCTACAAGGACTTGATCGATAGCGGCCTGACCCAGCCTGGTGTCACCAGCGCCGATCGCGAAGATATCGAGGCCCTCTTCAAGCAGGGTCGGGTCGGGATGATCCTTTCCGGCCCCTGGATGCGCGGGCAGCTCGCCGAGGAGGCGCCGGATCTCAATTATGGCATCGCCGGTATTCCCGAAGGCACGCAAAAGGCGACCTATGGCGTCACTGACAGCATCGTCATTTTTGCCGACAGCGAGGTCAAGGACGAGGCGTGGATGTTTCTCGAGGAAGCGGCGTTCTCCGATAAGTGGCGCACCGAGTTCACCCTCAAGGAAGGCTTTCTGCCTGTCTTCAAATCCGTTGCGGCCGATCCTCACTTTGCCGACGATCCGCAGCTGAAGGCCTTCACCGACCTCCTGCCCTACGCCCAATTCGCGCCCTTGGTGCCTAACTGGCAGGAAATGGCGGATACGACGAAGAGTGCGCTGCAGACGATCTATCTGGGCGAAGGCGAGGTCGAGCCGACGCTTGCCGCTGCCGCGGACAAGATCAATGGGATCTTGAAATAGCGTGATCCTTTGCCGGAGGCACCTCGGGTGCCTCCGGTCCTCGCCGCAACTGACATCGGGCCGCAACTGACATCGGCATGAACGGCACGCAGTTCCGTCTGGCCTGGGCGATGATCCTGCCGAGCCTGGCGCTCGCCATCTGGATCATCGGCTATCCGATCTACGATGTCGTCATGGCGGCAACCCATGAGGTCAACCGTTTCGGCAAGCTTCGGGACTTTGTCGGCGTCGCCAATTTCGAAACGCTGATTGCCGATCCGATCTTCTGGGGCTCCTTGCGGCGGACCTTCGTCTGGACCGGTGGGGTCGTCGGCGGCACGCTGCTGCTGTCGCTGCCGATCGCCATCATGCTCAACGATGATTTCCACGGCCGCGGCATCCTCCGCGTCATCATCATGCTGCCCTGGGCGGTCTCACTGACCATGACGTCGATCGTCTGGCGCTGGACCCTGAACGGCCAGTACGGCATGCTGAACGAGGTCTTGAAGGACCTTGGGCTGATCGGTCAATCGATCGAATGGCTGGCGACCGCGACCCTGGCCTTTCCGATCGAGATTCTGATCGGCATTCTGGTGTCGATCCCCTTTACGACGACGGTCTTTCTCGGCGGCCTCTCATCCCTGCCCGGCGACATCTACGAGGCGGCGCGGATCGACGGCGCCGGCCCGTGGCAACGATTCATCAATCTGACGCTGCCTTTGATGCGACCCTTCATCAACATCGCCCTCGTCCTCAACATCATCCATGTCTTCAACTCGTTCCCGATCATCTGGGTGTTGACCCAGGGCGATCCCGCCAATTCGACGGATATCCTCGTGACCTACCTCTACAAGCTCGCCTTCCGCTACGGCCGGATCGGCGATGCCTCGGCGATGTCGCTCGTGATGTTCGCCGTGCTGCTCGTTTTCACCATCATCTATGCCCGCATGGCGATGCGCGAGAGCAAGGAGGCCGCTGCCCAATGACCGGATCAAATGGGATGGGGAAATGGCGGAAAAGCCTGCTTTATTGGCTGTTGCTGGCGCCGCTCGTCGTCGTCATTCTTTTCCCCTTCGCGGTGATGCTCTCGACGGCGCTGAAACCGCCGGAGGAGATCTTCGTCTTCGATCCGGCCTGGATTCCCGATCAGCCGCGGCTGATGAATTTCGTCGACATGTGGTCGGCGACGGGTTTCGGCCTGGCCCTCGCCAACAGTCTCATCATCAGCGGCAGTTCGGTCCTGCTCTGCCTGCTGGTGGCCATTCCGGCGGGCTATGCGATGGCGCGCTACCGCTTTCGCGGCCAATCCGGCTACCGGCAGTTCCTGCTGATCACGCAGATGCTCTCGCCCATCGTGCTCCTGATCGGGATCTTCCGGATGATGGCGGCGCTTGGTCTGGTCGATCGGCACTGGAGCCTGATCCTCGCCTATGCCGCCTTCAACATGGCGTTCGCCACCTGGATGTTGCAGAGCTATTTCGCGACGATCCCGAAGGAACTCGAGGAAGCCGCCTGGATCGACGGGGCCACCTGGTTCCAAAGCCTGCGCACCGTCTTTCTGCCCTTGGCGACGCCCGCCGTCGCCGTCACCGCCATCCTCACCTTCGTCAATACCTGGAACGAATTCGTCCTGGCGCTGACCCTCCTGCGCAGCCAGGACAGCTATACCCTGACCATCAAGATCTACTCGCTGGTCGCTGCGGCCTACCGGGTCAATTGGGAGCAGGTCATGGCGGCGACCCTGCTGGCGACGGTGCCCGTCGCCATCATCTTCGCCTGGCTACAGCGCTATCTCGTACGCGGCCTCTCACTTGGCGCGATCAAATGATGGCGGCTTGCAACTATTTGCCCGTTACATCATCTTTGTATCGGTGGGTCGTGCATCCACCACATGGCGACGGACGAGGACATGGCCGCAGTTCCATTCGACACCTTGGCATTGGCCCGAAAACTCGAGGCAGCGGGCTTCGGATCAAAGCAGGCGGGCGATATGGCTGCGGTTCTTGCGGAGACCTTTGCCACCGACCTCGTCACCAAGGGTGATCTGTATCTCGCTCTGCAAATGTTTGAGCAGAGGCTCACGATCAAAATGGGCGGTATGTCGGTGGCGATCGTCGGCGTGTTGGCGGTCCTGATCAAAGTTCTCTGAGCCGGACAGGCTTCCACTCGGAACGATAAAGTAACCTTAATTAAAGACTTTACAGTCATGCTGGACGAATGGTGCTGCTTATGCTGCACTGCATCAAGTCGTCAGGCAAATCGCTGGCGGCGCCTTTGAGGAACTGAATTCGGCTGCCGATGCAATATCATACATACGAGTTCGCACACGCTCTCCTGTCGCCGCTTCGCGCGCAAAGCCGCCTATGTCGCGGTATGCTGCAGCAGCCATTCAATCCCTTAAGTTACACGCAGATGGGCAAGATGGTCGCCGCCTCCTGCGAGGTTTTCGAATCGGTCACCAAACGCTATGACAGGCCGGAATGGGGCATTCCGAGCACGAGCATCCACAGCCTCGACGTGCCGATAGCCGAGCAGATCGTCTGGCAGAGCCCGTTCTGCGATCTGGTCCATTTCGATCGCGACGAGACCGTGTGCGGCAAGCGCTACGATCCGAAGGTCCTGATCGTGGCCCCTATGTCCGGCCATTACGCGACATTGCTGCGTGGCACCGTCCAGGCGATGCTGCCGGAGCACAATGTCTACATCACCGACTGGCGCGATGCCCGCCAGATCCCGGTCGCCATGGGCGACTTCGATCTCGACGATTTCATCGATCACGTCACTCGCATGATCCGTTTCGTCGGCACCGACACTCATGTCATCGCGGTGTGCCAGCCCGCCGTGCCGGTGCTGGCGGCAACAGCCCTGATGTCCTACCGTGAGGAGCGGTTCCGCCCGGCATCCCTGACCTTGATGGGCGGGCCGATCGACACCAGGCGCAATCCCACGGCCGTCAACGAGCTCGCCAAGTCGCGGGCGATATCCTGGTTCGAGAACAATGTCATCTCGCGCGTGCCGTTCGGCAATCCGGGCTTCATGCGCCTCGTCTATCCGGGTTTCGTCCAGCTCAGCGGTTTCATGCAGATGAATCTGGACCGCCATATCAGCGCCCATCGCTCGCTGTTCGACCATCTGGTGCAGGGCGATTGCGATCCGGTCGCGCAACATCGAAAATTCTACGACGAATATCTGGCGGTGATGGATCTTCCGGCCGAATTCTTCCTGCAGACGGTCGAGGAAGTCTTCCAGCGCCATTCGCTGCCGGACGGCCTGATGACCCATCGAGGCGATCCGGTCGACCTCAGGGCTATCCGCGATGTCGTCTTGATGACGATCGAGGGCGAGAAGGACGACATCTGCGGCCTCGGCCAGACCGAGGCCGCCCAGGATCTGTGCTCGAACATCCCGCCCGAATTCCGCTATCACTATGTCCAGCCCAATGTCGGCCATTACGGCGTTTTCAACGGCACCCGCTGGCGCACCGAAATCCAGCCCAGGATCCGGGAGATGATCCGCACCACCCGCTTCCGCCGCCAGGCCGGTGTCTCGGTGCACTAGCGGTTCGATCAGCACCTGTCTGCCGTCCCCCAGCCTCATGCTGCCCAGCCCGCAATGACCGAGCCGGCAATGACGGAGCCTACGACGGCGGAGCCTTCGATATCTCGGCCTGCCATGTTGGGGCGCGGCGAGATCATTGCCTAGATCTACGGCCCACGGAGCCTGCGCTACGCGTTGGCGCGATGGCTGAGGACCGATCGTTGAGGGCAGAGTGATGTCCAGCCTGCCCATAAGCGCTAGGCATTACGGCTAGTCTTCAGGTATCGGTAACAGCCTCAAAGCGGAGCGGATTTTCCAAGACATGGAAGAATCGCTGATTTGCCTATTGGAGCATGCACCGGCAAGGCAAGGGAGGAACCAAGATGACCGATGCCGCCAACCTGATCTTTTTCCAGTCGGACAATCATACGCGCGCACTGCTTGGATGCCATGGTCATCCGCTGGCGCGGACGCCCAATCTGGACAGGCTGGCGGCGCGCGGCGTGCGTTTCGATCGGGCCTATTCAGCGAGCCCGATCTGTTGCCCGGCTCGTGCGGCCATCGCCACCGGGCGCTATCCGCACCAGACCGGCTGCTGGGACAATGCACTGGTGTATCAAGGCCAGGTCGAGAGCTGGATGCATCGCCTACGCGAGGCCGGCCAGCATGTGGCCTCGGTCGGCAAGCTCCATTTTCGCTCGAGCGAGGACGATAACGGCTTTTCGCAAGAGATCGTGCCGATGCATATTCTGGATGGAATCGGCGGCGTCATCATGCTGCTGCGGTGCGACGGCATCGAGCCCGTGCATCCGGGACAATGGGAGCTCTACGCCGAACAGTCCGGTGTGGGCATGAGCAACTACCAGGAGTTCGATCACGTCGTCACACGGCACAGCATCGAGTATCTGGAGGACCGCGCCAGGCGGAAGGACGAACCGTTCAGCCTCTTCGTCTCCTATCCGACGGCGCATCCGCCCTTCAGCGTGCCGCAACGTCTCTGGGACCTCTATCCTGTCGCTGCCATGCCACTGCCGGTGTGCTATCGGCCCGGAGATCGACCGGAGCATCCGGCCGTTGCGCATCTGAGGCGCATCGCCGGCTATCGGGACCTCGATGACGACGACATGCTACGGAAAGTCATCGCCGGCTATCTGGCTCTGGTCACCCATCTCGACGAGCAGATCGGCAAGGTTTTGGATGTGGCCGAGGATCTGGGTCTGCTCGAGAACACCCGCATCATCTATACGAGCGATCATGGTGAGATGTATGGACATCAGGGTACGTTCGGGAAGTCGAGCTTCTATGAGCCGAGTGTTGCCGTACCGCTGATCCTGGCCGGCCCCGGCATCCCCGAAGGCCAGTCACGAAACCAGCTGGTCTCCCATGTCGATCTCTTCCCGACCATCGTCGAAGGGGCCGGTGTCGCGCCGAAGCCTGCCGACGAGGAGCTTTTGGGACAATCGCTCTGGCCGGCCATCGGCGGTGCAGAGGTCGAGCGGACCTTGTTCGCCGAATACCACGCCGTCTATTCGCTCAATGCAATCTACATGGTTCGCGAAGGCGACTGGAAACTGATCTATCACGTCGGCATGCCGGCTCAGCTGTTCAATCTGAAGGATGATCCGGACGAGATGCACGATCTGGTCGAAGACGGCAGCGGCATGGCCAAGGCTGCCGAGCTCGAAGCCAAGCTGCGAACGATCGTCGATCCCGAGGCTGTCGACCAGCGCGCCAAGGCGGAGCAACGGCAGCGGTTAGCCGAAGTCGGGGGCGTCGAGGCCGTGCTGAAACGGGGTGCCTTCGTCTTCACGCCGCCGCCTGGGGCCGACCCGGGCCTGTTGGATATCAAGCGCTAGAGCTGAGCCCGGTCAGGAGCGGCCTAGCGCTCGAGATCGAAAGCCAGGCGGAATCCCATGTGCCCGGTTGCCGTGTCAGGCGGGACGGCCGAGCGCCCTGCTATCCGGTAGCGATGGCAATAAGAGGCGTGACAGAGATAGGAGCCGCCCTTGATGACGTGCTCCCGGCGTTTCGCGGCATGCTCATTGCGCAGCTTCGCCATTCGCGACAAGGAGCGGACGCGGAACCGTTCGCCGCACCATTCCCAGACATTGCCCGACATGTTCCAAAGCCCGAAACCATTCGGCTCGAAGGCGTCGACCGGCGCCGTTCCGACATAGCCGTCGAGCGCCTTGTTCTTCGAGGGAAATCGTCCCTGCCAGATATTGCAGGGGGTGAAGTCGCGGTCGTCGGGATCGCGCTCGCCCCAGGGATAAGTCGCCGACTTGCGCCCGCCACGGGCTGCATATTCCCATTCGGCCTCGGTCGGCATTCTCCCACCGGCCCAATGCGCATAGGCCTCGGCATCGCGCAACGAGATGTGGACGACCGGATGTCGTTCCCGTCCTTCCAAACTCGATCCAGGTCCCTCCGGCGCCGACCAGATCGCTTCCTCCACCCCGTTCCACCATGTGGGAGTGGCCGCTAGCAGGTGCCTCTTGACCCGATCGTCCTCGATGAACGGCGCAAAGACCAGCGACCAGCCGATTTCCTCCGCCTCGGTACGATAGCCGGTTGTCTCGACGAAATTCGAAAAGCGCTCATTGCTGACGGTGCAGGGTGCGATCGAGAAGGGCCGGATATTTGCCGCACGTTCGGGACCCTCGCCGTCGGCCGCAAGCAGCGGGCGACGCGTGCCCACCGTACTACGTCCGCCGGGAAGCTCGACGGCCTCGAGGCGATCACGCGCCGAAGGGTCGCGACCAAGGGCTTCGAAACCCGCAAACGGCGCGGCATTGCCATGCCATCCCGCATGACCGCAGCAGCCCTCATGCCGATGGTCGTGTTCGACGTCATTCATCAAAAGAGAATAGAGCGCCTCCGACCGGGCTGCAAAGATTCCCGAACGATCGGAATCGAGCCGGTTGTGAGCTAGTGCACAGACGCAATCCTCTTGCCGTGCCAGCAATTCTCAGACATTCCGGATCATGAGGCTGGTCGCCTCGACTTTGGAGGGGGACATGGAAACCTATACGATCGACGTCCTGCGCAACGGCAGCAGCGGCATCCTGACCTTCAAGCATGGCACGATCGACATCAGCGAGGTTTGCTGGTGGGACCAGAACGTGGTCATCGATGCTGGAACCTATACCGGCTACGCGACGCGAATGGCGAACAAGACCGACGGCACGGACGGCGGCAAGCGCGAGGCGATCTGGCTCGGCGCCGGCGTTCCCTACAATAGCGGCGCTGCCACCGCGAACGGCTTCTTCATTCACAAAGGAACGGGACCGTCATGGTCCGAGGGCTGCATCGTGCTCGCTAGTGCCAAGGTCTACCAGATGTGGTCGGAGATCCAGCCGAAGGAGCAAGGCAATATCAACGTGACGATCCGGGACCAAAAGGTGCGCCGCGGCCGGCCCCAGGATCGCGACTGCACCCGGCGGCGTTATTTGGCGAGCCAGATGGCGTGATCGGCACTGGAATGGGCTGGATGTTGCGTTTCCAGGCTATTTCGGTCGTCCTACTCGGCCTGCTCTTGGTCATGGCACTGCCGATCCAGCAGGCGGTCGGTGTCGACCAAGACGATGCCACGGAGATCCTTGAATCTCTCTTGGGCCTCACGGTCGAACGTCACGCCACTGCCCTTGCAGCCATGCATGGATGGGGAGCGCTCTATGGCAACTATCGCAGCCGCGCTGCCGCAGGGGAGCCTGACGCGGTTCGCGTCTGGCTGCTGATTGCCTTTACCACCCTTGCCCGAGGCGATGCCGCGACCTCCGAGGCCTTCTCTTCGGATCTCATCCCCGTCTATCGTCGCCAACCCGAGGCGGTGCTCGATGCATTGAGCGACAATCTCTGGCTCGCGCCGACCACATGTTACTTTCTCGGTGCCTATTTCGATTTCGAGGATCGTGCCGGCGAAGGCAGACAGGCTTTCCTGACGGACGAGACGCAATCGATCCAGGCGGCACTGCCAGAGGCCGCCGCCGAACGATGCCTCAGGCAAATCGAGAGCCCCGAAAGGCCCGGACCATAGCTGCCGATTAAAGCTGGAGCTTGTAGCCCAGATGGCTCTGGACGAAGCCCAGCCGCTCATAGAAGCGGTGTGCGTCGACCCGCGATCTGTCGGTTGTGAGCTGAACAATATGGCAGCCGCGAGTCTTGCATTCGGCGATCGCCCATTCGACGAATTTTTGTCCCAGCCCCGAGCGACGGCGTGACGCCGTGATCCGGACCGCCTCGATCTGTCCCCGCCACGCCCCCTTGCGGCCGATACCTGGAATAAAGGTAATCTGCAGCGTGCCCACCACTTCCAAACCGTCGACAGCGACCGCGAGAAGTTGGTTCGGATCGGCATCGATGGCCTCGAATGCTCTAAAGTATTCCACAGGCAACGGAATGCTCGGATCGTCACGCATGCGCCCGAGATGATCGTCCGCCAGCATCGCGACGATCGTCTCGAGGTCAGCCGCCACCGCCCGCCGATAAATAATTTCGTTGGGGTTCATATTTTGAATGATAGTCACTGCGGAGTACGTTCGCGATCACGACTAAACTGTTTGGACTGCAACTCCGCTAAACTACAATGATGTAGTTTTACCGAAGTGTATTTTGTCGAAGCGCTATTTGGCCTGAATGCCAACCCGAATAAGGACTGCCTAAGAGTATTTCTTCATCCATTCATCGGCGACGCCGCCCATGGTTTTTGGGGTGCCGTTCCTGATCCAGGCCATGAAGACGCGGTCGAACTTGAAGTGGTCACCGCACTGCGCCTTGAGAAAGCGCCGGACGTTTTGGGTGTTGCGATAGCTTCCTGTCACCGGGGTGTCTCGCGTGATCATGTCGGTGTGCCAGTCGAAATTCGGCATCGTGCTCTCGTGTTAAAAAGCGAGCGCAATTCAAGCTAGGCCTAAATTCCTTGCCCGAATAGGCCTAATGTGGTAGCTTATGGTTGGCCCATTGTGTCTCGGGAACTGTCTTCATGCTCCACCGCAAAAATTCATCTTTTCACGAACGAATTTGTCTGGTGCGGCTCAAAGGCAAGGATGAGCCCGAAGGCACACCTGAAATTACACGAACGAATTATCCCAACCTGTTCCGGACAAGAAAAGACACCGGAAGTGGTCCATTTTTTACGAACGAATTCGCGTGGTCGGATGGTCGCTAATTGGAGCCCATTAATGTTTCCGCGGGGGTCTGGGGGTGATCGTATCGCCCCCATGTCATGTCTGACGGCAACATCAAAATACACGAACGAATTATTACTCTTTGATACCCCGCAATTTCATATTGCGGCGGCGGAGGAGTTCGAGGCTGGTCAGGAGCATGATCGAGATGGCGACCAGCATGGTGGCGACGGCGAGGATGGTGGGGCTGATTTCCTCGCGGATGCCGGACCACATCTGACGCGGGATGGTGCGTTGATCGAAGCCGGCGAGGAAGAGCACGACGACGACCTCGTCGAAGGAGGTGATGAAGGCGAAGAGCCCGCCCGAGATCACGCCCGGCAGGATCAGCGGCATGATGATGCGGAAGAAGGCGGTGCTCGGTGTGGCGCCGAGATTTTGGGCGGCCCTGATCAGCGAATTGTCGAACCCCGAGAGGGTCGCCGTCACGGTGATGACGACGAAGGGTGTGCCCAAGGCCGCATGGGCCAGGATGAGGCCCGGGAAGGTCTGGGCGAGCCCGACGCTCGAGTAGAAGAAGAACATGGCCGCGGCCGAGATGATCAAGGGCACGATCATCGGCGAGATCAAGAGGCCCATGACGGCGGCGCGGTAGGGCATGTTGGCGTTGGAGAGCCCGAGGGCGGCGAGCGTGCCGAGGACGGTGGCGATGATGGTCGATGAAATGGCGATGATGAAGCTATTGCGAAGGCTGAAGGTCCATTCGGGATTATTCCAGAAAGCGCGATACCAGCGGAGGCTGTAGGCTTCCGGATCGAAGGACAGCATGCCCTGGGTGAAGGTGAAGTAGGGCTCCGCATTGAAGGAGAGCGGAATGATGATGATGATCGGGGCGACCAGGAAAAAGAAGATGAAGCCGCAGATGACGCGAAAGCCGTAATACCAGCTGCGCTCGAGGGGACCGGCATAGGTTGGCAGGGCCATGTCTCTAACTCAACTTCATGTTTTCGACCCCGACGAGCTTGTTGTAGAGCGCGTAGAGGATGAGGACGGCCACCAGGAGGAGCGTGCCGAGGGCGGCAGCAAGGCCCCAATTGAGCGATTCCTGCATGTGGTAGGCGATGAAATTGGAGATCAGCTGACCGTCCTCGCCGCCGACCAGGGCCGGCGTGATGTAGTAGCCGATGGCCAGAATGAAGACGAGCACCGCACCGGCGCCGACGCCCGGCAGGGTTTGCGGAAAGTAGACCCGCCAGAAGGCGGTCCAGAGATTGGCCCCGAGCGACAGGGCTGCCCGCATATAGGTCGGCGGGACCGTGCGCATTACGCTGTAGAGCGGCAGGATCATGAAGGGCAGCAGGATGTGCGTCATGGCGACGACGGTGCCGATCTGGTTGTAGACCATCTGCACCCGGCCGGAATTATCGAGGATGCCCACAAACACCAGGACGTCGTTCAAGACACCATTGGTCTGCAGCAACACGATCCAGGAAGTGGTTCGAACCAAAAGCGAGGTCCAGAACGGCAGCAGGACCAGGATCATCAAGAGATTGCTGTATCTGAGCGGTGTGTTGGCCATCAGATAGGCCACGGGATAGCCCAAAAGGAAGGTCAAGCCGGTGATCACGAGGCTCAGCCACAAGGTTCGGATGAAGAGTTGGACGTAGATCTGGCGCCATTCGGGCTGAGCCTCGACACTGCCGTCCGGCGTCATGCGCAGATCGAGTGCCGCCAGATAATAGGTCGAGGTCAACGGCCCGCTGAGGTTCTTGATGAGCTGCCAGGTTTCGGGCTTGCCCCAATTGTCGTCGATATCGATGAGTGCGGCTTTCCAGGGCCCCTCCTCGACCTTGGCAAGACCGCGGCCGGTCTTGCGCATCAGGCTCGACATACCGCTTTCTTCGTAGTTCAGGCGGGTGCCGACCGCACCGATCGAGCGGTTGTCAGCAGCAACACCGAGTTCTCTGGCCATGGCGGCAAAGACCGGCTCATCCGGCACGCCCTGACCGTCCCAATCGCCGAGCATCGCCGAGGTTTCGGGGAGAGTATTGACGATTTCGGGATTATTGATGCTGCGATAGAGCATCATCAGGATCGGTACGGCAAAGCTGACGATGATGAAGATCAGCAACGGCACGACGAGGGCGAAAGCCCGCAGGCGCTGGCGGCGCTGGGCGCGGCGCAGG
>JBGSYN010000127.1:0-47102 GCA_041750975.1 Geminicoccaceae bacterium | reverse complement strand
AAGCCGCCACGACGCAGAAATCGAGCAGCCTCTGAAGTCTGACCGAGTGCGGGAACGGCGGACCGGATCACCTGTTAGCGCTTGTCGCCCATCAACGCGTGTCCAGCGTCCGAAAACCGCGGTAGTTCGAGCTGCCCGGTTTCAGGCACCCCGGCCCGGGATTCGCCACGCTGCGCGACGGGAAAAGAAGTCGGTAGTCGACCATTGATGAAAAGCTACGCGCTGCCGCGATATGTTTCCTGTTGTCTTCAAATATCCGGCTGGTGTTAATTAATGATTGGAACGGATTTTTCGCCGATCCCGCGCTCTTCGATCAAATATTGAGGCGACGAAACTAATCAACAAAGCTCGGTTATTTAGCCCAATCTTCCCGACATGCGAGACTATTGATCACGTGCGGATCAAACTATTAGCACGACCGCTTAATGGGTCACGTGTTATTTGATTATCTTGTCGTAGATATCGATCACTGCAGGGCCGGCAAGAACCATAAAGAGTGTCGGCAAGATGAAAATGATCATCGGCACGGTGAGCGTTGCAGGTAGTCTTGCGGCTTTTTCCTCGGCACGAAGCATACGCTGTTCGCGGAACTCGCTCGAGAGAACACGAAGCGATTGCGCAAGGGGTGTACCGTAACGCTCCGTTTGAATGAGGGTGTTGATCACCCCGCGCATCGATTGGGTGTCGACGCGCTTGCCGAGATTGCTCAATGCCTGCTTGCGATCCGGAAGGAAAGTAAGCTCAACCGCCGTTAACGCCAACTCGTCGGCGAGTTCCGTCGCCGAACCGCCCATCTCCTTGGCCACCCTCGTCAACCCCGAATCGAGACTGAGCCCCGCCTCAGCGCAAATCACGAGCAGATCGAGACCGTCCGGGAGCGCAAGCTCCAAAGCCTTGCGCCGCTTTGCGGCACGGTTCGAGACGTAGAGATCGGGCAGGTAGAAACCGAAAATCGCGCTGCCGATCGGGATGAGAAGCTTCATCGCAAAGGAAAGATCATAGCCGCCCATATAGACAAAAGCAGTACCGGCGATGCCGGCGCCGAACGGACTGATGAGCTTGAAGAACGTATAGGCGATCATCGCATCGCGGCTGCGCGCGCCAGCCGCCGCAAGACGATCCTTAAGACGTTGGGTTTGCGTCGATTGGGCGAGTTTGAGAGCGGTGACAACCGAACCCATCAAGTCTTCGCTTTTGGGCCGCTGCTTGCGGCGTTTGCTCCGATCCCTGGAGGATTGTGCCCGGAGTTCGTCGCGTCGCGCCGTCACCATGGTAAGTCTGGCCTTTTGCGGATCGCGGTTGAAAACCGATCCCAGGACCGAGACGATTGCGAAAAACGTCATCGCGCCGACAATCAGGAGCATGATCTGTTCCGAATCGACACCGATAAGTGCGGCGACTTCCTCGAACTTGTTCATATGTCGAACCTGATCATCTTGCTGATGACGAGAATGCCCGTGAGCATACTTGCGCCGCCCATGGCGAGCAGAAGATAGCCTCGAGGATCGGTGAACAGGATCATGATGTAATCCCGGTTCACGAAATAGATGATCAGCGCCATCACAAATGGCAGCGCGCCGATAATCATTGCCGAAGCCCGAGCTTCCGACGACATCGCCTTGATCTTCATCTTCAACTGATGGCGACGCCGAATCATATGGCTGAGATTATGCAAGATTTCGGCGAGGTTGCCGCCGGTTTCCTGCTGGATGACGAGGCTGATGACGAAGAATTTAAACTCCTGGATCTGGAGTTTCTGCACCACTGACCAAAGCGCATCATCCAGCGTCATGCCAACCTGAAGATTGTGGCTCATCGTCTGAAATATCGGGCCGATCGGCTCCGCCATTTCCTCGCCGATCGCTTTCAGGGTTTCACTGATAGGCAGACCGGATTTCAGACCTCGCACCATCAGATCGATGGCATCGGGAAATTGTGTCAGGAATTTCTTCGTACGGCGGGCAATGCGTCCATTCAGCCATTTCTTCGGCAGCCACACCATGGCAATCAGGCCGATCGCCACATCGACGAAGACCGGCAATTCCAGCACGAAACTGCTGAAGGCGAAGGCCATTGCGCCGAAGGCAACGCAGATCATGAAGAAGTCGGCGACGTCAACCGGCACGCCCGCTTTGTCGAGTTTGGCTCGGATCGCCTCCGCATTCGGCAGCAAGTTGCCCAGCCTGACACCGAGTTTGCCCGAGGCCGACTTCGGGGTTTGCCTGCGGACTTTGGCGGTTGCTTCGCTTTTGGTCTCGTGACCAGGCTCACGCTGACGCAGCCGCTGCGCACGCTCGCGAACCCTGCGCGGCGTGCCATCGCCCGCCGGCACCAGGGCATAGGTGAAGAGGAGCACGCAGGCGCCCAACACGAGCGCCACACCGAGCTCCATGGGCGACAGGCCCAGTCCGAAATCGGGCATCATTCCGTCTCGTTGCTCATGGCTTCAAGGAGCGCGCCATCGAGGCCGAAATAGGCGGCGCGCTTGCTGAAATGGGGACGGACCGGTGCCGACACGAAGTCGCCGCGCAACGTACCGTCACGATTCTCGCCTTGATACTCGAAGACGAAGAGATCCTGGAGCGTGACGACATCGCCTTCCATGCCAATGACCTCGGTCACATGGGTCACGCGTCGGACACCATCCCGCATGCGGGAGATCTGGATGATCAGGTTGACAGCGCCGACGATTTGCGTGCGCACGGCTCGAGGCGGCAAGCTCGTCGCGCCCATGCCGACCATATTCTCAAGTCGGGTGATGGCTTCACGCGGGCTATTGGAGTGGAGCGTACACATCGAGCCATCGTGGCCGGTGTTCATCGCCTGCAGCATGTCCATGGCTTCGGCACCGCGCACCTCGCCGCAGATGATTCGGTCAGGCCGCATGCGGAGGGCGTTTTTCACGAGATCGCGCATATTGACCTCACCCTGGCCCTCGAGATTGGGCGGGCGTGTCTCGAGACGCACGACATGAGGCTGTTGCAGCTGGAGTTCGGCCGCATCCTCGATGGTAACCACGCGTTCGCCATGATCGATCAATTGCGACATGGCATTCAGCATCGTGGTCTTGCCGGAACCGGTGCCGCCGGAGATGACGATATTCAAACGGCAGGCAGAGGCGATCTTCAGCACCTTGCCGAGATTCTCGGAGATATTGTGCTGCCGTATCATCGTGTCGAGCGTGATCGACTTCTTCGAAAACTTGCGGATCGAGATCGAGCAGCCGTCGATCGCGAGCGGTGGGGCGATCACGTTGACGCGGCTACCATCCTCGAGGCGTGCGTCACAGACCGGAGAGGTTTCGTCGACGCGCCTGCCAACTTTCGTCACGATCCTCTGCGCCACATTCATGACATGCGCTTTGTTGCGGAACTTGGTGGGCGTGAGCTCGAGCCGTCCGCGGCGCTCGACGTAGATCTGGAACGGTCCATTGACCATGATGTCGGTGATCGATTCGTCGTCGACCAGCGGCTGCAGCGGGCCGAGGCCCACCATGTCGTCGACCAGGGATTCCGTCAGTTGTTCCTGCTCACGGCTGGAAAGCGACAGCTTCTGTTCGACAACGATTTCCTGGACGAGATCGAGGATCTGGCGTTCGAGTTCATCGCGCGAGAGCTTGGCTGCCGCCGCCGCATCGATTCGCTCATAGAGTGCCGCCTGGATCACCGTTTGATCACCGGTGGCCTTTTGCGGTTTCTTGGCAGTGACCAGCGTCGCCGGACCGCTTCGGACCATCGGTTGCCGATCGCCGCTTTCCTGCGGCCCATGCGCGACTGTCGTTGCCGGCGGCGGTGACAACGTCTCTGCTCCACGAACCTCTGCAGCGGCGGACGGGATCGAACTCGGCTCGATGTCGACGTCACCGTCCACCGGTCCGATCGGCGACTGTTTTTCTTGAATCGAAAGGCGTCGACCAAACATCTATCAGCCCCGCTTGCCGAACAATGAACCGAACAGTTTGCGTTTATGGGTCGTGTCGCCGCCGCAGAGACGGCCGGCGAGGTCCTTGATGCCGGCAGCGACAGGCGAATTCGTCGCCGCTACAGGCTCGCCGACATTCATCGCCGAAGCCACCTTTCGAGGATCGAACGGGATGACGATATCGATCGTTCGACCGATACCTTTCTCGAATTCCGAACGGCCGATTTCGCCGTTGCGATGCTCGCCGACACGATTGGCGACAATCGTTGCGGGTGCTGTTGCATCCAATGTTCCGATATATTGCAGAATGCGAGCCGTATCGCGCATTCCCGCCAGAGAAAGGTCGGTGACGATCGCGACATTCGTCGCGTCGTTCAACACTGCGTGGGTTTGCGGGTCGTTGGTCCGTGGCAGATCGACGACCACGAAATGGAACTTGTTGCGCAACTCGGACATCAGTCTGCCGGTGGCGGAACTGTCCGGGACGATCGTGTCATCGAGACTTTCCTCCGCCGCAAGCACATGCAGCGTCTCGGAATGCTTGATCGCCGACCGCTCGATGAAGAGATGGTCCACCCGGTCCGGTTCTTGGAGTGCTTCCTTCAGGGCGCGATTCGGCTCGAGATCGAGCGCCAGTGCGATCGAACCGAAATAGGGGTCGAGATCGACCAGCGCGACGCGCCGGCGGCGCTGATTGGCGATGCTCCAGGCGGTGTTCGCCGCGATCATGGTCGTGCCGACACCGCCTCTTGCGCCGATAACGGCGACCAGACGGCCGAGCCTGCTGGTTTGCCGGGCAGGATTGCTGCCGTCGAGCGCTGTCACGATCGAACGCTGCAGAAGGTTCGGCGTAATCGGCTTGACGACATAATCGGTGATGCCCTGACCGAGCAGTTCGCGGAACAGGCCGACATCGTTGCGATCGCCCAGCGCGATGACGCGAACGCCGGGCTCGCAAACCTCGGCGAGTTCATTGATATCCGAGAGCGGAAGCTGGCGGCCCGACAGATCGACCAGCAGCAGCCGCGGGGAGCGCGACGTGCCGAGATGCTCGATCGCACTGCGGACATCGCCCCGGATGACGGCGGAGCTCGGAATCATGAGCTCGGCGATCACCTGTTCGACCGCCTTGCGGGTTTCATCGTCGGTGACGAAGGCGCGGAAATTGCTCTCCCCGGCTTCCTTCGCCTTTTCGGTCATTTTGGTGATCGCGCTCATTCGCTGGTCAGCTCCTTGTTGAGGGCTTTGACCTCGTCGGTCCGGTATCTTTCGATCGCCCCGATCGCCTGGGCGCCGTCACCCGGCCCGAGGGTACGACCCTCGGCGAGGTCACGGGGATCGGCGATCATCGCCGCCAGGTTGGAGGCGGTGGCGCAGCCGAAATTGCTGCTCGGCAGGTTCTGGGGATCGAAGGTGACGGACCGGCTCCAATTGGGACAAGGCGGAGCGACGCTCCTATAGACCCGGATTCGAACCGCAGCGTGCCGGTCGGCGCTCATGACGACGGGAGTCACCGGCGGCTGCGCGGCGTCGGCCTCACCGAAGGCGGCCGTCTCGAATTGCGCATCGCCGTAACCGAGCGCCTCGATTTGACGCCGGACCGTCTCGACCCGGCGTTCGGAGAGGGCCAGATTGTAGCGCTCGCTGGCCCGGTAATCGGCATAGCCGGCAATCGCGATGATGCTGCTTTGCCGCGGCTTGACGCCGTCGAGGAAGGCCTCCAGCCGCCCTAACTGTTCTGCAGTCAGCTCGGCACTATCGGTGGTGAAGAACACATCCATTTCCTGCTCGGCGATGGTCGCGACCGGGTGTGGAATTTCTTCGCTTCCCGATTGCACCATGGGCGTCTGGCAGGCACCGAGACCTATCGTGCAGACCGTCAGCACACCAAGGATCATCGGCCGGCGGATTCTGAGAGCGGTGCGCATCAATTTCTCCTTAATTCAGCATGAAGCCGGCGGGACCGACGAGATGTCGGGTTTCGGTCTCGACCTCGGTATTCGACGACGCCGGTGCGGGCGAGGTGCGGATCAAGCGGCCGTGGACGATACGCTCGAGGTCGCTTGCGATCTGCAGACCGTCGAGCGGGCTGCGCAGCCGATCGCGGTCGTTCACCGGATTGACCAGATAGGCGGTGACGATGATGACCAGCTCGGTTTCGTTCCTCTGGAAGCGCGACGAGCGGAACAGAGTCCCCAGCACCGGCACGTCACCGATACCCGGAACCTTCTCGACACTGCTTCGGGTATTGTTGGACACCAGCCCGCCGATCGCGAAGCTCTGGCCGCTGCCGAGTTCGATCGTCGTTTCGGCGCGGCGAACCTTGAGCGCCGGGATGATCAACTCGCCAAGCCTGATCGCACCCTGATCGCTGAGCTCGCTGACCTCCGGACGGACCCGAAGGCTGATCCGGCTGCTGTTCAGGACGGTTGGCGTAAACGCCAGGCTGACCCCGAATTCCTTGAATTCGATGGTGATCTCGTTGTCGTCCTGGGCGATCGGGATCGGAAATTCGCCGCCCGCGAGAAAGCTCGCCGTCTCGCCGGAAAGTGCGGTCAGGTTCGGCTGGGCCAGAACCGTGATCAAACCCTCGCGTTCGAGCAGATCGACGATGCCGTTGACGTCGACGCCGTTGTTCGAATAGCTGCCGGCAATGGAATTGGTTATGCCCGCATCATCGGTGAAGCGTGTGAAGGGCGGTCCGCCGCCCGGGGCGAATACCCGGCCGGTCGAGAAGCCGTAGAGAAAATTGCCGGTCTCGAACGCGGTATCGAGATTGATACCGAAGATCTTGACCACTTCACGCGAGAGCTCGGCGACCTTGACATGAATACTGACCTGGGTCGGCTCGATGACTTCGAGCCGGCTGATCAAGGTCTCGTCTTCGCCGAGGAAGCTTTCGGAGATCGCCTTGACTTCGGCGGCCTGGCTGGCGTTGGCGACTTCGCCCTCGACCAGGATGCCGTTTTCGAGCGATTCGACCCGGATCGATTCGCCGGGTGCCATTTCGCCGACGAGACCGCGGAGCCTGCCGAGGCTGTGACTGACGACGACATTGCGCTCGAACAATACATTGCCGTCCACATCGACCGCGTAAACCGTGGTCGTCCCGGCACGCCTGCCGAAGACATAGACCAGCGTCGAGGACTGTGCCTGCACGTCCGCGACTTCGGGATCGGCAACGAACACCGAGGCGGCCGGCCGAGGCAAGCGGACCACGGTGCCGCGACGAACCTCGAGCCCCAGCGTGCTGGTGGCTTGCGTCAGGCTGGTCCCGGCCACGGTCTGCTGGGCCCATGCCTGGCCGCCGATCCCAATCGGCTCGCCGGGAAAGGTCCAAGGTGCGAAAAACAGCGCCGCGCCGAGCAGACAAGCCTTGCGGCCTCGATGGGTGCGGAAAGCGTCATGGTGGTTTGTCATCGGGCTGGCTCGCTATCGAGTTCGAGAAGCTGCTGTTCGGGTCCGCGAACGACACGCAGCACATCTTGAGCCGCGTCCTCGCGGCGGAGGATTTCGCTGATATCGGTGTCGCGGGTGAAAGGTGCCGGACGGCCGGCTTTGGCGCTCAGGATCTTCATGTCGGAACCATTCGCTACCGTATTCGGCGCCGTCCCGGCATCGGCCAGGGGAGCCTGATCCTCGGGTTCCGACCAAGGCCCATTGGGTGCCGAAAGGCTTCGCAAGCTGAGCGTCAGGCGGCCGAGGTCGGTCACCAGCGCCACCAGCTCGGCACCTTCGGGCGACACTTCGAGGGTCGCGGTCCGGGCATCTCCGGCGGCCGCCGCAGGTGCGTCCTGCCCTCCGGGTTGCAATCTCCGGCCCATGGCGATAACCCTCGCATCTTCGAGAACGGTCTCGCTGACCCAGCGTTCGCGCCCACCGGAGGGATCAGAAAGGGCCTGGGTCAAGATCACATCGACCCGGTCTCCCGGCAGAATGAGGCCGGCATTGCTGGAGGTCTCGTTGATCGGCACCGACACGGCACGCGTGCCCGGCTCGAGGACTGCGGCAAGGAAACCGCGCTCGCCGGGAAACACTACATTGGCCCTGGTCAGGGGCTCGCCGATGGACAGGCCATGGCGCGTGACGGCTGCCGTCAGATCGCCGATGGCTACTTCCTCATCGACGAAGTAGGCCTCGGGCAGGCTGACATCGGGCCATTCCTGCCAGGCCAAAGTATTCTCCTGGAGAAAACTGCCGGGATCAACCGTGGCGACGGCCACCAGCACCTGCCGGTTGTCATCCTTCTCGAGGGCCGCGGGCGCCGACGCCACATCGTTGCCCGAATCGAGGAATTTCTTGGCGTAGATCACGGTTCCGGCGGCGATCGCCAGCGCCATGATCGGCAGGATTATGCGCCGCAGCATCTCAGATCATCTCCGGTATAAGGGCAGATACTTGCTGATAAAGGGCGATCGAGCCGCCGATTGCGATGGCGAGGCCGTAAGGCAGCTCGATCGCACCTTTGGCTGCGGGCGAGCTCAAGAGGGCAAAGCTTCGGCGTGCAACCGCTCCGCCGGAATGAAGGAGCATCGGCTCGAGATCCCGAAGCTTGAGCGCCAGCAACGCCAGCGCGCCGCCGGCGATGCCGGTTGCAACGAGAAACACCAAGGTCTGCTCCGGTCCGACCCAAAGTGCTGTGACGGCCAGAAGCTTGACATCGCCGCCGCCCAGAAACCGCATCGACCAGAGGGCGAAGCCGGCGGCGAAGAGCAATGCCGGGATGCCGAGGCTCAACAATAGTGCAGACCGGTCCGGTCCGGCGGCGTAGGCGAACGGCCAAAGTCCGAGCGCTGCCAAACTCAATAGGTTGGGCAGACGGCGAACCCGCAGATCTTCTGCCGCAGCGAGCCAGAGGATCACCCAGAAGATCAGTGTGAGGACAATAAAAGCGGTAGCCGCCATGACACTTCCAAGGACAATTGGGTCCACATGTTCAGTTTTTATTTTTGGGCCAAAGCCTTGAATATTTGGTTAATTTAGCAAGGCCATTGATGTTTTTTCATCATGTTCAGGCGACAAAGAAAAAGGGCCGGAGCATGGCCCCGGCCCGGATCGATCGATGATGCCCGAAAGAGGGCAGCGTCGACCTTTATCTTACTGAAGGGCCGTGTTGACCTCTTCGAACGTGGCGGTCAGGCTTTCGCCAAGCAGACCGAGCACGGTCAGGATGGCGACCGAGACCAGCGCGGCGATCAGGCCGTACTCGATGGCCGTGGCACCATCCTCGTCCTTCCAAAACTTCTTCAAAACATGCACCATTAAAGCGCTCCATCAGTTACTTGCTACTGCGCGAGTGATGTTGCGCCCAAGGTATTAACAAAGCCTTAGCGTCCAAAAACATCGTGTAAAATCGAGCCGATCGCCGATCCTGGGCGGATGTTTTCGTCATGGCGGGTTAACAGTGCGACCGGCAGGCCCATATCTCGAACGGCGCGTTTTCGTCTTTCTTGTAGGAACGCCGAGATCAGGTTTTATGCTCTGAATCCGGCATCGCCGAGGCGAGCACCAGCCATCGTCAGTCTATCAGGAGGGTTGCAATGTCAGATATCGTCATCGTCGCTGCGGCGCGCACGCCGGTCGGCTCGTTCAACGGTTCATTGGGCTCCGTGCCGGCGCATTTCCTCGGCCAGACCGCAATCGAGGCCGCCCTCGGCCGCGCCAAGGTCGAGAAAGCCGAGGTTTCGGAAGTCATCATGGGTCAGATCCTGACCGCGGGCCAAGGCCAGAACCCGGCCCGGCAGGCTTCGATCAATGCCGGCATTCCCAAGGAAACTCCGGCCTATGGCGTCAACATGCTGTGCGGCTCCGGCCTCAAGGCGGTGGCCATGGCGGGCCAGGCTATTGCCAATGGCGACAGTACCGTCGTGGTCGCGGGCGGTCAGGAAAGCATGAGCCAGGCACCGCATTGCGCTTATCTCCGTGCCGGCCAGAAAATGGGGAATCTCGAATTCGTCGACACCATGATCAAGGACGGATTGTGGGACGCCTTCAACGGCTATCACATGGGCAATACGGCCGAGAATATTGCGCAGCAGTGGCAGATCACGCGCGACGAGCAGGACGGTTTCGCCGTGCGTTCGCAGAACAAGGCGGAAGAAGCCGTCAAGTCCGGCCGCTTCAAGGACGAAATAGCCCCGGTGACGATCAAGACCCGCAAGGGCGACGTGACTGTCGATACGGATGAATATCCACGCTTCGGCGCCAATCTCGAAGGCATGGCCAAACTGCGTCCCGCGTTTTCCAAGGAAGGTACCGTAACCGCAGGCAATGCCTCGGGCATCAATGACGGTGCTGCGGCGATCGTGCTGATGACGGCCGAAGAGGCGGCGCGGCGCGGTCTCGAGCCGATGGCCCGCATCGTCTCCTGGGCGCAGGTCGGCGTTGACCCTTCGATCATGGGAACGGGGCCCATACCCGCCTCGCGCCGGGCCTTGGAAAAGGCCGGCTGGAACCAGCAGGATCTCGATCTGGTCGAGGCCAACGAGGCCTTCGCGGCGCAGGCGCTGGCCGTGAACAAGGATCTCGGCTGGGATCCCGACAAGGTGAACGTCAATGGCGGTGCGATCGCCCTAGGCCATCCGATCGGCGCCTCGGGCGCCCGCGTGCTGACGACATTGCTGTTCGAGATGCAGAAGCGGGACGCCAAGAAAGGCCTCGCCACGCTCTGCATCGGCGGCGGCATGGGCATTGCGATGTGTCTCGGCCGCGACTGATAGCACACCACCCTCTCTGGCGGTGAATGGGGAAGCGTCGGCCGCCCTGGCTCTTCGGCCGGCACTTTTCTCGCCCGGACGAAGCATCAAAGGTGTTTCGGCGTTGACCGATCGGCCTTGAGGCGTAAGGCTCTGATTGCGAGGCCAAACACCAAAACGAGGAGGCTAACTCATGGCACGCGTGGCAATAGTCACCGGTGGAACACGCGGTATCGGCGAGGCGATATCGATCGCTCTCAAGGCTGCGGGCCACCAGGTCGCTGCGACTTATGCCGGCAATGACGATGCGGCGAATAAATTCAACGCCGCAACCGGGATACCGGTGTTCAAGTTCGACGTCGCCGACTTCGGTGCCTGCCAATCCGGCATCGGCGAGATCGAAGCCGCCCTCGGACCGGTGGATATCCTGGTCAACAATGCCGGCATTACCCGCGACTCTACACTGCATCGTATGACGCCCGAAAAATGGCGGGAAGTCATGACGACCAATCTCGATAGCGCCTTCAACATGACGCGGAATGTCATCGAGGGAATGCGCGGGCGCGGGTTCGGCCGGATCATCAACATTTCGTCGATCAATGGCCAGAAAGGCCAGTTCGGTCAGGCAAATTATGCTGCCGCCAAGGCCGGATTGATCGGTTTCACGAAATCGGTCGCTTTGGAAAGCGCCGCCAAGGGCATCACGGTCAACGTCGTGGCGCCCGGTTATATCGGCACGGAAATGGTCCGTGCTGTACCCGAGGATGTATTGAACACCAAGATTTTGCCACTGATCCCGGTCGGACGTCTCGGGGAGCCCGAGGAAGTGGCCCGCTGCGTGGTGTTTCTGGCGAGCGACGATGCGGGGTTCGTGACCGGCTCGACGCTCAGCGCCAATGGCGGGCAATATTTGTCTTGATGACCTCTAGATGCCTGCGGCTTCGAGTTGCCGGAGGTTTCGAAAGAGGCCCTTGCGCCCGCGATGTGGCTTTGGGCCGAGCGGAGTCACGCTTGCGACCGGTTCGGCAAGAACCCCCGTTGCGATGACGGTGCCTGCATAAGGCTCGGGCCGGTCCGCGGTTCGCGGTTCAGCCGACGGTAGATGTCCGTGAATGGCGCGTTGGATGGTGCGGACGGCCTCGATTTCGTCGACCGGCAGCGGCATCACGCCGGTTTCGATGATCGGCTGAAGCTGGCCGCGTGGTGCCTTGGGCTCCGCCCGCCGCAAGATCTCTTCGACCCTCGCTGCAACCACATTTGCCTGCTCATGCTCGGCAAGCGGCAGGACCACGAGAAACTGTCCGTTGCCGAGATAGCCCAGAAAATCGGCGGCCCTGAGATCCTTCCGCAGCAGCCTCGCACATTTGGCGAGGAGGCGATTGGTCCAGGCATAGCCCGACTGCCCGTTGAAATCGTCGAGATTGTCGATCCGGCCCAAAATCGCGTGCGGTTGGGCCGTGCCGGCATCGATGTGGGACTGGCAATGCAGCCTCGCATGCCGCGATGCCAGACGCGCATATTCCATCGTGAAGCCATGGCCGGGAAGTCCGGTCAGACGGTCGAAAACCAGGTCTTCATCGATGTCGCCCAAACCAGCCGCCAGACCGGCCGAGGGATCGTGGTTCCCGGCATTGCCGAGCCGGTTGTTCGGCCGCTGCCAGCCCTGCAGCCTGGCGATCTTCAACCAGAGTTCGATCCGCAACCGCAAGATCGGGCTGGCCATCGGCAGGAGCAGGACGTCGTCGAAGCCGCCCGCCGAAGCCATATCCATCGCTTGCGGATCTCTGGAGATCGCGACCAGCGGCATCGAGGGCTCGTTGATGGCGGCGTTCTTGAGATGCCGAGCGGCGGTTTCCTGACCATTGCCCGCCTGCAACCGATCGTCGGCAAGGACAAGATCGAAGGATTCGACGTCCATCATCGCCCGGGCACTCGTCACCGTCTCGGCATAGACGATCCGCGTTGCCGGCAGGGCATCGGCGATCTGAACCTGATGCGTCGAGGCACGGCCGATCATTAAGATGCGACAACGGTCCGCCACTTTGCGCGCCGGGCCTCGCTGAGAGGCGTCGCGAGAGAAGAGATTGTAGAGTTCGGCCCGGAGTCCCGCCTCGCGTTTGGCCCTGGCGAGGAGGGCGAGGCTATTGAGCCGACGCTCGATCGCCCGATCGAGTTCGTTGTCTTCGAAAATATCGTCGAAGCCGGCCGCCCAGGCATAGGATCGAAGCAGATCCAGCGCCGTTTTGGAGCCCGCGAGGGCGATCATGATCGGCCGCGACTGCAGCGGCTGTTTCGCCAGCGCCTGCAGCGCGTCGAAGTCATGGGCGCCGAGGTCGAGATCATGCAGGTCCAAAAACAGGACATCGGTCGACCTGTCCTCGAGATGGCGTCTCTCCAGCCCCATCGAGGTCGAAATGATCGTCGCGCCCTGTTCGATAAGCCGGTTGCGGAGATGTCCCGCAAAGCCATCGGGGTTGCCAAAGAGGCGGCAGGTCAGCGGATAGCGCATGGCCGGATCATCACCAATAGGGGCTCGCCTAGTCCTCCGGCCGGGGCAACGACCCGGCCTGCCGCCCCGAACCCACTGCCGGCGGCCACAACGCGGATGATCGATGACTATGGTAAACCTAACGTTAACCGAGGAGGCAATCCTGCCAAGGATTAGTTATTTGGTGCCGTAGATGCGATCACCAGCATCGCCGAGACCCGGCAGGATGTAACCATGATCGTTAAGCCTGTCGTCAAGGGCGGCGGTGTAGATCGGGACATCAGGATGCGCCTCGTTCAGCCGCGCAACGCCCTCCGGTGCTGCCAGCAGGCAGGCGAACTTGATGGCGGGAGGTCCATCGCGTTTGAGGCGATCGACTGCCGCCACGGCCGAGTTTGCCGTGGCCAGCATCGGATCGACGACGATCACCGGACGCTCGGCGATGTCTTCCGGCACCTTGTAATAATATTCCGTCGGCTTGAGCGTTTCGGGGTTCCGGTAGAGGCCGATATGGCCGACGCGGGCCGACGGCATCAGGTCGAGCATGCCGTCGAGCAGGCCGTTGCCGGCGCGGAGGATGGAGACCAGACAGAGCTTCTTGCCGGCCAGCATGTTGGCCTGCATCGGCATCAAAGGCGTCTCGATGATGACGCTCGCGAGCGGTAGATCGCGGGTGATTTCATAGCCGAGCAGGAGTGCCACCTCCTTGGCGAGACGGCGGAACTCGGCGGTCGGCGTCTCGCGATTGCGCATCAAGGTGAGCTTGTGCTGGACCAGGGGATGATCGACGATGACGAGATTGCGCATGGCTCGCATTTCTGTTTCTTGGGTGACGAAGGGTGCCCTGATGTTCTCACAGATTTCGCCGAGACACCAACATGACTGAAGGTCGGGCATGATCGAGGGGCCGCAATGACCGACCTGGTTGCCGGTGTGCTCGGGGGTCTCGGTCCGGAAGCGACGCTCGATTTCTTCGCGCGCGTCATCCGATCGGCCAATGCCGCGCGCGATCAGGACCACATCCGCCTGATCATCAACAACAACCCGAAAACGCCCAATCGAAATGACGCCATTGCCGGCCGCGGGCCCTCCTCGGCACCGGCCCTGGTCGAAATGGCCCGCTCGCTCGAGGCGGCCGGCGCCGATTTCCTGGTGATGGCCTGCAATGCTGCCCATGCTTTCGAGGCCGACATACGGGCCGCGACCCCGTTGCCCTTCATCAGCATCATCGACGAGACGATCAGGGCCTGCCGGTCGGCACAGCCGCAGCCGGGACGGGCCGGCGTCATGGTGGCCGAGGGCGCGCGCCACGCGCGGCTCTACGAGCAGGCGCTCGAATCCGTAGGCATCGAGCCGGTCGTTCTGTCCCTGCCGAACCAAGCCGAGCTGATGGCGCTGATCTATCGGATCAAGGCGGGTGACAGCGGCACCGAGGTCCGCCAAGGCGTCCGCGACCTCGCGTCGAGCTTGGCCGCGGATGGGGCGGAAACGGTGATCGCCGGCTGCACCGAGGTGCCCTTGGTGCTTGCGGCCGAGGATCTCAGCGTGCCATTGATCGACAGCACGCAGGTTCTGGCGGAGGCGACCATCGCCTACGCCCGAGGCGAGCGTCCGCTACACAACGGCGTTCAACGCCGGGGGATAATAGATCATGCACCTAGCTCGATTTGACCGGCTCCATTTCGCCCATCTGCCGACACCGCTGGAGCCGTTGCCGCGCCTGACCGAGCTGCTTGGCGGGCCCAGGCTCTGGATCAAGCGCGACGACTGCACGGGCTTGGCCACGGGCGGCAACAAGACCCGCAAGCTCGAGTTCCTGATGGGCGAAGCGCTGGCCCAGGGGGCGGACACGATCATCACCCAGGGTGCCGTGCAGACCAATCACGGACGGCAGACGGCGGCGATCGCCGCCCGGCTCGGTCTCAAATGCATCATCCTGCTGGAAAACCGGGTCGAAACCGACGACCCGGATTATCGCCGCAGCGGCAATGTTTTTCTCGACCGGCTGTTCGGGGCGGAACTCCGGGAATATCCGGGCGGTGGCGACATGAACGCGGCGATGGAGCCTATCGCCGACGAGGTCAGGGCGGCGGGCGGCAAACCCTATCTGATCCCCGGAGGCGGCTCGAATCCGACCGGAGCGCTCGGTTATGTGAGCTGCGCCATGGAGCTGACCCATCAGGCCAACGAACAGGGCCTGAGGATCGATCATGTGGTTCATGCGACCGGCAGCGCCGGCACCCAAGCGGGCCTCGTCACCGGGCTCGAGGCGATGAACACGCATATCCCGGTGCTTGGCATCGGTGTCCGCATTCCGGCCCAGCCGCAGGAAGAGAAAGTCCATGCCCTGGCGGAGGCGACCGCCGACAAACTCGGTGTCCGCGGCGGCGTCGACCGGGACAAAGTTGTGGCCAACGGCGATTATTTCGGCGACGGCTACGGGGTCCCGACCGAGGGCATGATCGAGGCGATCAAGCTCTTCGCGCAGCAGGATGCGATCCTGCTCGATCCGGTCTATTCCGGGAAAGGTGCAGCCGGCCTGATCGATCTGATCCGCAAGGGACACTTCGCGAAGACCGACAACGTCGTCTTCCTGCACACCGGTGGCAGCGCCGGGCTCTTCGGCTATCGCCAGACCTTCGAGCCGCATTTCAACAATTAAGCCTCCAGGGCTCGAAGCTTGCATTGGTTGGTCATGAGACAAGTTTCCTTCACCGAACTGCGCGCCAACATGGCCAGATATTTCGATCAGCTCGAAGCCGACCGAGACGAGTTTATGGTGATCGCTGGCAAGAGCGAGCAACAATGGCTTGAGATTGCCGCCTGCCGCTTTCATTATGGGCGGCGTTAACGCTGATCGAAGACTTCTAGTGATATCATTACGAGCATCGGGGGTGGCCATGCGGATTGGTTTTTCGTCTTTTGTGTTTTGTCTCGCTTTGATCTCGCCGGCTTCGGCGCAGACCGAACAGGCCGATATCGACGCCGTTGCGGACGCGGTGCGCAGCCAGGGCCGTCAATGCGAGGCGCCCTATCAGGTCGAGCGCGACACGGAAGCCTCCAGTGCGGAAGTCGCGGTCTGGACGATCGGCTGCACCGGGGGGCGCTATCGGGTGACGTTCGACGGCGATGCGAGCGTCGAGGTCGTTCCGATCAATTGAGAGCCGGGTACCTTACTCGCGGAAGCTCCTGACCTCGCCGATCGGCATCGCATCCGGCCAGTCGTCGGTCTTTTGCACGGGCGATGCGAGGCCGATGCTGCTGCCCGAGCGGGCAAACACGGGATAGTCCTCGAGCGCGCAGGTTTTCTCAAAGTAGCGGCCGCCCTCGTACGCTTCGCGGGTTCGGAAATCGTGCCAGCGGCCTTGGGGAAGCCAGACGCCGACCTTGCCGTCAGGCCGCGTCACGGGTGCGACCAGGAGGTCCGCGCCGAACATGTATTGCCGCTCGAAGGCCCAGCTCTCCGGTTGGTCCGGAAAGGCCAGGGCCATCGCCCGGCAGAGGGGCAATCCGGTCCTGGTGCTCTCGGTCCAGCCCTCTTGGATGTAGGGGATCAGGCTGTAGCGAAGGGTCAGCGCATCGCGCACCAGCCCCAGCATGTCGTCGCCGAACGACCAGGGTTCCCTGGCGCCGATGCCGTGAAAGCGCATATGCGGCGCGAACACCGCCGCCTGGGCCCAACGCACGTAGAGTTCGGCCGAGGGCTGCTCGCCATAGAACCCACCGATGTCCGTCGCATAGCCCCCCACCCCGGAGTTCGCCCAGGACAGCATGCCGCGAATGCTGGCTGCCAGCGCTCCCCAGTCCGATTGGGGATCGCCGCCCCACTGCGTCGGGTAGCGCTGCGAGCCGGCCCAGCCGCTGCGCGCGAAGACCAGAGCACCATGCTTGCCGTAGCGTTCGGCCGCTTCGAATACGCACCGATTGTAAAGCAGCGGATAGACATTGTGCAGGCGGTCGCCGCTGTCACCATTGTGAGCCAGGGCATAGGCCGGCACCTGCTCGCCGAAATCCGTCTTCATGACAGCGACACCATCATCGAACAGGCGGCGGTGGCTGTCGCGCCAGAAGGCATAGGCGTCGGGATGGGTGAAATCGACCAGACCGCTGGTCGGCAGCGGCGTCAGCACCGTGCCGAAGGGCGAGCTTTCCCAATTGTGCCGCAGGGCCGCACCGCTTCGTGCATCGCGCAGCAGCCAGCCCTTTTCGGCCATCATCTCGAAGTGCGGATGGTGGATCGAGACCAGCGGGTATTCCCAGTTGCAGAGCCTCAGACCGAGCGCCTCGATTGCGGCGGTGATCTCGCGCGGTGCCGGGTAGCGGGAGGCATCCCATTCGAAGGCGAAGCGGGTCGAGGTTTCGAGCCAGGCGCGACCGTCCAGGGTAATGACGTCCATCGGCAATTCGAGCTCACGCACCTTGCGGGCCGCCTGCAACAGCTCGTCCGAATCCCGGTAGTAGGCCTTGGAGAGCCAGGCGCCGAAGCTCCAACGCGGGATCTCGGGCGGCCTGCCGGTAAGCCAGGTATAGCGCTCGATGATTTCAGCAGGCGTGCCGAGCAGGAGAAATACCTCGACCGCGTCGTCCGCGACCTCGATCGCGTAGGTCCGATGCGACCATGTGGGATAACCGACCGCGTGGCGGACATGGGCCGATGTCGCGACGAAGACGCCCCAACCGGATGGGCTCCAGGCAAAGGGGCAATTCTTGTAGCTTTTCTCGGCATTGACGCCGAGCGCATCCTCGACCCAGGAATTCACCATCTGACCGCGATGGTCGAGCCCGCCCCATTTTTCGCCGAGACCGTAGACCGGCTCACCGTCCTCCAGATCGATCGCGATGAACCAGCCTTCGGGCGTTCGGGAAATCGGCGGCAGGCGGAAGCGGCGGCGAAAATGTCCGTCGCCCGGCGGACGGATTCGGGCCGTACCCGCCGCGGCAATCGTGATGTTAAGGGGCGGGTCGGCAAGCTCGACCAGAAGCCCATCATGGCTCAGCCGCGCACCCGTCTCCAGCAGATCGATCCGACAATCGGGCGGCGACGGATCGGCCATGACCAGCCCGTAATCGGGCTTGCCGTTCAGGCCGAGCCGAAGGCGGACGATCCAAGGCGCAAATAGCGCGATCTCGATTGGCCCGGCAGCGCTCTGATAGCGCACGCCATGGGGTCCGGGCTCGGCATCATAGAGGTCGCGGACCGGAAGGACGGCCGCCCAATCGGGCTTCAGCGGATCGAGCATCGACGAAAAAGGCTCCCCGTGGCTTGCCAACGCCGTCGCGTTGCGCTCACTTCTGCAGATCACGGAATCAACGGGCCGGCAACTATCATGGCGGAAATTGTCGTCAGCGAATTCATGGACGAGGCGGCGTTGGCCGGGCTTGCGGGCGAGTTCGAGGTGTTGGCCGATCCGGGGCTGGTCGACCGTTCCGATGCGCTGATCGAGGCGGTAAGCACCGCCCGCGCGCTCATCGTCCGCAATCGAACCCAGGTGCGGGGCGCCCTGCTCGATGCGGCAGCCCGGCTCGAGGTCGTCGGCCGGCTCGGCGTCGGCCTCGACAATATCGATCTCGACACTTGTGCCACGCGGGGCATCGAGGTCTGCCCCGCACGGGGCGCCAATGACCTGTCCGTGGCGGAATATGTCATCACCAGCGCCTTGATGCTGTTGCGTGGCGCCTACACGGCCAGGGATGCGATGCTGCAGGGCGAATGGCCGCGCAACGCGTTGATGGGCCGCGAACTTGCCGGCAGAACCATGGGTCTGGTCGGCTTCGGCAGCATCGCCCGCAAGGTCGCATCCCGGGCGCAGGCACTGGGCATGAATGTCCAGGCCTTCGATCCCTATATCGAGACCGGCGATCCAATCTGGGGCGAGACCCGAAACGTCACGTTCGAAGCGCTCCTGACGAGCAGCGATATCGTCAGCCTGCATGTTCCGTTGACAGATGGAACCAGACATCTCATCGACCGCGGCGCGCTGGACGCGATGCGCGACGATGCCATCCTGATCAACGCCGCACGCGGCGGGACCGTCGACGAAGACGCGTTGTGCGATGCTTTGCGCCGCGGCTCGATCGGCGGTGCCGCATTGGATGTCTTCGGGACCGAGCCGCTGACGGCCGCCGCAGCCCAGAAATATCGGGGTCTCGCCAATCTTATTCTGACGCCGCACATCGCGGGCGTCACGATCGAGAGCAATGTGCGTGTTTCCAAGGTCGTGGCGACAGCCGTTGCCGAGGTTTTGCGGCATCGCGGCTGAATTGCCTTGGATCGCCCGGAAAAGGATTGCAAGGACGTAACAGAATGGCTTGGGTCGATCTGCCTTGAGTGGCGGTCAAATTCCGAGGGCGAATGGCTTGCCTAGTGCTTATCCTAAGCTGCGGACGATAGGTCTCTTTCAAGATCTGAGCGACGAACTCTTGTTGCACATCGAGCAGCGTTGCCGTTGGCATCGCTTCAGGTCACAACAGCTCATTCTCGACCGCGATACCGAAAGCCGCGACGTCTTCTTCGTCCTCGAGGGGCGGGTGCGCGTCGTCAACTATACCCGCAGCGGCCGTGAAATCGCCTTTGCCGTGCTTGAGGCGGGGACGCATTTCGGCGAACTTTCGGCGATCGACGGCCGGCCTCGGTCCGCGACCATCGTCGCCCTTGCCAGTTGCGAAATCGCGACGCTTTCGGCTGCGGCCTTTCACGAGGTTCTGCGCAGCGAGCCGGATGTCGCCGCGGCTTTGCTTGTCGCTCTTGCCGGCATGGTGCGGTCGGCCGATGAGCGGATTGCCGAGCTCAGCAGCTTCAGCGCCTTCCACCGGGTCTATCGGGAGATTCTGCGGCTGGCCGATCTGCAATCCGAAGACGGCGACCGCATTTCCAACCTGCCGACGCAGCAGGATATCGCCGGAATCACCAGCACGACGCGCGAAACCGTCGCCCGGGCCATCGCCAATCTGACCAAGGCGGGTGCTGCCCACCGTCAGGGCAGGGTGCTCATCATCGAAGATCGCGATTTCATCGAGGATCTCCTCGAATCGGTTGCAGACGTCTAAGGGGACAATCCCGGCTGCCAATCAGGCGGTGCGAGTGTGAAACGATCGAACTCGAACGCCGGCGCGACGACGCATGACACCAGCACCCAGCCCTCGACCGCTTCGGCGGACTGCCAGGCATCCTTCGGCACCACGCCCTGCAGATGCTGGCCTTTGGAAAACTCCGGCCCCAGCGTGATCTGCTCCTGCCGTGCGCCATCCTCGCTGATCTTGAGGTGCAGTGGCGCGCCGCGGTGCCAGAGCCAGAGCTCGCTTGCATCGATCTTGTGCCAATGCGAGCGCTGGCCGTGGTCGAGCAGGAAATAGATCGCGGTCATGGCAGCGCGATCACCCTTCGCTGCCGGAGCGCGATAGGTCTCGACATACCAGCCGCCCTCGGGATGCGGCTGCATCCCCAGCCGCTCGACGAGCGCCATCGGCGGATCGCCACTATCGGTGGTGCTCATCTCGACAAGCTCAAACGGTCGGCATCTTCTTCTTGAGATCGGATCGTGCGATGGCGATGTTGCGCAAATTGGCCTTGAAGCGCATGTCGAAAATGTCGCCCGCAATCGGCACCAGGCCGATGACGAATTCCACGCCGATATTGCCCGCCATCTTCGCAAGGGCAGTCTTCGAGACCCCAGCCCGCCAGCACTCCGCCAGGATATAGGCCGAAACCAGCGAGGTCGCGGTATCGCCGATGCCGGGAACGAGGCCGATAATGCCGTCGAGCCCGACGCGGAATTTCGTGCCGGGGATCCGGTACCGGTCATCCATCAACGAGGCGAGTCTGCCGAGCCGCCGGTCGACGTCGAAGGCATCCGGCGCGGCGTCCGTCCTCGGCGAACCGGACGAGGCCGATGCCGTTGTGCCACCGATAGCGTCGTGCACGGATGTGCGCGCAACCATGCTGTTCTCCAGAATAATCCAACTGTGCAAAACAACGTCGGCAGCAACCGCGCGTTCCCTTGGCCATGGCACCGTCAAAAACTTGGCATTTCGCACAATTTGACGCTTTTCGATTGTTGAAACGCGTCATTTGGGACAAATTCTAACTGGTTTTTGCTGGGCGAACAGCTTCGTGGGTCCATTCGAAAGGAAGCACTGGTGGGACACTCATCCGCGCCCCAACTGTCCGTATGGCACCGAATAGGTGCGTATTGGCGTGGCATGAGCATCTATGCGTGCTCATTCTTTGGCTGGACCGCCATATTTTTAATGTTCTTCTATTTCTTTGCCCTCGTTCTCGTTCTCTTTGAAATTCATGGGTTTCACCTGACCATCGAGCGTTACGCATCTGACGATCGACTGCGTACACGTGAGGTTCTGCTCGCAGTTCGCGATGCATTCGGAGATGCCGACAAGTCTGCCGGCGTCGAGGACTTCAATGAGCCGAACTACGGGCAGATTGCACTTCGGCTTGATGAATTACGTCAATCTCTTGCCGCTTTATCCAAACTGGAACCTGAAAGCCTTGAACTCAAGCAAAGATCCGAAGTCGTCTCAACGTCCGACACGCCATTCGAAAAGATCGAACCAACCGGATCGCAACTGCGAGAACTCCTTAAGGATCACTACCCCGATCTGCCGCTCATGTTGGAACTCGAAAACTTCCAGACGGTATTTAACGACCTCCGCAAAGTAACGATTGAATCTCCACAATCGCTTAAGTCAGCCAGAAGCGACGATGGCAAAGGTTTGCCCGACAAGGGCGAAGCGAATTCCCCGGGAAGTTCCGCCGAGACCAACCTGACGAAGGTGCAAGGCAATATTGCGCTGTTTCCAGGATATCTTTCGACCGATGCTCGAGCTAAGGTCGAGGATGTCCGCGAAGGTGGTCTAAGCGAGGAAATTCTCAGTGCGCGGGATACACTCGAGCAGGCAAAAGAGAATATCGGCCGACGGTTCGAGCAGCTTCAGGGCTTCCTGGAAACACGAGTGGGAAACGAGCTTGTTGCGGAACAAGTCAAGGAACTTGAACTCGCAATCGAGGGACTCGAGTCCCTAAGGATAATGCGGGGCGCGACCTATCGGTATTCCAGTGCTGAGAGGGCATCGCCCGATAAAGATGACCTAGCCGTCGATACCGATGAGCTACAGAGCCGCTACCGAACCAATATCGACAACGCGAGCATTGCCGTTTTGGCCATCGTCGATCGGCTCAACGCGGATGTCCCTCAATCATCATCATCGATGCGACTTGCCTCAGCTTTACACACAATCGAGACGGTCGGTGCGGGTTTGAAGCGCCTTCAGATCGGCGATGCCATCGATTCCCAACAAAGCGAGTTCGAGGCTACGACATTCCTCGAGACGGCCCGCACCAAGTTGGAGAACGGGCTCGAGGAAATAGAGCAGATTTTGGATGGCCGGGCGCCGCAACTTGAGGTGGCCCGCGCACTCCACTGGCACGAAAGCCCCCAGGCGGCCGCCCGCGCACTATGGTCCGATTACAGCGCGCTTGATCGATATCAACGCATGCTCAAGCCATTGCATTCCGTGTCGCAAGCAAACATTCTTTGGGGTCTCCCTGCAATCCTCGATCCCTATGTTGGCTTCCAGCCACGCGACCTCGCGATCTGGAGCGAGCAGAGCCTGACATTGATGCTGGTGTTCGTGATGGGGGCAATCGGCAGCCTGATCTACATTACGAAGTTTCAACTCGGCTTGATGATTCAAGGCGTGGAAAAGGAACGGCAGCTGCCCCTGCGGTGGTTTGTATTTCGGCCAATCTTTGGAATTGTAGTCGCGTTCGCCGTTTATCTCCTCTACCGATCCGGCCAGCTTGCTTTGGGGACCGGCGGCACGGATATCACCAGCGATGGTGCGAACATCTGGGTCTTGAGTGTCCTGTCGCTATTTGCTGGCTTGCTCTCCTGGCAAGCCTTGCAAATGATCGAAAGTCGGGGCTCGAACTGGATCGGATCTTTCACGCGGCGACCCCTCTGGGCCACTGGGCTTGATAATGCGCTGCACAAGCGTGACCGCACGATAACTGAATGTGCGGAGAGGATAGGGCGCTCTGACGCCCAGATTGAGCGGTGGATCGGCCTTGCCGACCAGGTCACTCCGGAAATGCAGGATCGGATATCCACCTGGCTCGATAGTCCGCTCAGCGAGCTATTCGGTGAGACCAAACCGATTGAGGCGCCCGGGAATAAGGCTTTGTGGGCGACCGGCCTCAAAGCGGTCCTTGCCGAAGAGCGCCATCGTCTCGATGCAGGTGGATTGGCCGAACTTCTGGGCGAACGCCGACATCGGGTCGAGGATTGGATCGAGCTTCGTAGCAAGGTCAGCCCGGCGATGCAGTGGCGCCTCGTCGAAAAGCTCGATGCACGTCATAGCGAGTTGTTCGATCTCAAGGACACTGAGGATCGCTATTGGGCAACCGGCTTGCGCCATGCGCTGGAAAGGTGGGGCACGACAGGTGCTGCCAGCAAGGTCGAGACACTTGCCGAGCGAATTGGCTCCAGCCCGCATCTCGTGCGCGCCTGGATGGAACTTGAGAGGCCTGTTCCGCTGATCCTTCGCAACGAGATTTCTCGGCAGGTCGGAACCCAGGAAAGCCTGCTGTTTGAGAGCACGCTCCCCGAACCGGACGAATTCGGCTGGGCGACGCGGCTGCGCGAAGCACTCGTGGCTCATAGCATGCGCGCGCCCGATCTTGCGAAGCAGCTCGATCTCGACACGTCCCGGATCAATCGTTGGATGGAGCTTGACGCACTGCCTGCGAATGCGGGTCCGGCCGGCGCTTCCGGAGGCCTTGTCTGCCCGGCCTCGCAGGACCGTATCGTTGCCCTGCTCGGCGCCAAGCGGCGCGCGGATGTTTTCGATAGTGCAAGGCCCGCGGATCGTGCCTTCAAATACATGATGCGCGAGTTGATTGCGATGATCGAGACGATGCCGGAGGCCGAACGCATTCAAAAGCTCGACGCCGAGCCGGAGCGCATCGCCGCGTGGCTTGCCGGTACGTCGCCCGTGGCACCCGGGACGATGGAGTGGATCGCAGGGCTGATGAAGCGGCCCGTGAGCGAGCTCTTCACGCCCGAGCCGCCGGGCGGCAACCGACCCGGCTGAAGCCCGGCGCTTGAGGATTATCTCAAGACTGTCACCGTCCCGTCTCATCGTTGCCGCACTTCTCTGCGATCCAATCGGCGTCGGCCTGTCGAGCGCCGTCGCTCAGGATCTCGGGGAGAGCATGATGGAAGAGTTGCGGATCGCCACCTTCAACGCGTCACTCAATCGGTTGAGCGAGGGCCAGCTGATCGAGGATCTCTCGACGCCGGACAACGCTCAGGCGCAGGCCGTCGCCTCGATCGTCCAGACCGTCCGCCCCGACATCATCCTGATCAACGAGTTCGATTTCGACGCCGATGGCGAGGCCGCCGATCTCTTCCGGGACAATTATCTGGAAGTGAGCCAGGAAGGCCGGGTGCCGATCGACTATCCTTATGTCTATCTCGCACCCTCCAATACCGGCATCGCCTCGGGTTTCGATCTCGACAATAATGGCGAGATCGTCACGAACCCGGGCGAGCCCGGCTACGGCAACGACGCGTTCGGCTTCGGCGAATTCCCGGGCCAGTTCGCCATGGTCGTCTATTCGATGCATCCTATTCTCGAGGATGCGGCCCGCACCTTCCAGAACTTCCTCTGGCAGGACATGCCGGGAGCGCTCCTGCCCGACGACCCGGCGACGCCGGAGCCCGCCGATTTCTATTCGCCGGAAGAACTCGAGGTTTTTCGTCTTTCCTCCAAAAGTCACTGGGATGTGCCCGTCGAGGTCGATGGCGAGATCGTCCACATCCTCGCGGCCCACCCGACGCCGCCCGTGTTCGATGGCGAGGAAGATCGCAACGGCCTCCGGAACCATGACGAGATCAGGCTGCTGGCCGATTACGTGACACCCGGCGAAGGCGGCTACATCTACGACGATAAAGGCGATTTCGGCGGCCTTGGTGCAGGCGAGCGCTTCGTCATCCTCGGCGACATGAACGCCGATCCCTTCGACGGCGACAGTGTCGAGGCCGCGGTCCAGCAGCTTCTGGGCAATCCGGCCATCGATGTCAGCATCTCACCGGTTAGCGAGGGCGGGATCGAGCAGTCCGCTTTGCAGGGCCTCGCCAATGACGATCATCTCGGCAATCCGGCCCTCGATACCGCCGACTTCAATCCCGCCGGCCCCGGCAATCTGCGCGCGGATTATGCCCTGCCTTCCAATGCCGGCTTCGAGTTGCTGGATGCGGGCGTGTTCTGGCCCACCGAGGATGATCCCGACTTCGATCTCGTCGGCACCTTTCCCTTTCCGAGCTCGGATCACCGCCTGACTTATATCGATGTCGAGACCACGAGCGCTGAAGGGGTCAATGACCGGACCAATGTCGAGGGCATCGAGTTCCTCGGTGCAGTCACGTTCGAGACCGGCTTCGTCTTCGATGGCACCGAAGTGGGCGGTCTTTCGGCACTCGCTTATGACGAAGCCGATAGCGTCTATTATGCGCTCTCGGATGACCGCGGCAGTGATGCCAGCCAGCCGCGCTTCTACGAGCTGACGATCGATCTCGGCGATGGCGCTCTGGATGAAGGCGATGTCGTCTTCACCGATGTCACGACACTCACCGACGGCAACGGCCAGCCATTCGAGCCGGGCGTGCTCGATGCCGAAGGTCTGGCCTTCTCGAGCCGCAATTTTCTCTATCTCTCCAGCGAAGGCGACGCCTCGCAACTGTTCCCGCCGACGGTCGGCGCCTTCAGTCTCGAGGGTGAGCATTTCGGCCAACTCGACGCGCCTGGAAAATTCGATCCTTCGGCCGACGGCATGAGCGGCATCCGCAACAATCTCGCCTTCGAGAGCCTGACGCTCACGCCGAATGAGGATGATCTGATCACGGCGACCGAAAACGCGCTCCTTCAAGATGGCCCGGCAGCATCGCTCGACGGCGAAAGCCCGTCCCGTGTGCTGGTCTTCGATGCCGAAACTGGCCTCTCGATCCACGAGTACATCTACGAGGTCGAGGCGATCCCGAACGCTGCGATCCCCCTCGACGCCTTTGCCGATAACGGCCTGGTCGAGCTTCTGGCACTCGACAATGCGGGCTCGTTTCTGGCGCTCGAGCGCAGTTTCGCGATCGGTTTCGGCAACACCATCCGCCTCTTTGAAGCGAGCACGCAGGGTGCGACCGATGTCAGCGGGTTCGATGGCATTCTGGATCCCGCAACCGGCGAACCCTTCGATATCGATGCGACGGTCAAGAAGGACCTGCTGCTCGATTTCGCCGATCTCGGCCTTGAGCTCGACAATTACGAGGCGCTGGCCTTCGGACCCGAGCTTGCCGATGGCCGCCAATCGCTGATCGTCGCCAGTGACAATAATTTCAGCGACGCTCAGGCGACCAAATTCCTCGCCTTTGCACTCGATCTGGGCACCATTCCCGCCGTCGAGCCCGTGCTCGAAACCCCGGATGAGGTGCGCTTCGGCGGCCCCGAGTTACTCGATCCGACCCAGGAACGCGATCCGGACGATCCGGCCATCTGGATCGACCCGGACGATGCCGCCCACAGCACCGTCATCTCGACCAACAAGAACACCGGCTTTCGGGTCTACGACCTCGAGGGCAATGAACTGCAGTCGGAAAGCCCTGAGGACATACGGTTCAACAATGTCGATCTCGTCTACGGCTTCGAGCTGGGCGAGGAGATGGTCGATCTGGCGGTCTTTTCCGATCGTGCCAACGATACGCTCGCGATTTACACGATCGATCCGGCTTCACGCCTGCTGTCCGACGTTACCTCCCACGACCTTGCGGGTCCGGCCTTCTCCGTCTTCGGCGTCGATGATGGCGAGCAGACGGCCTATGCGCTGACGACCTGGACGGACCCTGAAACGCACCTGACCTACGCCTTTACCAGCCAGGCCGATGGTGCCCAGGTGGCGCAACTCGAGCTTATGGATAGCGGCGACGGCACGGTCGGGGCTGAAATCGTGCGTGTCATCGATCTGCCGGTGCCGACCGGGGATCCCGAAGACAGCCAGTCCGAGGGCCTCGTGGTCGACCGCGAAACCGGCGATCTCTATGTCGCCCTCGAGAACGAAGTCGGCATCCTCAAATTCGACGCAGATCCGGAAGCCTCCAGCGATTTCAAGCTGGCGGCCTCGATCGACGAGCCCTTCCTCACCGCCGACATCGAGGGCCTGACGATCTATTACGCCGCCGACGGCGCGGGCTATCTGATCGCCTCGAGCCAGGGCGATAATAGCTATGCCGTGTTCGATCGGGCCGGCGACAACGACTATCTCGGCAGCTTCGTCATCGGGCCCGGCGGTGACATCGACGGTGCTCAGGAAACCGACGGCATCGATGTCACCAATCTGGCGCTGAACGACACCTTCGAGGAGGGTCTGTTCATCGTCCAGGACGGCTCTAACGAATCGCAGACCGTGTTCCAGGACCCCGAGGATGGCGAGATCCAGAACTTCAACGCCAATTTCAAGCTGGTGCCTTGGAGCGAGATCTCAGCGGCATTCGTGCCCAATCTCCTGATCGACACCGAGAGCTTCAATCCGCGCGAGATCGCCGCCCTCGATGATTTCGCCGGGTAGCTTGCGCCGAACTGCAGGTTGTGTCGTTTAGATCAAGCTGGATGTCGGATTTTCGGCTGACGAAAGGATCAGCGCTCCTGTAAAACTCGGTGACAAATCGGTTACTGCCGATCCATGCCTCTATACGCCTCTTGCGGCGCGCTTGAAGAGACCGCCGGACGATGTCGACTGATCCGTTGCTCCAGCCATACCGGCTCAAGCATCTGACCCTCAAGAACCGGATCATGACGACGAGCCATGAGCCCGCCTATCCGGTGGATGGCATGCCGAAGGATCGCTACCGCGCCTACCACGAGGAGCGGGCGAAAGCGGGTTTGGCGCTGACCATGACGGCGGGCTCGGCTGCCGTGTCGCGCGACAGCCCGCCCGCCTTCAACAATATCCTGGCATACAAGGACGAGGTGGTGCCGTGGATGGCGAAGCTTGCCGATGCCTGCCACGAGCATGGCTGTGCGGTGATGATCCAACTCACCCATCTCGGCCGCCGCACGGTCTGGAACACGGGCGATTGGCTGCCGACGGTTTCGCCCTCGCATCACCCCGAGCCGGCGCATCGGGCGTTTCCCAAAAAGCTCGAGGATTGGGATATCGCGAGGATCATCGAGGACTATGCCGACGCCGCCGAGCGGATGCAGGCAGCCGGCCTCGATGGTATCGAACTCGAGGCCTACGGTCATCTGATGGACCAGTTCTGGTCGCCCCGCACCAATACCCTCGATGCGCCCTATGGCGGCTCGCTCGATAACCGTCTGCGCTTCTCGATGGAGGTACTGGATGCCGTGCGTCGGCGGGTCGGAGAGAGCTTCATCGTCGGCATTCGCTACACCGCGGACGAGGTTGCGGCAGGCGGCATCACCGCGGCCGAGGGACTCGAGATCTCCAGGCGTCTTAAGGCCACCGGCAAGATCGATTTCCTGAACGTCATCAGGGGGCATATCGATACCGATCCGGGCCTGACCGACGTCATCCCGGTGCAGGGCATGAAGAGTGCGCCCCATCTCGATTTCGCCGGAGCCGTCAGGGCAGCGACCGGCATGCCCGTGTTCCATGCCGCCCGAATTCCCGATCTCGCCACCGCCCGTCACGCGGTATCGGCCGGGCTGCTCGATATGGTCGGCATGACCAGGGCGCACATGGCCGATCCCCACATCGTACGCAAGCTGATGGAAAATCGGGAAGAGGACATCCGGCCCTGTGTCGGCGCCACCTACTGCCTCGATCGCATCTACCAGGGCGGCGACGCGCTCTGCATTCATAACGCCTCGACCGGGCGCGAGCTGACCATGCCGCACCTAATCGACCCTGCCGAAACCCGAAGGAACGTGGTCATCGTCGGCGCCGGTCCCGCCGGTTTGGAAGCGGCGCGGGTCGCGGCCGAGCGCGGTCATCGGATCACCGTGTTCGAGGCGGCACCCGAGCCGGGCGGCCAGATCAGGCTCACCGCCCAAAACCCGCGGCGTCGGGAGATGATCTCGATCGTCGATTGGCGCATGGCCCAATGCGCCGCCCGCGACGTCGCCTTCCACTTCAATCGCTGGGCGGAGGCGGATGACGTGCTGGCCGAGGGTGCCGATCTGGTGATCGTGGCGACCGGCGGCCTGCCCGACACCGAGGTGCTGGAGACCGGCAACGATCTCGTCGTATCAAGTTGGGATATCATTTCGGGCGATGTCCGGCCGGGTGACAATGTTTTGGTTTATGACGATGCCGGCGATCATGCAGCGTTGCAGGCGGCCGAAACGATCGCCAGTGCCGGCGGGCGGGTCGAGGTGATGACCCCTGACCGCACCTTCGCGCCCGAGGTCATGGGCATGAACCTCGTCCCCTACATGCGCGCACTCCAGGACAAGCGGGCGACCTTCACCGTCACCTATCGCTTGAAGAGCGTCGTCCGCGACGGTAACCAGTTGAAGGCCCTGATCGGCAGCGATTACCTGCCGCTCGAACTCGAGCGCAGCTTCGATCAGATTGTGGTCAATCACGGCACGATACCGCTGGACGAGCTCTATTTCGATTTGAAGCCGCACGCCTCGAACCTTGGCGCGATCGACCATGACGCCCTGATCGACGGCCGCCCGCAGGCCATCCGCAGCAATGAGGCGGGGGCTTTCCAGCTGTTCCGCATCGGCGATGCGGTTTCAGCACGCAACACCCATGCGGCGATCTATGATGCGCTGCGGCTGATGAGGACCTGTTGATGCCCGCTTCGTCCTCCTGGCAGCACCGCGATTCGGACCTTCTGGCGCTGTTGCTGTCGCACCGGCCGAATCACTCGCTGGCGCAGACATTTTACAACGATCCCGAAGCCTATGAGGCGGATCTTCGCCACATCTTCTTCCGCGAATGGCTCTATGCGATCGCCGCCCCCGAGATCCCCAGGACCGGGAACTATGTGACCCTGCAGATCGGCGCCTACGCGGTGATCATCGTCCGCGGCGCCGATGGCCTGATCCGGGCGTTCCACAATAGCTGCAGGCATCGGGGCTCGAGGCTTTGTTCCGCCGCCAGGGGCTCCGCACCCAAACTCGTCTGTCCCTATCACCAATGGACCTACGAGCTCGACGGCCGACTGCTCTATGCCCGCGATATGGGCCCGGACTTCGAACCCGGGCAATACGGCCTCAAGCCGGTCCATTGCCGCGAGGCTTCGGGACTCATCTTCATCTGCCTTGCCGAGACCGCCCCTGGCTTCGAGGCGCTGGCTGAAGGTGCAGCCCTCTATTCCGGCCCGCATGGCGTCAAGGATACCAAGGTCGCCTTTCAAAGCACCATCATCGAGAAGGCCAATTGGAAGCTGGTGATGGAGAACAACCGGGAGTGCTATCACTGCTCGGGCATGCATCCGGCTTTGTGCCGAACCTTCGACGACAATCCCAGCATCGCGGGCTCGGGGATCGGCATGTCGGATCCGGTCATCGAAAACCATCGCCTGCGCTGCGAGGCCGCCGGCCTGCCGTCGCGCTTTCATATCGATCCCTCGAACCAGTGGCGCTTCGTCCGGGTGCCGCTTTTGGGCGATGCCGAGAGCTACACGATGGACGGCAAGACCGCCGTCCGGCGCCTCCTGTCCGGCATGCCTTTCAAGCAGGCCGGCTCGCTGCTGTTCTTTCACTATCCCAATAGCTGGAACCATTTCCTGTCGGATCAGGTGGTGACGTTCCGGATGGTGCCGCTAGGGCCGACCGCGACCGAGGTGACGACGACCTGGCTCGTGCACAAGGACGCCGTCGAGGGTGTCGATTACGATCTGCAACGTCTGACCGAGGTCTGGCTCGCCACCAATGACGAGGATCGCAAGGTGGTCGAGGAGAACCAGATCGGCATCAATTCGCCGGCCTATCAGCCCGGGCCCTATTCGACGGCGCAGGAAAGCGGTGTGATCCAGTTCATCGACTGGTACACGGCAACGCTACAGCGCCGCCTGCTTGGCCAGCCCGTCGGCCATTCCGGGGGCCAGCCCCTGAGCCAGTCTGGGGGCGAGACCGTGCTGGCTGCGGAGTAGATCTTGATCCCGATGCCGCAGGCGGACTCGCCATCCTGGAGCGATGCCGAGCCGCTGGAATGCGTGATGGTGATCCCGGAAGCGCCGGATGTGCGCACTTTCGCCTTCCGGACCCCTTCGGGCGGGTTGTTCCGCTACCAGCCCGGCCAATTCCTGACGCTCGAGCTGCCGGTCCCGGGCGGGCCGATATTCCGGACCTATACGATCTCCTCGAGCCCGTCGCAGGCCCTCTCGCTCTCGGTTACGGTCAAGGCGCAGACCGACAGCATCGGCTCGCGCTGGATGATCGAGAACCTTCGTCCGGGCGTCCGGCTTCGCGCCAAGGGTCCTGCCGGGGTCTTCACCCTGCCGCGGCAGCCCGACGACAAATATCTATTTATCGCCGCCGGCTCCGGCATCACGCCCATCATGTCGATGGCGTCATTCCTGTTCGACCGTGGCGAGGAGCCCGATATCAGCGTGATCAATTGCGCCCGCCGCCCCTCGGAGCTGATTTTCCGCAAAAGACTCGAATTCATGGCGAGCCGGGTGCCGGGCATCAAGCTGCACTTCGTCGTCAACCGGGACGATCCCTACGATGTCTGGACCGGCTATCGCGGCCGCTTCAACAGCCTGATGCTGGGTTTGATGGCGCCCGACTATCTGGAGCGGGAAATCTATTGCTGCGGCCCAGATTCCTTCATGGATTCAGTCCGCGGCATGCTGATCTCCCTCGGCTACCCGATGGAACGCTATCGCCAGGAGACGTTCCACGCGCCGATCGAAACCGTGGCCGAGCTTGCGGCGATCGACGATCTTGTGCCGAGCGACAAGATTCCGGCGGCAGTGATGTTCGCCAATTCGGGTGTGAGCGCCAACTGCACGGAAACCGACACCGTGCTGGCCGTCGCCAAGGCCGCGGGCCTCAACATTCCCTCGGGCTGCCATTTCGGCATTTGCGGCACCTGCAAGGTCAAGAAGCTCAAGGGCCAGGTTCACATGGTCCACAATGGCGGCATCAGCGAGGACGACATCGAAGCCGGCTACATCCTGGCCTGCTGCTCGAACCCGATCGGCCAGATCGAAATCGAAGCCTGAGACACTGACCTCCTTCGACGATGAGTTGGGCATGGGTGAATTCGAAGAGGCCGATCGGTCCGCCGTCATCGCCCTCTGGCAGGCTTGCGGCCTGACCCGGTCCTGGAACGATCCGTCATCCGATATCGATCATGCGATCCGAAGCCCGGCATCGACCATTCTTTTAGCCCGCCATGAAACGCGGATCATCGCCTCGGTGATGGTTGGCTTCGACGGCCATCGCGGCTGGGTCTACTACCTCGCCGTCGACCCGGCAGCACGGGGTCGCGGCATCGGCCGGCGGATGATGGCGGCGGCCGAGGACTGGTTGCGGCAATGCCAGGTGCCCAAGATCAACCTCATGATCCGCAGCGACAATGCGCCGGCGATCGGCTTCTACAGAGCGCTCGGCTATGTCGCGCAGGAGGTCGCGACCATGGGCAAGCGTCTCGACGGCAAGCAACAGAGGTGAAGGCCGTCCTTTTCGACCTCGACGAGACCCTGTTCGACCGGACCGGCTCGCTCGAGCGCTTCCTGGCGGATCAGTATCAGCGGCATCAGGCATTGCAAGCCCTGACGCTTGCAGCGTTCACCGCGCGGTTCCTTGATCTCGACAATCGCGGCTTGAGGCCCAAGGGCATCGTCTATTCGACGGTCCTTGGCGAGATCGGACTCGACGATGCCGGATTTGTTGCCGACTTGCTCAGGGATTACGAGCAGAATTCGAGACGGTTTGCACAAGCCTTCGAGGGCGTGGACCAGGTTCTTGCGATTTTTCGCGGGAAAGGATTGCGGCTGGGTGTCGTCACCAACGGCCGGACCGCCATCCAGACCGGCACGATCGAAGCACTCGGTCTTCAACACAAGGTCGACACGATCCTGATCTCCGAAGCCGAGGGCGTGCGCAAGCCGAACGGGGAGATCTTCTTGAGGGCTGCTGCCAATCTAGGCGTTGAGGCGGCGGACTGCGTCTTTGTCGGCGACAGCCCGCTCGCCGATATCCTGGGCTCGCAAGCAGTCGGCATTCGCACGATATGGTTGCCCAACGGCGCGGAATGGCCCGACGACGTACCGGCCAATCCAGGTCACGAACTCAGCCGGTTTTCGGAGTTGCTCGATCTCGTGATCTGATTACGCCGACGTCTCGATCGGGAATTCCCGATCATCGCTTGCAAGGAACCTCGGTGTCGCTGAGAAACTTGAATGCGGCGCGACAAGCACGACAAGGGAGGCATTATGGCGGCGCCCAAGGCTGCGGTTCATGCCCATGACGAGGCGGTCCTGGAGGCCGGTGACCGATCCGATGCTCCTGGCGAAGGCGAGGGTCCCGGGGCTAATGAACCCCTGTCCGTGGCGCGGCTCGCCGCTTTGGTCGGCGGACCGGCCCTCGCCATCATCGTGCTGCTGTTGCCGGAACCGGCCGGGATGCCCGTAGAGGCCTGGCGCCTTGTGTCGCTGACCGCGTGGATGGTGGTCTGGTGGCTGGGCGAGGCGGTGCCGATCCCGGCGACGGCACTCCTGCCGATTCCCTTGATGCCGCTATACGGCATCGGCGAGATCGAGCCCGTCGCCGCTAATTATGCGGACGATCTCATTTTTCTCTTTCTCGGCGGCTTCCTGCTGGCGGCGGCGATGCAGCGCTGGAACCTGCATCGCCGCATCGCCTTGCGCATCGTCGCCGCGGTCGGCACCAGTCCGGGCGGCATCATCGGCGGCTTCATGGTCGCGACCGCGTTCCTCTCGATGTGGATCTCCAACACCGCGACGACAGTGATGATGTTCGCGGTCGGGATCTCCATGGTCGACTTCATCGGTCGGACGACGCAGGATGATCGCATGCTGCGCAATTTCGGCGTGGCGCTGATGCTGGGCATTGCCTATAGCGCATCGATCGGCGGCGTCGGCACCCTGATCGGCACGCCGCCCAACGCGCTACTCGCCAGTTTCCTGCAGAGTTCCTATGGTATCGAAGTCGATTTTTTTGCCTGGATGCTGTTCGGCATGCCGATCGTGCTGGTCATGCTGCCCATGGCCTGGCTGATCCTGACGAAGCTGATCTTTCCGACCCGCCATATGGAAATCGGCGATGCCGGCCGTGTTGTGCAGCGTGAACTGGGCGAACTCGGGACCATGAGCTATGCCGAGAAGGTCGTGGGCGGGGTTTTCCTCGGTGCTGCATTCTTTTGGATCTTTCGCACCTTGATCGTCGATCTGACCGGTCTTCCGATCAACGATACGACGATCGCCCTGGTTGCGGCACTGCTTCTGTTCGCCTGGCCGGTCTCACGCCGCACCGGGGCTTTCGTCCTCGATTGGCAGGCGGCGCGCAATGTTCCCTGGGGCGTGCTGTTGCTGTTCGGTGGCGGCCTGGCGCTGGCATGGGGATTTCAGGAATCCGGTCTTGCGGAGTGGATCGGCCAATCGGTCGGCGGGTTCGAGGTCAGCGTCATGGTGCTGGTCCTGATTGTAGCCGCGGCGATCGTCTATCTCACCGAGATCACTTCGAACACTGCCTCCACGGCAACCTTCCTGCCGATCCTCGGCGCCGTCGCCGTCGGCCTTGATCTCGACCCGCGCCTATTGGCGGTGCCGGTCGCGGTCGGTGCATCCATGGCCTTCATGATGCCGGTCGCGACGCCGCCGAACGCGATCGTCTTTTCCTATGACCGGATGAGACTTCGAGACATGGCGGTCGCCGGCTTCTGGCTCAACATCATCGCCATCGCCGTCACCTTCGGCGCCATGTATCTGCTCGCCGAGCCAATCTTCGGGGTTTCGCTGACGACCCCCGTGGCCCCCACGAACTAGGCGCTGGCGCGTTTGGCGGCTGGCGGAATCAACCGGGAGAGATAGTCTCCCGTGTAGCTGCCTGCGGTTGCCGCCACATCCTCCGGCGTGCCCTCGGCGATGATGCGGCCGCCGCCATGGCCGCCCTCGGGGCCGAGATCGATCAGCCAGTCGGCGGTCTTGATGACCTCGAGATTGTGCTCGATCACGAGGATGGTGTTGCCGGTCTCGACCAGCGCCTGCAGTACTTCCAGGAGCTTTCGCACGTCGTCGAAATGCAGGCCGGTGGTGGGCTCGTCGAGAATATAGAGCGTCTGCCCGGTGGCCCGCCGCGACAGCTCGCGCGCCAGCTTGACGCGTTGCGCTTCGCCGCCCGAGAGCTGGGTCGCGGGCTGGCCGATCTTGACATAGCCGAGCCCGACCTCGTTGAGGGTGACGAGCTTGTTGTAGACCGTCGGCACGGCCTCGAAGAATTTCACCGCCTGCTCGACGGTCATGTCCAGGACATCGGCAATCGATTTGTCGCGGTAGTGGACTTCGAGCGTTTCGCGGTTGAAGCGCTGGCCGTGGCAGACATCGCAGGTGACATAGACGTCTGGCAAAAAGTGCATCTCGATCTTGAGCACACCGTCGCCCTGGCAGGCCTCGCAGCGCCCGCCCTTGACGTTGAAGGAAAAGCGCCCGGCCTTGTAGCCTCGGGCCTTGGCCTCGGGCAGTCCGGTGAACCAGTCGCGAATGGGGGTGAAGGCGCCGGTATAGGTCGCAGGATTGGAGCGCGGTGTGCGGCCGATCGGCGACTGGTCGATGTCGACGACCTTGTCGATCCGCTCGAGCCCGCGAATTTCGTCATGAGGTCCGGGAACGGCGCGGTTTCGATAGAGGTGTTTGGCGAGCGCCGGATAGAGCGTGTCGATGATCAAGGAGCTCTTGCCGCTGCCGGAAACACCGGTGACGCAGACGAAAAGCCCAAGCGGGATCCGGGCCGAGACCTGCTGCAGATTGTTGGCCGAGGCTCCGATCAACTCCAGCCAGCGGCCGCGCTTCGGTTTGCGGCGCTTGGCCGGGATCGGGATCACCCGATGGCCCGCGAGATACTGTCCGGTCAGGCTTTCGCTGGTGTGCATCACCTCCTCGGGTGTGCCCTGGGCGACGACGATGCCGCCATGGACGCCGGCGCCCGGGCCCATATCGACCAGATGGTCGGCCGCACGGATCGCGTCCTCGTCATGCTCGACGACGATGACGGTGTTGCCGAGGTCGCGCAGGTTCTTGAGCGTCTCGAGCAGCCGGTCATTGTCGCGCTGATGCAAACCGATCGAGGGCTCGTCGAGGACATAGAGCACGCCGGTGAGGCCCGAGCCGATCTGCGAGGCGAGGCGGATGCGCTGGCTCTCGCCGCCCGAGAGTGAGCCCGAATCGCGGTTGAGCGTCAGATAGTCGAGACCGACATTGTTCAAAAAGCCGAGCCGTTCGCGGATTTCCTTGAGGATGCGCTCGGCGATCTCGTTCTGTTTGCCGGTTAGTCGGTCCGGCAGCCGCTCGAACCAGGCAGCAGCATCGCGGATCGAAAGCTGGGTGATCTCGCTGACATGGCAGGCATCGATCTTGACCGCCAGGGCCTCCGGCTTGAGCCGCTGGCCGTGGCAGGTCTCGCAGGCCGCACTGCTCATATATTTGCCGATTTCCTCACGCATCCAGGCGCTGTCGGTCTCGCGCCAGCGCCGCTGCAGATTGTGCACGACGCCCTCGAAGGGTTTGTTGGTCTTGAGGGTCCGAAGGCCGTCATCGATCTCGATCGCCACCGGCTCCTTGCCCGAGCCGAACAGCAGCACGTCCCGCACCCGTTGCGGCAGCTCCAGCCAGGGGACATCGATATCCGCATCCAGATGCTTGCAGAGGCTCTGCAGGGCCTGCGGATAATAATGCATGGTCTGGCTGGCCCAGGGCTCGACGGCACCCTCGGCCACGGATTTCGTCGGGTCCGGCACCACCAGATCGGGATCGATCAGGAGCTTCTTGCCGAGCCCGTCGCAGGCCGGACAGGCGCCGTAAGGATTGTTGAACGAGAAGAGGCGCGGCTCGATTTCGGGGATCGTGAAGCCCGAGATCGGGCAGGCGAATTTCGCCGAAAAAACGTCCCGGGCGCCGCCATCGGCCTGCTCGACGAACATCAGGCCATCAGCCAGATTGAGCGCGGTCTCGACGCTCTCGGCGAGGCGCTGGGCGATCTCGTTCGAGACGACGACGCGATCAACCACGACCTCGATCTCGTGCTTCAGTTTCTTGTTGAGCGCCGGGACCTCATCGATGTCGTGCATCTCGCCATCGACCTTGACCCGCTGGAAGCCCTGCCGCATCAGCTCCTGAAATTCGCGCCGGTACTCGCCTTTACGGCCGCGGACGATGGGTGCGAGGACATAGATCCGGGTGCCCTCCGGCATGGCGAGGATGCGGTCGACGATCTGGGAGACGGTCTGGGCTTCGATCGGCAGGCCGGTCGCGGGCGAATAGGGCACGCCGACCCGCGCCCACAAGAGCCGCATGTAATCGTAGATCTCGGTGACGGTCGCTACCGTCGAGCGGGGATTGCGCGAAGTGGTTTTCTGCTCGATCGAAATCGCCGGCGACAACCCGTCGATCTGGTCGACATCGGGTTTCTGCATGAGCTCGAGAAACTGCCGGGCATAGGCTGACAGGCTTTCGACATAGCGCCTTTGGCCCTCGGCATAAATCGTGTCGAACGCCAACGATGATTTGCCCGAACCCGAAAGCCCGGTGACGACGACCAGGCGATGCCGCGGGATATCGATATCCACCGACTTCAGATTATGCTCGCGCGCACCGCGGATGCGAATGAACTGATCCATGAATGTCTCGAAAATGAGGGAATGTCTCGACAATGTGGGAGGCCTACCGGCAACCGTAACTCATTACGCCTGAAACCGCCCTAAGGCTCAATCCCAGAGTCGAGGAAATGGGCAAAGTGACCGACACACCTGACAGTTTTCGCCGGGTCCCGCCGAAAGCCAGGCGGCCATAGAGTCCTTCGGACCGTGGAAAGAGCCAGACGCAACCGGCCACACGCCCGATGACCGACGAGGGCTGGCGGGCCGGCGTTGCTACGCCTGACGCCACGAGGTCAAGGTCGCTCCCTGAATCCCGGTGCCACCCTTCTGATATGGAACTCTTCGATGGTACTAGGGAAGACGATAGCGGTGGAGAGGGCGACAACGGTGGAGACTACAAAGACGGTGGAGAGCGCGACAACGGTGGAGATGGCCGATGAAAGCAAGGGTTCTGGAACGGATCATGGAGATCGTGGAGGGCGGCGAACCCTTGCAGCTCGTCGATTACCCCGACCCGACGCCGCAACATGGCGAGATCCTGCTCGAGACCAGCGTCAGCGACGTGTGTTATACCGACCTCGATGAAATCGAGGGACGCACCGCACCGCCGCATATGCCGGTCATTCCCGGTCACGAGGTGATCGGACGCGTGGTCGGGATGGGGTCTGGTGCTGCTCGCTTCAAGCCGGGTGACCGCGTCGGCGTCGGCGGGATTCACAGCTCGACCGGTGCAGCCGATGAAAACCTCAGCCCGGCCTTCAGGGCCACGGGCCGCGATGTCGATGGCGGCTATGCCGAGTTCATGACCGTGCCGGAGATCTATGCCTATCCGATCCCGGACGGGTTCGACGACGCCGAGGCCGCACCCCTCTTGTGCGCGGGCGAAGTCGGCTACCGTGCCTTGAAACTCTCGGGCATCGGCGATCGCCATAGGCTCGGCCTGACCGGCTTCGGCGGTTCGGCTCATATCGTCCTGCAGGACGTACGCCAGCTCTACCCGAACACCGAAATCGCCGTCTTTGCGCACGATCCGGCAAGCCCGGATTTCGCGAGGTCGCTTGGTGCCCATTGGATAGGGGTGATCGAGGACCCCGCTCCCGAACCGCTCGATGCGATCATCGACACGACCCCGGCCTGGCTGCCGGTAGTGTCGGCGCTCTCGAACCTCAAGCCGGGCGGGCGTCTCGTGGTTAACGCCATCCGCAAGGAGGATCGCGACAAAGTCTCGCTCCAAGGGCTGAACTATCACGACCATCTCTGGATGGAGAAGGAAATCAAGTCGGTGGCTAACGTCACCCACCACGATCTCGCCGAATTTCTGCCGCTGGCGGCCGCCGCCGGCATCCGCCCCGAGATCGAAACCTATCCGCTGGAGAGCGCCAATCGCGCGCTCGCCGAATTTAAACATCGCCCGGTTCGCGGCGCCAAGGTGCTGCAAATTCGATCGAGGTGACGAGCAATCGACGGCCAAGCCCAACGCAGCGGCGCACACAGACGGTTCACCCATGATTGCGCCAAAGCTGCACGCATTGATTGGGTTAATGCACATTCGCCACAAACGAAGCTGTTCGCTTCGAATGCATTGGTCAACGAGTGGATTGGGTCGGCCAACGGCACTCAAGGTGGCAAGAAGAAAAGTACAATTAAATCATGGGGTTAGTTGTACGCAAGACATTCGCCTCAAAGCAAAGTTCGACGAAATCGCACGCCTAGGAAAGAGTCTGAAGGGTTCCCATGCGGGGGCGGTAAAACGCGGCGCGGTGCATGGTCTGATTGCCGATCATGCCCAGAAGCCAGGAATTGTACTGGAAAAAGACTTCGGCGATGACCAGGGTCTCGCCTTCGACCATGACGATGCTTTCCGGAATGGTCGCGGTTTCGCCGATTTCGCCGACAGTGCTGCTTCCCGGCAGGCTGCCGGCGCCCTCGCCCTGCCAGGCGACTTCGGGTGCTCCGCCATTGGTGGCGACGACCCCGGAGACGATCACCAGACCTGCCGAACCCATCTCGAAGGGATCGAGAATGTGCTCCACCGCCGCGAACAGATCGTTCAGCGTGGCGGCGGAGAGATTCTGATCGCGCGTGCCGAGATCGGCGATCGTGTTGGCCGCCTGCTCGAGCTTCATGTTCAAGAGCGTGAACCGGCCGATCTCGATCACGCCCAAACCGATGCCCAGCAGGATTGGAAAAACTAGGGCAAACTCGACCGCGGTGATTCCGCGCAAATCCTTCAGCAAACGCCGAAGCGAATGCGGCAGGCAAGACTTCTTGTTCGCGGTCATCATCCTTTTGCCTCGCATCCCCCGGGGTCGCCGTCAGAAGGGCTCATTGCGAACCGCCACGCTTGCCGTGTAATTGAAAGTGTCGCCGAAGATCGGCTGGAGGATATTGGTCAGGACATCGGTCTGGAATTCGATTTTGTAGAGCACGATGTCGCCTGGCCCGCCGAGGCCCGCCGCCCCCAGATCCTGATCATAGAGGCCGTTGCCGTTGACGTCGGTGAAGGTTTCGCTGCCGTCATCGAAACTGCCATTGCCATTGGTATCGCCGAAGGGCTCGCCCTGGCCGATATCGCCGAAATTCTCATAGACCAGCGTATCGACGTCATTGGGCTGGATCGACACCAGTCCCCAGGTGCGGTCCTGGACGATATCGACAATGCGCTGCTGGCGATCCAGCAGACCCGCCTGCTGACCGGTGATGCCGTAGCGGGACGCCATCATGACGGCGGATTGCACGGATCCGCTCAGGAACAGATAAAGCGACAGCTCGAAGGTAGCGACGACGATGAGAAAGAAGACGGGTGCTATCATGGCGAACTCGACCAGTGCATTACCCTTGTCGCAGGCGCCGAAGGGTCCCCCGCGCAAACCCCGGGGTGTCGGATGGTCGCCTCGCGGAGGGCCCGGCCGGGTGCACAACATTGGCAGTGTTGCCGAGGCAGAAAGTGCGCCAAGGTTGCTGCCGAGACTGGAGCCAGCTCCCGGTCCGCGGCTGCATTTGCGCCAACGCTCGAGTCCACCTCGCCGGTGCCAGGGCGTCCAGCCTCGGCGGACTGACGCGAGGCGGTTGCCGAGTAATTGCTCCAACCGGGTCATTGGGCGATCCGGAGTTCGCTGAGCTGGCGGCCAATCGCTTGAAAGATGCCGCTCAGATCGCCATTGCTCGGCGAATGGAAATAGTGCCCGGCACTGCTGGCGCAGGTGCGGTAGAGTTGTTGGGTCGCGGTATCCGGTGAAGAGCCGAAGGTGATGGTGTAAAGGATGATTCCCTCGTCCTTCATGGCCTCGCAAATTCGTGCCATGCGGTCGTCGATCTCCTGCCGGGCGGCGTTGAGCGACGAAAAGCCGAACTGGCCGAGCCTGCCATAGGCCGTGAAATCCGAACCACTGGGACCGGCGGGCGGATTGTCGTAGAACTGGTTGGTGCCGTCGGTCAGCATGACGATGACCTTGTCGGAAGCGGCGGAATTGTAGTCGAGCGGATAGGACGCGGGCGTGCCGTCGCCCCACAGGCCGCGCCAGGCTGGGGACAGGGCACGCCAGCCCCAGACCAGGCCGAGATTGCCGGTGGTGCCGCCACGGTGCCAGGGCAGCATCTCGTCGACGGCGTCCTGGATTTCGCTCTTGTCATTGCGCAACGAGGTAATCTCGGGACCGCAGCCGAGATTGGGGCCGGTGCCGTTGTTCTCAGCGCTATTGTTCTCATTGACGCCCGGCCAGACGTTATCGGTGTCCGAGGCGTAGAAGAAGCTGGTCAACGGCCGGACCGACGGTGGGTCGTCGGTTTCATCGTAGGGTGCCGTGCGCGCCATCACGCAACCTTTCCACTCGGTCGGCGCGAACCAGTCGGTACCCGTATCATGGACAATGTCCGTAGCGCTCAGCCAGCTCGAACGGTCCTCACCGATATTCACTGTCGCTGTGTAGGGGACCAGGGCGACGCTTAAGTAGGGGTGAACGTCGTACTCGCCGAAGACGATATCGACCAGTTCGATCGCGGCGTCCTTCATCGCGTCGATCTTGCCGCCGCTGCGCATCGAGCCAGTGTTGTCCATCACCAGAACCAGCTCCATCTGCCGGACCTCCCGGTGAATGACGGTCGAGACAGCAACCGTCTGGGCATCAAAGCCGAATAGCTGCATGAAATGGTTCGGCACCCGGGCGGTGGCTTCCAGGGTGATCTGATCGCCGGCGGTGACGACATTGAAATCGAGCAATTCGGCAACGTCCGGACCGGTAGAGAAATTGGCGTCGAAGAATTGTTGCGCCTGGATCGCCAGCTCCTCGTCGGTTGCTGCCCGACCGGCCGCAAGCCCGGCGGCGTCGAGCGCCCGCTGGATCCGGTTCTCGATCGTGAAGGACACCATGGCATCGATCGCAAGCCCGATTGCCGCCACCAAAGGCAGCAGCAACAGGCCGAACATCAACAAGACGGCACCGCGCTCGTCGCGTCCGAGGCGTCGGAGCGAGGCCTTGAGCCTGGCGAAATATCGTGAATGATTGAGCCTTGCTGCGATCGATGAGAATGGCCGGGACATGCAGGACTCCGATCCGACGACATACCGAGGCGGCCAGATGCCGCCCGCTATCTGCATTGTCCGGCTGAAAGCTTTAGGATCCGTTAACGGGGGCAGGCGCGCTCAAGGTTCGTCTTTGTGAGCGCCACCTCTTCTGTTCGCTGGCCATTGCGCGGCCCCGGCGTTACATCATGGTCCTCGGCAATTTCATCGCGGAGCATGCGAGAGGCGATATGGCAGGAAGTGTCAACAAGGTGATCCTCGTCGGCAATCTCGGGCGCGATCCCGAGGTCCGCTTCACGCAGGACAATCGCAAGATCGTCCACCTCTCGATCGCCACCTCGGAACGCTGGCGCGACCGCCAGTCTGGCGATAATCGCGAGCGGACCGAATGGCATCGCGTCGTGATCTTCAACGAGAACCTCGCGGATGTCGCCGAGCGCTTCCTCGCCAAGGGCCGCTCGGTCTATCTCGAGGGCCAGCTGCAGTCGCGGAAATGGCAGGACCAGCAGGGCCAGGAACGCTACACCACCGAGATCGTGCTGCAGCGCTTTCGGGGCGAACTGGTATTGCTCGGCGGCCGCGACGAGATCGGCTCGGGCGGCCGGGACGATTTCGGGCCTCCGGACGACAATGAGCGCATCGGCGGCCGCGATCGGGACGGCGACCAGAGCCGGGATCAGGGCCGCGATCAGGGGCGGGGGTCGGCCCGCTCATTCGACGATCTGGACGACGATATCCCGTTCTAGCGCCCCATGGCCGAGAATTCCCTATCCAACCGGACGCCGGGCGACTTCGGGCTCCCAGGCGGCTTCGGGCTTTATGTGCACTGGCCGTTCTGCCGCAGCAAATGCCCCTATTGCGACTTCAACAGCCATGTCGCCGGCGGTGCTATCGATCATGTCCTCTGGCAGCGCGCGCTCCTGGCCGAGCTCGATCATATCGGCAGCCAAACCCAGGGCCGGCAGCTGAACTCGGTCTTCTTCGGCGGCGGCACGCCGTCGCTGATGGCGCCCGCCACCGTGGCCGCGATCCTCGACCGCGCCGCTCACTGGTGGCGGCTCGACGCCGCTCTCGAAGTGACCCTCGAGGCCAACCCGACCTCGACCGAGGCGACGCGGCTCCGGCAATTCCGCGATGCCGGCATCAATCGCGTCTCACTCGGGGTGCAGGCCCTGGACGATCAAGCCCTGCACTTTCTCGGCCGGGAGCACACGGTACGGGAAGCACTTGTCGCCGTCGAAATAGCTTCGAACACCGTCAACCGCTGGTCGCTCGATCTGATCTATGGCCGTCCCGGCCAGGCCCTTGCCGAGTGGGAACGGGAACTTGCGGTAGCGATGGCGCATGTCGGCGGTCATCTCTCGGCCTATCAGCTGACGATCGAGCCCGGCACGCGGTTCCATGCGCTGGCGCGGTCGGGTGCCCTGGTCATGCCGGACGATGACGACCTCGCGGATTTCTTCGATTTGACTAGGCGCTATCTTGAGGGGAAGGGCCTGACCCCTTACGAAATCTCGAATTTCGCCCGACCCGGCGAGGAAAGCCGCCATAATCTGGTCTATTGGCGCTATGGCGATTATGCCGGCATCGGGCCCGGCGCTCATGGCCGGCTGACGCTCGATGTCCGGCGCTTCGCCACCCGGACAATCAAGGCACCCGCGGCCTGGCTCGAGGCGGTCGCCCGCAGAGGCCATGCGGGACTTACGCCCGACGAACTCGGCGTAGAGGATCAACTCGCCGAAATGGTCCTGATGGGGCTCAGGCTGAGGGAGGGCATCGATCTCGACCGGCTGGCCCGGCTCACCGGAGGCGATGCGGCGTCGATCCTCGAAACCCCAAGCTGCCGGACCCTGATCGAAGATGGCTGGCTCGAGCCCGCTACAGGCAGGCTGCGCGCAACCGAGGCCGGCGTCGGTCGGCTCAATACCCTATCATCCCGCCTGATCGACGCCCTTGCCGACACTCAGGGCGCTCAGTGGATATCCTCGGCCCCGCCCCACGCCGCTTGAAGCTTTTCGACGGTAAATCCCGGAGCGCGCGCCGCGTCGAGCACGACCGCCTCTTTCCGCGCCCCCAGTTCGATCGCGGCGGGCATCTGGTCCGCAACTTCGAGCGGAATGACGACAGCACCATGGCGGTCGGCATGGACCAGATCGCCGTCCCGTACCGGCATGCCGAAAATATTGACATCGACCCCGATCGATTCGAGGTGGACGAAGGCATGGCTCGGTCCGATCTTCCCGGCGATCAGTTGAAAATCGGGTGCGATCGCATCGAGGTCACGGATCGATCCATTCGTGACGCAGCCGATGACGCCCAAACCCTTATGCACGGCGGTGTTGACCTCGCCCCAGAAGGCGCCGAAGCCGGGCTCGGGATCGAGATCCTGAATGATTGCGATATTCGGCCCATCGCCCGCCGACACATGGCTGTAATATTGGATTCTAAGCGCCTTGGCCTGTTGCGGTGAGAGCGACGAGGGCTGGCAGGCGCGGATCGTCGCCGTGCGCGCATAACCCACCAGCGGCTTCAGGTCCGGATAGGCGCACACCATCTGCGTCATCGTGAAGCCGGAGCCGCGCCGGCTGCCGATGACGATCTCGAGCGCATTGCAGATGGTCGGGGTATCGAATTCCGCAAGATGACGCAGGATCAAGGGGTCGATCGGATTGGTGGCGGCCATGAGGGCTCCTTTTGTTTGCAGGTTTCAACGAATGTGCCGGGTGGGATCAGGTCGCGTTACTGCCGGCGATGGTGTCGAATTCCGCTTGGCTCAGTCCCGCGGCTTTGCCGGCGAGTTCCAGCGAATGCCAGGTATCGGACGGGATCGGAATGCCGCCCGCCTTGCGTTCGACGGCAGTCAGGCGCTCCTTTTCGCCGGGGATCAGGACACCGGCTGCAGGGTCGATCGGGGTGCTCTGCTTGATCCAGTCGATGAAGCCCCGGACATTGGCGAGAAACATGTCCTCGGTGTCGAAGCGCTCGGGGTCGATATAAATCGAGAGCATCCCGGTATGCACGTGCGAGCCCGGCATGCCATTGGTGCCCGATCCGGTCAAGGCCCCGGCCAGGAGTTCACAGGCCAGTGCCAGGCCCGAGCCCTTGTGCTCGCCGAACGCCCGCAAGGCACCCCGGCCCTTGGTCGGATTGGGGGACTGGCCTTCGGGCGTCTCGCCATAGAGCACGAAGGTGTCGTCCGTGATCGAACCGTCTACATCGACCAGCGTGTCCTTGGGAATCGGTTTGCCGCCCTGGTGTGCCACGAGACACTTGCCCTCGGCCACGACCGATGTGGCGAAATCGAGAATGAAAGGCGCCTCCTGATCGCCGGTCGGCACGCCGATCGACACGGGATTGGTCGAAAAACGCCGGCTGCTGCCGCCGAAGGGGGCGACGATAAACGAATTCTTGATGCTCAGGAAATGCAGTGAAATCAACCCGGCGTCGGCCGCTATCTCGGCGAAATCGCCGATCCGTCCGAGATGGCTCGCATTGCGCAGGGCGATGAGCGAGACCCCGTTCGCCTTGGCTTTGGCGATGCCGATCTCGACCGATTGCGGCCCGACGGTCTGTCCCATGCCCATCTTGCCGTCGAGAATGGCAAAGCTGTCGCTGTCGAGAACGGTCTCGACCGTCTGGTCCTTGGAAGCGCGGCCGTCTTGAAGATATTCGACATAGCGCTGCACGCGGATGACGCCATGACTGTCATGACCCGCCAGATTGGCGCGCGTCAGATAGACTGCGATCCGGCCGGCCTCGGCTTCGGAGCAGCCGGCCGAGTTGAAGATTGTCGTGACAAGCCGCACCAGCCGCTCGAGTGAGATCAGCAAACTCCGCCTCCCGAAATCAAGGATGCCGCTTCGGTTATGTCACCAACCGCCGGCCGGCCCGCAGAAAACGCCAGCTTTACCCAAATGACAAGAGCCTCGCTGTTCTGGCGATCATGGTCTTCGACGCCATTTCTAGGCCAAGGAAACACAGGCGCAGGGGATGGCGCGCCCGGCCGCGTGAAAACCTCTCGAATTTGGTGCGATGCGGCCATTGTTTTGGAGGGGTTGATGACCGGTATCATTGCGGGCGAGGATCGCGGGCAGGCGCCGTTACTTCCTGAGCGGATCGACGATCTGGTGCCGGCGGAAGCGGCCGTTCGGGTCATCGATGGCTTCGTAGGGGCAATTTGATGGTGCTTGGCTTCATCCGGGCCCAGGCGGCGGGGATCGCTGGACCGCGTGATCGGCCGTATGATCTGTTGCCGCTTTATATTCATGGCCATTTGAACGGGATCCGCTCGAGCCCTCGTTCGGACGTGAGTAGGAAATCGTTTGTGCAATTTTCGTTTGCGAGTTCGAGGGCAGGCGATAATTCGTTCGTGCATTCTTGCGTGGGAAGGGTTTGCGAAAGGGGCGCGCCCAGGCTGTGTGAGAATTGAGGGTGGCATGGGCTACGAATAGGTCCGCTGATCACGGTCATGTTTCTAGTGCACTGACGCATTCACTTGGTTTAGCTTGGTGAGAATGATTTTGGTGTCGCGGTCCAGGTGAAGGGTTTGGGATTGGCGTTGTTGTCGTCCAGATAGCGGTTGATGGCGGCTTGGAGGTCGGTCAGCGAGTGGAACACGCCGCGTCGGATGCGTTGGCGGGTGAGTTTCGAGAAGAA
>JBGSYN010000126.1:0-1723 GCA_041750975.1 Geminicoccaceae bacterium | reverse complement strand
GCACGTCAGAGCCGAACTCTGCGCCCCGATAGCTGTCGATAGATGTTACGCATATTATTATTTGTTATCAGAGTGTTAGATCGTATAACAGCGTAGATTCGGATAGCCCCGGAGGGGCAAAAATCATTCCCACTCGATCGTACCGGGCGGTTTGCTCGTGAAATCGTAGGCGACGCGGTTGATGCCGCGGACTTCGTTGACGATGCGGTTGGCGACGCGGCCGAGGAAGGCGGGCTCGAAGGCGTAGAAATCGGCCGTCATGCCGTCGATCGAGGTCACGGCCCGGAGTGCGCAGACCGCCTCGTAGGTGCGCTCGTCGCCCATCACGCCGACCGTGTTGACCGGCAGCAGCACGGCGAAGGCCTGCCAGATCTCGTCATAGAGGCCGGCTGCCCGGATTTCCTCGATATAGATGCGGTCGGCCTGCTGCAGGATGGCGACGCGCTCGGGCGTCACTTCGCCCAGAATGCGGACGGCGAGGCCGGGTCCGGGGAACGGATGCCGACCGACGAATTGCGCCGGCAGGCCGAGCTCGCGACCGAGTTCGCGCACCTCGTCCTTGAACAGCTCGCGCAGGGGCTCGACCAGCTGCATCCGCATCCGTTCGGGCAGACCGCCGACATTGTGGTGCGATTTGATGGTGACACTCGGCCCGCGGAACGAGACACTCTCGATGACGTCCGGGTAGAGCGTGCCCTGCGCCAGGAAATCGACCTCGCCGAGCCTGGTGGCTTCGGCCTCGAAGACGTCGATGAAGATGCGGCCGATGGTTTTGCGCTTTTGCTCGGGATCGGTGACCCGACGCAGGCCATCGAGGAATTGCCGGCGGGCCGAGGCGACGACCAGCGGGATGTTGTAATGGCCCCGGAACAGCTCGACCACCTCGTCCGCCTCGGCGGCTCGCAACAGGCCGGTATCGACGAAGACGCAGGTGAGCTGATCGCCCACGGCCTCATGCAGGAGGAGTGCGGTCACGGCCGAATCGACACCGCCCGACAGGCCGCAAATGACCTTGCCGCCGCCGATCTGATGGCGCAGCCGCGCGACCGCCTGCTGTTTGTAGGTTTCCATCGACCAGTCGCCGGCGAGCCCGGCGATGCGAAAGCAGAAATTGGCGAGCAGTTCCTTGCCGATGGGCGTGTGCGCGACTTCGGGGTGGAATTGCACGCCGTAGCGCCCCTTGACCTCATCGGCGATGGCGGCAAACGGCGATGACGGGCTCGAGGCAATGGGCTTGAAGCCTTCCGGCAGATGAATGACGCGATCGCCGTGGCTCATCCAGACTTGGGTTTTGTCGCCGACCCGCAGGATCCCGTCGAAGAGCGGGCTTTCGGCCAGCAGCTCGATTTCGGCCCGGCCGAATTCCCGATGGTCCGAGGCCTCGACACGGCCGCCGAGTTGGGCGCACATCGCCTGCTCGCCATAGCAGATGCCGAGGATCGGCACGCCGATCGCAAAGACGCTCGCCGCCACGCGCGGACTGCCGATGCCGATGGTCGAGGCGGGGCCGCCCGAGAGGATGATGGCCTCGGGCGCGAAGCCCTCGATCTCCTCATCGCTCCAGGTGCAGGGTGCAATTTCGCAATAGACCCGAAGCTCGCGCAGCTTGCGCGCGATGATCTGGGTGTATTGCGAGCCAAAATCGAGAATGAGAACGCGCTCGGCCATTTTCTTCCGGATTGACGCTGATTCGATCGATGCAGTGATTTAGGTCAATTTCGCG
>JBGSYN010000125.1:0-13753 GCA_041750975.1 Geminicoccaceae bacterium | reverse complement strand
CGCCCGGGCGCCGTTGTTCTGGCCCCAGACATCGTGATTGCCGTCGGGAGTGACCAGTTCGAGATAGGCGTCGCTGGCATTACTGCCGAGGCTCGAGCCAATCCCCGAAGGCCCCTCGATGCTCCAGGCCGGATCGAGTGCGGCTTGAGAAAAGTCGTCGGAAATGGCCGGCATTCAACCTTACTTCCCTGCCCGAGTTCTTCGACTAAAGATCTAATAGATACAGAGAGCAGTAAGGCGATTTTGCGTACTTCTGTCAATTCATCGCGCAAATTCAATTCTTCTCCAACATACTAATTGATGGTGAATCAATCAAAAGTAATAATATTTTTCTATTTATTATCCTTAGAAAGAACATCGTTGCTGAGGCTGTGCTTAAGACGAGCCAGGTCTGGAACCTGGTTACATGTACATACCGGTTGTGCGGAACTCGGAGGGGCTGGTGCCGAATTTGCGGCGGAATGCCTTGGCGAAGTAATTGGCATCGTTGAAGCCGGTCCGGTCGGCGACATCGGCGACGCGAAGAGACCGGTCCGCGAGTAATTGAGCGGCGTGCTTGAGACGTTCCGTGAGCACGAATTCGGCGGGCGCAATGCCGCGTTCGCGGACGAAAACGCGGCTGAGATGCCAGCGACTGCATCCGGCGATTTCGGCCAGCGTTTCGAGGTCGAGCGGTTCTTGAAGGTTGAGCCTGACATAGTCGACGACGCGACTGATCGCGGCATCGTTGGCGCTGGAGGTAGAACGTTCGGCCGGAGCCAGGGTGCCATCGAACAGCGCCATGCAGCAGCGGTAGGCAATCGAAGACGCATGGCCGACGCTCGACCGGTCCTGGGTTGTCAGGAGTCTTACCGATTCCATCAAAATCCCGACTTGCTCGAGCGGTAGCCGGATCAGCGGCCCCGCCATCGCGATCACCTGCCGGTGCACGCGGAGCGCCTCACGGCCGCTCATGCAACCCCAGAAGAACTCCCAGCGATCCCCCGGTTCCAGCCAATAGCGGTTATCGTGGGGAAAAGTCAGCACCATGGTCTGGCCGGGCTCGACCATGATATTATCGGTCTCGAATGACAGCCGGCCTCGACCTGAAAGCGTGTGTTGAATCAACGCAAACGGCGTCGAGCCGCGATTGACGCCTTGCCAATCATACCCGGGCCTGTCGCGAAGCTCATAGCCTGCACTGGTCGGCATCGCATGCACGACGTGGCGCCCACGTGGCAAGACGAGAGACCGCATAAACGAGCCATGACGGCGCCAATCTCTGAGAACAGAATTACCCATCGGCGCACAGCTTCCCTCTTGGCACGATGAAGCAACCGGAAATATACCTGAGATAATCAGGTCGCAGAGAATAAGGAGGCTGCAAACTGTCCGGTTCGTTCAAGATAGCCGTTATTGGCGCCGGCAGTGTCGGCTTTACGAGGAAACTCGTCAGCGACCTTCTTAAGGTCGCAGACTTCGGCGAGACCGAAATCGCACTCACCGACATCAACGAGCAGAACCTGGCGATGATCAACCAGATCATCGAGCGTATCGTCGCTGTCAATAATCTGCCGACCAAGGTCACGGCAAACGTCGATCGCCAATACGCCCTCGAAGGCGCTCGTTATGTCATCAATTGCGTTCGGATCGGCGGGCTTGAAGCCTTCGCCGACGATATCCGCATCCCGTTGCGGTATGGCGTCGATCAGTGCGTTGGCGATACCATCTGCGCCGGCGGGATCATGTACGGCCAGCGCTCGATCCCGGCGATGCTGGCTTTCTGCGACGATATCAAGGCACTGGCCGAGCCCGGTGCTTATTTCCTCAACTATGCCAATCCGATGGCGATGAACACCTGGGCCGCCATCGATCAGGGCAATGTCAAGACTATCGGCCTCTGTCATGGGGTCCAGAACGGCTGGCGCCAGATTGCTGCGGCCCTGGGTGCGGAGGATCCGAACGAGGTCGAGGTCATCTGTTCCGGCATCAACCATCAGACCTGGTACATCGATGTTCGCTGGAACGGCCGCAAGGTCGAGCCGCCCGAACTGATCGAGGCGTTTGAGCGCCACCCGCTCTATGCCACGCAAGAGAAGGTGAGGATCGATGTCCTGAAACGCTTCGGCGTCTATTCGACGGAGAGCAACGGCCACCTGTCCGAATACTTGCCCTGGTACCGCAAACGCCCGGAGGAGATCGGCCGTTGGATCGATCTTTCGGAGTGGATCCACGGCGAGACCGGCGGCTACCTGCGTCATTGCACGGAGCGCCGCAACTGGTTTGAAGAGGACTTTCCGGACATACTGGAAAAGGCTGGGCGGCCGCTCAGCGACTATGAGCGCACCGACGAGCATTGCAGCCACATCATCGAGGCGCTTGAGACGGGCCGGATCTATCGCGGCCACTTCAACGTCAAGAACGCGGGCGTGATCACCAATCTTCCGGCCGATGCCATCGTCGAGAGCCCAGGCTTCGTCGATCGCTTTGGCATCAATATGGTCGCCAATCTGACGCTGCCGGAAGCTGCGGCCGCCACCTGCCGGGCCTCGATCGATGTCCAGCGCATGGCGGTCGAGGCGGCACTCAGCGGCGATGTGCTCCTGTTGAAGCAGGCGATGCTGCACGATCCACTGGTGGGTGCTATCTGCAATCCCGACGAGGTCTGGCAAATGGTCGACGAGATGCTGGTGGCGCAGGCCGCTTGGCTGCCGCAATATACGGGCGAAATCGACGCCGCCAAAGTCCGCCTGAGCCATAGCAAGGTGGCGACACGAGAGTGGCAGGGCGCGGCGCGGCTCGATGTCCGCTCGGTCGATGAAGTGCGCGAGGTGGCCCGCCAGCGAGAGGAGCGGCACGCCAAAGTCCTTTCCTGAATGTTCCCGTATGAACAAAAATCGGTGGCTCGGAACATGCAATACTTACTCAAGACGACCAGTACACTGGCGCTGGGCCTAGGCTGTGCGGCGATCGCCGTGGCCCAGGAACCCAAGGATCCCGTACCTTTTCCGGACCCGCAATCGCTGGCGTCCGAAGACGCAAAACTGGTCCCGCATGATCAGTTGATGCACACGGAAAAACTGCCTCACTATCAAGAGCCGGGCTGGATCACGGAGCTGGTCGAGGCGGGCAAGCTGCCGCCGGTCGAGGAACGGCTGCCGGTCGAACCGATGGTCGTCGACACCAAGAGCACGCCGGACGGACCCGGCGTCTATGGCGGTGTGACGACAATATCGTCGACACCAAGGTGCCTTCGCGCGCCTAGCCTGGCGTTTTCGGTGATGGCGCAACGCTCGAGAAGGTCGATGACAGCACCGTCCGCTGGACTTTTCCCGAAGCCTTTCCGGTCCCCAATATCTGCAAAATGGCCTATATCAATCTCTGCCCTGGACCGTCGCACATCCTGAAGCCGCTGCATCCGACCTACAATGCGAATGCCACCTACGAGGCCTACATCAACGCGCTGCCCGCCAACAAGCTGCCCTGGGTCAGCATGGGTCCCTGGGTCGCCGTCGAATACAAGCCCGACGAGATCATGGTCTTCCGCCGTAATCCCTATTTCTGGCAGGTCGACGATCAGGGCAATCAGCTGCCCTATCTCGACGAGGTGCAATGGAAGCTTTCGTCCTGGGAAGATCGGACGATCCAGACGGTGGCGGGCTCGGCCGACTACTCCAACATGGAGAATCCCTCGATCTATCTGGAAAGCCTGAAGCGGGCACAAGAGCCGGACTTCCCCAACAACGTCTATTGGGGACCGCGCAGCCTGCATTGGCGCATCGACCTCAATCTTTCGACGACCTGCGGTGTCGCCGGGGAAAGAGACGCGGCCCTCCGCGAACTGCATCGGAATAAGGATTTTCGCCGCGCCATCACACAGGCGACCGACCGCGAGGCGCTCGGCCAATCGCTGGTGCGTGGCCCGTTTGCTCATCCGTTCGCGGGCGGCCTTCACACCGAGACCCCGTTCTATAAGGCCGACATGGTGGTCTTCTACCCCTATGATCCTGAAGGTGCGGAAACCCTGCTCGCCAAGCTCAGTTTCGAAGACACCGATGGCGACGGCTTAGTCAATTGGACCGACGGGCCGCTGGCCGGCCAGAACCTCGAAGTGACCTTGCACCACACATTGTTGCGCACGACCGACGTGTCACTCACCGATTCGGTCGTCAGCATGATGCAGGATGTCGGTATCAGGGTGATCCCGCGGCCGATCCAGCAAGGTGCGGAAGTGGTCCGGGAAACCTGTGAGTGGGACTGGATTCTCGATCGCGGCGACAACGAATATCATGTCCCGATCGCCAACCTCGACTGGCTCGCGCCGCTGGCCACGAATGTGCCGCAATGGCACCAGGGAACGGCTGAACATCCACAGGTATTATTGCCGTTCGAGGAGACGCTGGTCGAGCTGATCACCAAGATCCGTATCGAGCCGGATATCGAGACTCGCAATGAAATGCTGCGCGAATACAACCGCGTCTTCACGGATAACATCTACAATGTCGGGTTGATCACGATCCCTGCTGCCCTGCTCATCAATAAGCGCATCAAGAACGTACCACCAGGCACGCCGGTCCTGGCTTATCAATGGTCCGAGGACGCCGTGATGCGTGAGTGCTTCTGGGTCGCGGAAGGCGATCAGATCCAGGAACTCTTCCCGGAAACACTGCCGGGTATCAACTGATCCGCGCCGGCTGACACGGAGGCCCAAAGGGAGTGGCGCCTTTCATTCCCTTTGGGCCTGAATGCAGCTCCGGTTCGGGAGGGTAACAGAGTGGCGGCATTTCTCTGGCGACGATCGCTTTCAGCACTCGGATTGCTGTTCGTCGTCAGCATAGTTTCGTTCATCCTGATCCAGGCGCCGGAAGGCGATTTCGGCACCCATTACAAGACGTTCGCCATTTCCCAAGGCGGCATGACCGAGGCGGACGCGCAAAAGCTCGCCGATCAAATCCGCGTCCGTTATGGCCTCGATCAGCCGCTCTATCTGCAATATCTGAACTGGATCGGCGGCATCGTCACCGAAGGCGATTTCGGCCAGTCCTTCACTTACAACAAGCCCGTGGCCGACCTCATCGGCGAACGGCTGTGGCGGACCCTCGGCATCGCCCTGACCTGCCACCTCCTGGCAACACTGATCGGCGTCTCGCTCGGCATCTATGCCGCGGTCAACCAGCATCGGCTGGGCGATACCGCTTCCACCGTGCTGGCCTTTCTGGGCATGACGATCCCGCGTTACTTCATGGCGCTTTTGATCCTCTACTGGCTCGCCTTCATCGTCGGCTCGCCCTATATCGGCTCGCTGTTCTCGCCGCGCTACGTCCTCGCACCCTGGTCGCTCGCCAAGTTTTGGGACCTGCTCCTCCATATCTGGCCGATCATCCTGATCGCTACAGTCGGCGGCCTCGCTTACAATTTGCGGGTGATGCGCTGCAACCTCCTGGACGTCCTGCGGCAGCCCTTCATCGAAACGGCGCGCGAAGGGGCTGCCGGAGAGGAAAGTGATCCTCAAACACGCCGTACCCAACGCGCTGCACCCGCTCGTCATGTATCAGGGCGTCATCCTGCCCTATATGCTGACCGGCGAGCTGGAGGTGGCGATCGTCCTGAGCGTGCCGACCATCGGCCCGCTGATGCTCGACACATTGGTACGCCAGGACGTGTTCGTAACGGCGACGATATTCTTGTTGCTCTCCCTGGTGCTGATCATCGGCAACTTCATCGCCGATCTGCTTCTGGCAGCACTCGATCCGCGAATTCGCACGGGCGCTCGGGCATGAGCACGCAACCCATTGCCGACGCTCGTGCAGGGTTGCTCGCCGATGATGCCGCACCGGCGGTCCAGACCACCCGCTCGCAGACCTATCTGAACCTGGTCTGGCGGCGATTCCGCAAGAACCGCGTCGGCATGACAGGCGGTGTGCTGGTGGCGCTGCTGCTGCTCACGACCATCTTTGCCGACTTCCTCGCCCCGTACGATCCGGCCCAACGCGACCGTGACAACATCTACACGCCGCCGGCGAACCTCCATTTCGTTTCGGATGAAGGCTTTCATCCGATCCCGTTCGCGCATCCGGTGGCGGTGACCCTCAATCCGCAGACTTTCGAGCTCGTGTTCACGGAAGACACAGGCGTGCGTTGCCGGCCGGAATTTCTTGGGAAAGGTTGGAATTGCACACTTTTCGGCATTCCGATGAACCGCCATTTGCTGGCAGCGTCGCTCGAATGCCCCTGGCATATTCTCGGCACCGATCGCGACGGTCGCGACATGCTCTCGCGCGTGCTCATCCGCAGTCAGCTCACCTTGATCATGGCGGGGCTGGTGGTCGCCATTGCCGTAACCATCGACACACTGTTCGGCATCGTCTCCGGCTACAATGGCGGCACGGTCGATCACTGGCTGCAACGCGGCGTCGAGTTCATTCTGGCTTTGCCCGAATTGCCGTTCTACTTCGCCTTGGTCGCCATCATCCCGCGCAATGCCGAGCCGCTGCACGTGTTCTTCATGCTCGCCGCCATCCTCTCGCTCTTGAAATGGGCCCAGTTGGCGCGTGAGGTCCGAGGCAAGACCCTCTCGATCAGTCAGCTCGACTACGTCACGGCAGCCGAAGCCGTCGGTGCCGGCACGCCGCGCATCGTCATGCGCCATATCCTGCCCAACGTGATGAGCCATGTCGTCGTCGTCACGACCTTGATGATCCCGATCGTCGTGCTGATCGAAAGTTTCCTCTCGTTCCTCGGGCTTGGCGTACAGCCGCCGCTGGTGAGCTGGGGCATGCTCCTCAATGCCGGCAAGGATTTGCAGAACCTCGGCTCTTATCCCTGGGTGCTGACCCCCGTCGTCGCCACTCTGATCACCGTCCTGAGCTTCAATATGCTGGGCGACGGCTTGCGTGACGCCGTCGATCCCTATCAGCATTGAAACCGGCATGAGCCTGCTCGACGTCAAGGATCTGGCCGTTCGCTTCAAGCTCGAGGACCATACCGTCGAGGCGGTGAGGGGTGTCTCGTTCAGCGTCGATACCGGCGAGACGCTTGCCGTCGTCGACGAAAGCGGCTCCGGCAAATCGGTCAGTGCGCGAGCCATCATGAAGCTCCTGCCCCGAACCGCCGAGATCGCGCCCGAGACCCAGATCACCTTTCAGGGCGCCCGCATCGAAGGCTTCAGCGAAAAGCGCATGCTCGAGGTGCGAGGTGCCCGGATCGGCATGATCTTCCAGGAGCCGATGACCTCGCTCAATCCGATCTACCGGATTGGCAGCCAGATCGCCGAAGGTCTCATCCTGCACCAGCGCATGACCAAGAAGCAGGCGCTGGCCCGTGCGCTCGACCTCCTGAAAGAAGTCCGCATTCCCGATCCCGAGGCGCGGCTCGAGCAATATCCGCATCAGCTTTCGGGCGGGCAGCGGCAGCGGGTGATGATCGCCATGGCGATCGCCAACGAACCGGAACTGCTGCTGGCCGACGAGCCGACGACCGCACTCGATGTGACGGTCCAGGCGGAAATCCTGAAGCTCATCAGGGGCCTTCAAGACCGCTACCATATGGGTGTCATTCTCATCACCCATGACCTGACGATCGTCGAAAAGGTCAGCGACCGTGTGGCCGTGATGCGCCTTGGCGAAGTCGTTGAAACCGGGACGACACGGGCGTTATTCGCAAGACCGCAGCATCCCTACACCCAAAAGCTTATCGCCTCCGAGCCGAGCGGCGAGCCGGACGTCGTCACCTCCAAGGACACCGTGCTCGACGTCGATCGGCTCAGGGTGGTCTATCACCTGCGCTGGGGCGGGATGTTGACCCGTCAGCGGCGCGAGCTGATCGCCGTCGATGATGTCGGACTGGAGATCAGGAAGGGCGAAACACTCGGTGTCGTCGGCGAAAGCGGTTCTGGCAAATCGACCCTCGGCAAGGCGATCCTCCGCCTCGTTCACAATGACGGCGGCCGCGTCGCCTGGCAGGGCCAGGACCTGCAGCAGCTCGATAAGCAGGCGATGCGAAAATTCCGGACCCGGCTGCAGGTCGTCTTTCAGGATCCGTTTTCGTCCCTGAACCCGAGGCTCTCGGTCCGGCAGGTCATCGAGGAGGGGCTGATCGTCAACGGCCTCGGCGGCAGCGGCTGCGAACGTGATGCCCGGGTCCGCCGCGGGCTCGAGGAAGTCGGGCTCGATTCCAATGCCCTCAATCGCTTTCCGCACGAGTTCTCGGGCGGCCAACGCCAACGCATCGCCATCGCCCGCGCCCTGGTCCTCGATCCGGAATTTCTCCTGCTCGACGAGCCGACCTCGGCCCTCGACCTCTCGGTCCAGGCCCAGGTCATCGACCTTCTGAGAGCCCTGCAGCGCAATCACGGCCTGACCTATCTCTTCATTTCGCACGACCTCAAGGTGGTCCGCGCGCTCTGCCATCGCGTCATGGTCATGAAGGATGGCCAGATCGTCGAGGAGGGAACCGTTGATGAGGTCCTGTCCCATCCCAAGACGGACTACACCTCCAAACTCGTCACCGCCGCCTTCGAGGTCATCGCCTGAGCGCCGTCGTGCTCTGCGCGAAGGGGAATCTCGTTGAGCCGGAATAAAACTTTGCGGCCCGGGCAAGTCCTGCTTTAGTTGGCGCAATCATGAGAGAGGGATCGGGTATGACCGAGAGCATCATTGCCAGGCGTGACATGTTACGGCGGGGCGGTATTGGCATCACCGCTGCGGCTTCGGCCGGGTTGATCGGTGCAGCGGCAGCGCGCGAGGCTGCCGCCCAAGCGCCTGACGACAGCCTGCTCCGCAAAGTCCTCGACCGTGGCACGGTTCTGGTCGGAACGGGCAGCACCAATGCGCCCTGGCATTTCGAGAACGAGGCCGGCGAGCTGGTCGGCATGGATATCGCCATGGCCCACATCCTGGCCAAGGGATTGTTCGACGATGAGACCAAGGTCGAGTTCGTGCAGCAAGACCCGGCGGCCCGCATTCCCAACCTCGCCACCGGCAAGGTCGATATCGTCATTCAATTCATGACGATAACGCCGGGTCGCGCCCAACTTGTGGCCTTTACGCGGCCCTATTACGTTGAGGCGGTCGCCCTTCTGACCCAGCCCGATGCCGAAATGAAGACCGCGGACGAGCTCCGGGCCGGAGGCTCGAAGACCCGCATCTCGATCCTGCAAAATGTCGATGCCGAGCAGAACGTGAATTTGGTCTTCCCGGAAGCGCAGGTGCTGCTGATCGACACCCAGGCCAACGTGATCCAGGCATTGGAGAGCGGGCGTGCGGATGCTGCGGCCGTGGATCTTTCGACCGTGCGCTGGTTGGTCAAGCAGACCCCTGATCGCTATTTCGACAGCGGGGCGCGCTGGTTTTCGATGCTTTACGGTGCCGCCGTCCCGCAAGGCGATCAGGTGTGGCTGAACTTCGTCAACACCACATTCGACGTTGCCATGTTCGGCCACCAGAACGAGATCTTCGACGCGGCGTTCGAAGATTTCTTTGGTGAGAAGATACCGCAGCGGCAGACCGGCTTTCCGCCGATCTAGTCGCGTTGTTCGAGGTGACGGTCGATAGGCCGTTGCCTCGTTCCCAGCCGCCCGAGCCAGCGGATCACCGTCGCTCTTGGATTATCATTTCAATTTTTCCTATATTTGGCGGCATTTCGACCGTCTGTGGGACGGTCTCATCCTGAGCCTCGAGCTGGCGCTGATTTCAATCCTGATCGGGATGGCAATCGGACTAGTCCTGTCGCTCCTTTATACCGATGGCGGCCGGCCGATCCGGAGCCTTGTCCTCGCCTATGTCGAACTCGTTCGTAACGTTCCGCTGCTGCTCCTCGTGTATCTGGTTTTCTACGGTATCCCCAGTATTGGCGGCTTCGAGTACAGTGCCACAGCGTCCTTCGTCATCACGCTCTCGGCCTATGCGGCGGCGCATCTTGTCGAGGTCTTCAGGGCCGGACTCGACGCCGTTCCCAAAGGATTGCTCGATGCCGGCAAGGCGATCGGTCTCTCGCCCTGGCAAAGGCTGATCCATGTCCGTCTGCCGACGATGTTTCGTGTCGTTCTGCCATCCTTGAGCAACACATACATCTCGCTGTTCAAGGATACGTCGGTGGCCTCGGTGATCGCGGTGCCCGAGCTGACCTACGGGGCCCAATGGATCAACTTCAACACGTTTCGGATCATCGAGGTCTATGCCGTGGTGGCGCCGATGTACCTTGTCACCGGCTATGCGATCCTGTTCGCGCTGCAACGCCTCGAGCGCCGCTTCGTGGTCAGGCGCTGATCCATGCAAGCCGCCATCGAGAGCCTGCCATATCTGGTCGACGGACTGATCATGACGCTGGTGATCTCGTTTCTGGTCGTCTCGATCTCGCTCGTGATCGGTGTAGTCATGGGCACCGGCCTCGTTTTCGGCCCGACCTGGCTCTACTGGCCGATCCGGCTCTACAGCGATTTCATCCGCGGCATACCGATCCTCGTGCTGATCTTCACGGTCTATTACGGCCTGCCGGCCCTAGGCCTCAATCTCGACAATTTCTGGGCCGCAATTGCCGCGCTGACCGCCTTCAAGGTCGGCCATGTCATCGAGGTCTTCAGGGGTGCGGTGCAATCGATCCACCACAGCCAGACTGAGGCCGCCAAGGCGATCGGGCTGACCTTTTGGCAGCGCCTCGCTTTTGTCATCCTGCCCCAGGCCGTGCGCCGCTTCCTGCCGCCCTGGATCAATGCCGTGGCCGACGCCGTCAAGGGCAGCGCACTGGTCTCGCTGATCGGTGTCGCCGACCTGATGCTCGACATCCAAAAGGTGATCGGGCGCACCTACGAGCCGATGCCGCTCTACATCCTCGGCGCCATCATCTATTTCGTCATCAACTACTCGCTCTCGGCGACCTCGCGCCGGCTCGAGACGCGCTATTCCTATGTCCGTGAATGAGCAATGATGCCGCAGCCGATTGTTGAGATCCGCAACGTCAACAAGTCCTTCGGCAAGAACATCGTGCTGCGTGATGTGTCGATGGAGATCGCGCCGGGGCAGACCGTCTCGATCATTGGCCCTTCCGGCAGCGGCAAGACGACATTGCTGCGCTGCATCAACCTGCTCGAGACCTACGATAAGGGCAGCATCAAGGTCGACGGCGTCGAGGTCGGCTACCGCAATAGTGGCAATGGTAGCCGCAAACCCCGCGGCGAAGGCGAATTGGCCGGCATCCGCGCCGATATCGGCATGGTGTTCCAGCTGTTCTTTTTGTTCCCGCATCTGACGGCCCGGCAAAACGTCATGCTCGGGCTGGTCAAGGTCAGGGGCAAATCGAAGAGCGAGGCAGGCGAGATTGCCGAGCACTGGCTCGACCGGGTCGGCCTTGTCGACAAAAAGGAAAGTTTGCCGGCGGAGCTCTCCGGTGGCCAGCAGCAGCGCGTCGGCATCGCCCGCGCCGTAGCGATGAGCCCCAAAGTGCTGCTGCTCGATGAGATCACCTCCGCACTCGATCCGGAGCTCGTCGGCGAGGTGCTGCTGGTGGTCAAGCGGCTTGCCGAGGAAGGCATGACCATGATCGTCGTCACCCATGAAATGACGTTTGCCCGCGAGGTCGGCGACCGTGTGGTCTTCATGGATGGGGGGCTGATCCTCGAGGACGGCCCCTCCGACGATGTGCTGTTGCGCCCGAGCCATGAACGCCTGCAGGGTTTTCTGTCGCGCCTCAACCTCGCGGATATTCTGGAGCACGGATTGTGAGCAGCCATCGCCAGGACCCACGGCCAAACGCCGGATTGCGCCCGATCATCAACGTTTCCGGCACGATGACCCATTTGGGCGCTTCGATCATCGTGCCCGAAGCCGTCGAGGCCATGGCCGCCATCGCCTCCGAATTCGTCGAGATGACCGAGTTGCACAAACAGACGGGGGCCGCCATCGCCCGCCTCTGCGGCGCCGAAGCCGGAACCGCTACGGCCTGCGTTTCGGCCGGCATCACCCTTGCCGTCGCTGCCGCCATGACCGGCGCCGAGCTCGGCCGCATCGAGCAGCTGCCCGACACCGCCGGGATGAAGAACGAGGTCGTTATCCAGATCGGCCACATGGTGAACTATGGTCACCCATTGGAGCAAGGCATCCGCCTTGTCGGTGCCAAGGTCAGGCCGGTCGGCCAGGTGACCCGATGCAAGCGCTTTCAGCTGGAGGCGGCGATCAACGAGGTGACGGCTGCGGCGGTGTATGTCGTCTCGCACCACACCGTGCAATACGGCCAGCTGCCGCTCGAAGAGTTTTGCGACATCTGCCACGCCCGAAACGTACCGGTGATCGTCGACGCCGCCTCGGAATATGATCTCAGGGGCTTCCTCGAGGCTGGCGCCGATCTGGTCCTCTATAGCGGCCACAAATTCCTGGGCGGGCCGACCAGCGGCATGGTCGCAGGCTCACGCGATCTTGTGCAGGCGGTCTATTTGCAGAACTTCGGCATCGGCCGCGGCATGAAGACCGGCAAGGAAACCTTGCGTGGGTTGATCGCGGCTCTTCAAGCCTGGGAGATCCGCGACCACGCCGCTGTCCGCGCCCGCGAGAAGCACTATCTCGAGCTCTGGCAAAACCGGCTCAACGATATTGCAGGCGCTCGCACCGAATGGATCCCCGATCCGACGAACAATCCCCTCGACCGTTTGCGGCTTCACATCGATCCGGCCGTGGCCGGCATCACCGCTCGGGATCTTGCAGCCTTGCTGGCTCAAGGCGAGCCGCCAGTGATCGTCCGCGATCATCAGGTCGAACGCGGCTTCTTCGACATGGACCCGTGCAATCTGCATCCGGGCGAAGCCGAGATCGTCGCCCGGCGACTATCGGACGAGCTTGGCAAGGCCGGTCTCAAAAGCGTCGCCTGAACGACCCGACGCCGAAGTCGACGGGTTGCCTCTAGCGTGCGCCTGAGCGTCAAAACGCGTGACCTCGTCCCCTGGCTCGACCGGGCCGGGCGCTTTTCGTTCCTGCGTGCGATCACGGTTGCCGTCGCCATCATGCCGAGCGTCTGGATCGCTTACGCGCTGGTGGCGGATCGGCTCAACGCGGAGCCTTTGAAAGCCGCCACGCACTTGACCGGGACATGGACGCTCTACTTTCTGTTGGCCTCGCTCGCCGCCACACCGCTCCGCCGGCTTCTGGCCTGGCCTAGGATCGTCGACATCCGCCGCATGCTCGGCCTGACCGCTTTTGGCTATGCGGCCACGCATTTGACCCTCTACGCCGTCGATCAGAGCGGCGACATGCTCAAAGTGGCAAGCGAGATCGTGAGCCGCTTCTATCTCACCATTGGCTTCGTGGCGGTCCTCGGTCTCTCGATCCTCGCCGTCACCTCCTTCGACGCGGCGATCCGACGTCTGGGCCGCAACTGGAAACGCCTGCATAGCGCTGCATACCTGTTCACCGCCCTCGGCCTCCTGCATTACTTCCTGCAGTCGAAGGTCGACGTCTCCCGTCCGGTCCTCCTGACCGGCATCTTCGTCGGATTGATGCTCTATCGTGTCTTCGACCGACCGCCGATCCGCCTGCCGGCAATACCCTCGATCCTGACCGTCACCCTCCTTGCGGGCCTCGCCACCGCCATGATCGAATACGCCTGGTACGCCCTGATGACCGGCATCCCCGCCGAACGCGTCCTCCTCTCCAACCTCGATTTCAGCTACCGGATCGCCCCGATGTGGCTGGTCATGGCGATCTGCGCCGCACCACTGCCCCTGGTGCTCCTGAGACAGGTCCAACCACTCCTGCGAACACTCCAACCGCAGCACCGGTGAGCGTTGGTG
>JBGSYN010000124.1:0-11027 GCA_041750975.1 Geminicoccaceae bacterium | reverse complement strand
CGCATTCGATCCTGAGCGACCCGAATGCATCGCTCCTGCGGGCCAGGGCGGCGGCTGGGACTTCACCTGCCGCTCGGTCAGCAAATTGATGCTCGATCAGGGACTGGTTTCGACCCCGGTGCAGGTCGTGAATATGCCCGGCGGCAGCGGTGCGGTCGGCTGGGCCAATGTCACGAGCAAACGCAATGACGACAGCAATGTATTCGTTGCGACCAGCGCAGTCGCTGCGACGATGCTGGCGCAAGACCGCTATTCCAGCGGGCCGGATGGGGTCAAATGGCTGGCGATGCTCGGTGCCGACAGTGGCGTGGTGCTGGTCAACCAGGATAGTCCTTACAACACGCTGGAGGATTTGATGACCGCCATCGAGGCGGATCCCTCGAGTGTCGTTGCCGGCGGTTCGAGCGCCATCGGCGGTTGGGATCATCTGCGTTATCTGCTCGCGGCCAAGGCCGGCGGCATAAGCGGCGATGCGCTCCGACAAATGCGCTGGGTGCAATATGACGGCGGCAGCCCGGCGGTGACGCAAATGATGGGCGGTCATCTCGATGTCGTCGTCACGGATATCGGTGAAATCGCGGGTTTTATCGAATCCGGTGATGCCAAAGCGCTCGCGGTCATGAGCGAGGAGCGTCTGCCGGCATTCCCCGACGTGCCAACCGCGATCGAGGCGGGCTACGACATGGTCGGTTATAATTGGCGGGGATTCTACATCCCGGCAGGCGTCGCTCAGGAAACCTATGACGGCTGGCTCGAAATCATGTCGCAGGTCTACGAGAGTGAAGAGTGGAAGCAAACCGCCGAGCAGAACGGCTTGACACCGATCTTCAGGGGCGGCGAGAGCTTCACCGAGTTCGTCGAGGACAACGTGGTCAATCAGCGCGAGCTGTCTAAGGAAATCGGCATCATCCAGTAGGTCGAAATTGCCTAAACGGTAGTCTGTTCATGGCGGATCGAATCGCGGGCACCTTTTTTCTGGTGCTCGCGATCGCCTACGGGTTGCTCGCCAGCAACTACCAGACCGATTTTGCCGATCCCATCGGTACTGAGGGCTTCCCGCTCTTCGTCTCGATCCCGATGGGTCTATTGTCTCTGGCACTGATCATCAGGCCGAGCGTCGATGTCGAATGGCCGGGCGGGAAGGCCCTCCTTCGGCAAATTGCGTTGGTCATTGTCCTGGTCGTCTATGCCATTGCACTCGAGCCCGTGGGCTTTCCACTGGCAACGTTCGTGGCCGTCATCTTTCTTGCGCGATTTCTCGACGCGACCTGGCTGCAATGCGTGATGGTCGGAGCCATCCTCGCCGTGCTCCTCTATGTGGTGTTTGATCCGATACTGGGTTTGCCCCTGCCGCTCGGGCTCCTGGAGCTTCGTTGATGGACATCTTCGCATCGCTGGCACAGGGGTTCGGCGAGGCGCTGGAGCCGTTCCATCTGGCTTTAGCCCTTTTCGGCTGTTTTATCGGAACACTGGTCGGAGCGCTTCCTGGGCTCGGGCCGACCAATGGCGTGGCCATTCTCATCCCGCTCGCCTTCGCCCTCGGCCTTGAGCCGTCGGCGGCCGTCATCATGCTGGTCAGCGTCTATTATGGCGCCATGTATGGCGGACGGATCAGCTCGATCCTGTTGAACATTCCAGGCGACGAGCCGGCCGTCATGACGACCCTGGACGGATATCCCATGGCGCGACAGGGTAAGGCAGCCTCGGCCTTGATGATCTCGGGCGTCGCGTCCTTCGTCGGCGCCACCTTGGCCACCATCGGCCTCACCCTGTTCGCCCCCTTGCTGGCCCGTGTCGCCATTCATTTCGGGCCGTCCGAATATTTCGCTCTCTACCTCCTGGCGTTCGCCACGATCGGCGGCATCGTTGGCGCCAACCCGTTCAAGACATTGCTGGCGGCGACCATCGGGCTGGCGCTCGGCACGATCGGCATCGACCCGATGAGCGGTGTCGCCCGCTACACCTTCGGCATCTACGAGGTCTATGACGGCATCGATTTCATCGTGGCTCTGGTCGGGCTCTTTGCTATCAGCGAGTTTCTGATCTTTCTGGAAAGCCACGAATCCCTGAATCGCCCCAAGATTCCCATCGGCTCGCTGATGTCGGCGATCAAGGACGTGCCGAAGACTTTCGGCGCCATGCTGCGGGGCTCGGGTATCGGGTTTGTGGCGGGCGTGCTGCCCGGCGCCGGCGCCAGCCTCGGCAGTTTCATGGCCTATGTATTGGAGCGGCGCTTCTCGGATCGCAACGGCACCTTCGGCAAAGGCGATCCGCGAGGCGTAGCCGCACCCGAGGCCGGCAACAATGCCGCTGCCGGCGGTGCATTGGTGCCGATGCTGACGCTTGGGGTTCCTGGCAGTGGCACGACGGCCGTGCTGCTGGCCCTGCTGATTTCGCTTGGTGTGCAGCCCGGTCCGTTGATGTTCGAGAAGCAGCCCGAGTTGATCTGGGGCCTGATCGCATCTCTCTATATCGCCAATTTCATGCTCTTGATCTTGAACATTCCCCTGGTCGGACTCTTCACGCGGATCCTGGCTCTGCCCTATTGGGCGCTGATGCCGACCGTGGTGATGGTCGCGTTCGTCGGCGTATTCTCGATCAATAACAGCATTTTCGAACTCTATATGATGATCGGGTTCGGCGTGGTCGGTTACATCTTCCGCAAGCTCAACATTTCCCTGGTGCCGATCGTCCTGGGGCTGCTCTTGGGCAGCAACATGGAATTCAATCTCAGGCGGGCCTTCATCATTTCCAATGGCGATGTCGGCATCCTGTTCGAGAGTGGGATCTCGATCGGTATTCATCTGGTGACGGCCATGTTCCTCATTGCCGCATTCGCCCTGTCCCGCCGCAAGCTGCCGCAACGCCCGCAGGACGACGTGGACTGAGCCGCTAGAACCTTCGAAGTTCCGCGCGGACCTTGGCGACGAAGGCCGCCAACTCCTGCTCGCCGTTATTGTTCATGTCGTAGAGGGCAAGATATTGCGGCCGGCGCTTCACGCGAAAAGTCGCCCAGGCCCAGCGGCGCGCCAGGGAGCGTGGCGGATCGCCGACGAGAAAGGCGCGCAAACGCGTCCCGCCATAGGTCGTCACGAATGCGACCTTGTTGATGTTGTCGAGTAGCGGGATCAGATGTCCCCTGTCGGGAGCCGCGGACATGGCGAAGGAAACGCCCGGCAGGAAGATCCGGTCGAAGTAACCCTTGAGGATGGCCGGATAGCCGAAATTCCAGACTGGATGGACGAAGACCAAGCCTTCGGCTGCCTTCAGGCGATCGACATAGGGCTTGACGCAGACCGTGAGGTTGTCGGGAACGTCGTGGTAGGTCATTCGCTCGTCGCGGCTCAAAATTGCCTGAAAATTCTCGTCATAGAGACTGAGCCCGTCGACCGTATGGCCGGCTTCTTGCAACGCCTCGCAGGCGGCATGATAGAGGGCCCTGTTGTAACTCGTTTCGACCGGGTGGGCATGGATCACATGCACCCGCATCAAATCGCTCCCTGGGTTTCCAGACCGGCGAACAGCCAAACACGACCTGACGAGAAATCGAAGTCCGGATCATCCCAGGCGATCATCTTGCCCGGATTAAGAAGACCCTTGGGGTCCGCCTCGCGCTTGAACGCGAGTTGCGCCCGATCGGTCTGTTTCATGCCGCCTTCCTCGAGTGTGTAGCGATGCGGATTGAAGACGAGGCAGCCATTGTCTTCGTGGATGCGGATGATCTCCTCAAGCCTCTCCTCGGTGGTATAGCGCACGATCGGCAATCCCGCGAACACGACCTTACCGTCGAATTTCACCATCTCGATATGCATCGGCATTTCGTCGCCGAGGATCCCGATGATTTTCGCGACATGGGCGAGATCGGGATATTGCGTCTGCAGATAGGTGATGGTCGGGTCGACCTTGAGGCCCCGCAAGGTCGTGTGGTTCCACGTGCATTCGTAGATCGGCGGCAATCGCCCCCGTCCGTTGGTCGAATATGTATCGCTGCGGAACAGCAGTTCGGCCCGATGATGGCCGAGAAAGAGCAGCAGCGCCTCGAGCGCACAGGGTGCTGCAATCATCAGCACGGCGGATTGGTTCGGGCGAATGAAGTCGCGGTGGCGGCCGGCATATTCATGAGCGATGGGGGCGGCGACCGGGGAGATTTCCTTCAATAGAATGCCGTCCTGCAGCGCCAACTTCTCGGCGAAACGGCAGGCCTCGATGATGTCGTCGAAGCCGGCGATCACGTCGACCCAGTCATGGGCTTGTGCCAGCGGCATTTCCGCTTCGACGATGATGCCATTGGTTCCGTAGGCGTGCGCGACCTTGAGGATGTCGGCGCCCTCGAGGTCGAGGGTCCGGGGCTCGGCCTCGCACGTGATGACCTCGAGACCCAGGATGTTGCCGAGATTGCGCAATCCGCCCCAACGGATGGATCCGACGCCACCCGATCCGCCGGCGATGAAGCCGCCGATGCTCGCCATGCGATATGTGGAAGGATGAAAGCGGAGCTCGCCGCCGACGGCGGCCGAGGTCTGTTCGTCGAGCTTGTTCATGAAGATGCCGGCCTCGGTGCGGACCCGGTCCGGCTTGATATCGATGACGTTGTTGAGTTCCCGCAAATCCAGCATGGCGCCGCCCTGAAGCGGCATGGCCTGGCCGTAATTGCCGGTGCCGGCGCCGCGGGGCGTAATCGGAACATCATGGCGATAGGCCGCAGCGAGAATAATTTTGACCTCGTCCTTGGTGCGGGGAGAGACGATGACGTCCGCCGTGACCTTGTCGAGCCTCGCCTTGAGATAGGGCGAGTACCAGTAGTAGTCGCGGCTCCGCTGCTGAACGATGCGGGCATCGTCCTCGACCGGAATGTCGCCGAGTGCGGCTCGAAACCCCGCAATATCCATCATTGCACTCCCATAAGATCGTCGAGTTCGCGGTAATCCGGTAGGCTCATCTCGATCGGCCTGCCTTGACGCAACACGATGCGATCGGACTGCGGCCGCGCCATGAGTTCCGTCCAGTTGCGCGCCCGCAGAATAACCAGATCGGCCGGCTGGCCCGCGTCGATCAGAGCCTTGTAGTTCATCCCGGCTAATGCCGCAGCGTCAGCCCCGACTGCCCGCACCCATTGGAACGCGCGATCGGCAGGATGGTCGAATTGGACGATTCGCCCACCTTCCCGCAGCACTTCAAGGCCGTCGAGATCGCCATAGGCATAAAATGGATCGCGGGTGTTGTCGGAGGCAATCGCCACCCTGACGCCTGCGGCCTTGAGTTCCTTGAGCAGCGTCACGCCGCGCCAACGTGGCGTGCGCGTCTCGGACGCAGGGCTGCGGTCCTGCAGGTACAAATTGCACATCGGGAGCGAAACGACGGCGATGCCGGCTTCCGCCGCCCGCTCGATTGTGACCCGGGCCCAATCGGCCTCCTGTACCGCCAGCACGCAGCAATGGCCGGCAACGACGTTGCCCTCGAAGCCTGTTTCCAGCACCGCCTCGGCCAGATAGCGCAAGGCATTGGCCTCGGGGTTGCCGGTCTCGTCGCAATGAAGATCGAGATCGAGGCCAAGGTCGCCGGCCTTCTCGACCGCAGCGAACACGGCCTCACATGCCCGCGGATGGTCCGCCACGGAGCCTCCGAGGATGCCGTTCGACGCCAGGGTGCGTCGCGCCACGTCGTCGAGGATCGAAGGTTCGAGCATCTGGTCGGGGCCGATCAGGGCTACCGCCTGCAGTTCGACGCGGCCGGCCCATTTTTCGCGCATCGCATCGAAGACATCCCAGGTGATCTCATGGTGCGGCGGCACGCTGTCGAGATGAGTGCGGATCCCGGCGGTGCCATGGGCGTAGGCGGTGCGCAGCGAAAAATCCATGCGCCGCCGCAAATCCTCGGGCGACCAGTTGTTCGTGCGGTCGTCGCCGACAGCGAGCAGGGCGCCAAGCCAGCTGCCGTCGGGATTGGGTTTGCGTGGCCAGATGTGTCCCTTGTCCAGATGGGTGTGAACATCGACACAAGCCGGAAGAACCAATCCGCCATCGCACTCATGGCTGGCGATGGCGGGATCGATCGCAACGCCTGCCGCTTCGACGGCCTCGATCCTGCCGCCTCGGAGAGTGAGGTCGGACCGTCGAAGTGCCCCGGATGAATCCTCTCCCGTGACCGCCGCCGGCACGGTCGCGTTGCGCAGCACCAACCGGTCCGCATGGGGGATCGAAGGCGGCATTGTCAGTTCTCCCTACGTAGGGCGCTTTCATGCCAGCGTCGGAGAGCGAGCCAGGATATCAACGAGGTGAGGCCGAATATGGCTACTCCGGTCGCCGTCAACAGCACCAGTGCTGCGAAGAGACGCGGAATGTTCAGCCGATACTGGCTTTCAAGGAGGCGAAAGGCGAGGCCCGAGCCGGCGCCGGCGGAACCAGCGGCAAATTCGGCGACGACGGCGGCGATCAAAGCCAGCCCGCCGCCGATCCGCAGGCCCGCCATGAAATAGGGGAGGGATGCCGGGATTTTGAGATGGATCAATGTCTGCAGCCGCGTGGCGCCGTAGAGATCGAACAGGTTGAGCAGGTTGTGGTCGACGCTCTTCAGACCCTGAACCATGTTCGAGAGGATCGGGAAAAACGCCACCAGAAAGGCGCAGATCAAGAGCGCCGTCTGTGTGTCCGGCGCATAGATCAAAAGCAGCGGGGCGATGGCGACGATCGGCGTCACCTGGAGGATCACGGCGAATGGGAAGAGCGCCAGTTCGATCCAGCGCGATTGCACCAGGAGAATCGCGAGGCCGACTCCGCCGATCAACGCCAGCCCGAGAGCGGTAAAGGTGATTTTCAAGGTGACGAGGAGCGCCGGCGCCAGCGTGCCCCAATCGTTCCAGAGTGCCCCCGCGACCAGAGTGGGGCTCGGCAGGATGTAGTGCGGCACCTCGTTGATGGCGACATAAAGATGCCACCCTACAAGTGCCAGAACGAGCATGGCGAGCGGGACGACGACGCGCAGCACCCGTTCGGAAACGGCAGTCGGCTGCACGACGACCGGCGCCGCGCTATCGGTCCCGGCTTCATCCCCGGTCTTGACCGTTCGGTGAGCGTCGAGCGTTGGACTTGTGTCAGTGATAGCGGCTCTCTCCGCCATGAATGGCACCTTGCAGGGCTTCGGAGACCCTGGCGCACATCGCCCGGTAACCCTCGGAGGTACGGTAATGATCTTCACGCTCTGCCGGCGGATCGAGTGAGAGATCGGCATAGACCTGGCCTGGCCTCGCCTTCATGACGACGATCCGGTTCGAGAGATAGGTCGATTCGAACACCGAATGGGTCACGAATATCACGGTAATGCCCGATTGGTGCCAGAGCCGTAGCACATCGTCGTTCAGCCTTTGGCGCGTAATTTCGTCGAGTGCCGCGAAGGGCTCGTCCATCAAAAGGAGCTTCGGCCGGGTCACCAGGGCGCGGGCGATCGAGACCCGCATTTTCATGCCGCCCGACAATTCGCGCGGATAGGCGCCGGCAAAATCGGCAAGGCCGACCAGGTCCAGCGTCTCCATGATCTGATCGCGCCCGGCGGCCTTCGATACACCTCGCAGTTTCAATGGCAGATAGGCGTTGCCGAACGTCGTCTGCCACGGCATCAGGGTCGGCTCTTGAAAAACGAAGCCGATATCGCCTTCGGGCAGGCCCCGCGCATTGATCCTCGATGAGGGCCAGTCGATGGTCCCGGAGCTCGCCGCCCCGAGGCCGGCAATAATGCGCAATGCCGTGGACTTGCCGCAACCCGACGGGCCGAGGAGGCTCAGAAATTCGCCGCCTTTAACATCCATCGACATGCCTGAGAGCGCCAGGGTGCCATTGGCGAAGATCTTCGAGACACCGCGCATGGTGACCACCGGGCGACTGCCCGAGGGCGGGTCCATAACCTCGCTGGCTGCCGGAGCGCGGTTCCTATTGCTGAGCGAGTTCGACCCCCAGTCCATTGCAGACATAGTCCGTGGTATAGGCTTGGCTGATGTCGATGCCTTCGTCGAACCGTCCGGCCTCGACCATTTTCGTGTAGAAATCGCTCCAACGTGCGTCGGTCATGCAACCGATGCCCAGCGTCTCGGCATCGCCGGAAACGACGATGCCATATTCCTTCATTTTTTCGAGCGAATAGGCGAGCTGAGCGTCGGTCATCTCCGGGTTATCGGTCTTGATGAGCTCGTTGGCAGCACTGTTGTCGCCGTATAGATAATTGTACCAGCCGAGGATCGATGCCTCGACGAAACGCCGGGCCATATCCGGGTTCTCGTCGACATAAGGCCTCATTGCCTCGATCGTGGTCGAGTAAGGGTCGAAGCCCTCGTCGGCCAGCAGGAAGATCACGGGGCGAAAACCGGCCTGGCGCTCGATCTCGAACGGCTCCGAGGTCAAATAGCCCTGTTGCACGGCTTGCTCGTCGGCAATGAAGGGTGCAGGATTGAAGGTATAGGGGGCATATTGCTCGTCCCTGAAGCCCTCGAAATTGGCTTTCATCCACTCGAAGTACGTGATGAAGCCGTCCTTGCCCATGATCAACTGGCTGGCATTGGCAAGGTCGGGGAATGTGTCGAAGCCCTGATCCGGATGCGCCATCAGGATCTGCGGGTCCTTCTGGAAGATGGCGGCAAGCGTGATGGTCGGGATATTTTCTTTCACGGCGTCGATCGCCGAACTGGCGCCGCCCATATAGAAGTCGATCTGCCCACCGGTCAAAAGGGCCCGGTTGGCACCCTGCGGGCCGCCCTGCCGGATCGTGACATCGAGGCCGTAATCCTCATAGGTGCCGTCCGCCGCGGCCTGATAATACCCGCCATGTTCGGCCTGAGCGAGCCAATTGGTGCCGAAACTGACTTCGGTCAATGCCGTGTCCTGCGCCTGGGCGGAGCCGAGGGCAGCGCTCAAGGCAATTCCGGTCAGCGTCAGCAATCGCGATAAACCAGACAATGAATCTCTCCGAACCAAGGTCCAAACCACGCCGCGACCCGGCGAATTCCAAGCTCGCCTCGCGCTGCCGGCCGACGTTATCCGATGGCGTCGCGCTGTGAAGTCGAAATAGTCGGCGTGAACGAAATTGCCTCTTTCCTGTGCAGGTTCGCTCATGGCTTGTGCAGCGTTGCGGGAAGGCTTGCCAGCCCTTGAGGCGCATCCCATGATCGAGGAGCGAGCGAGGATCGTTGCATGCCGACCGTACTGAATTCCGACATTATTCATCCGCCGTTCTCGGCCTACAGTCATGGGGTCCTGGTCCCAGGCAATTCACGGCTCGTCTTCTGTTCCGGTCAACTCGGCATCGCTGCCGACGGTACAATCCCTGAAGGCTGCGCCGCCCAGTCACGGCTGTGTTTTGCGAATATCGAGGCAGTGCTCGATGAGGCCGGGATGGCGCTCGGGAACATCGTGCGGATCAACGCCTATGTGACGGGCCGAGAGTATCTGGCGGACTACATGGCGGTGCGCAACGCGCACTTCCCCGAGCCCTATCCCGCCTCGACCTTGATGATCGTGACCGGTTTTGCGCGCCCCGAATTCCTGGTTGAGATCGAAGCCGTGGCGGCTGGACCGATCTGATTCCGTTGGCAGGAGGATTTGGGTGGCAAGAAAGATCTGGTGGACCGATTTTGCAGCGCCGGATTTCGCTTCGGTCGATCCGATGAAGAGCATCGCCGTGCTGCCGATCGCGGCGGTGGAACAGCACGGGCCCCATCTGCCGCTCGGCACGGATGCCTTCCTCAATCGGGGCTGTCTCGACATGCTGATCGAGCGTCTGCCGGACGACCTCGATCTGCGTATTCTGCCGGTGCAAGAGGTCGGCAAGTCCAACGAGCATCTCTGGGCCCCCGGAACCCTCACGGACACGGCCTCCAGCCTCATTGAAAGCTGGAGTGAACTCGGCCTCTCCGTGGCGCGTGCGGGTCTCCGGAAACTGGTCTTCGTGAATTCCCATGGCGGCAATGTCGAGGTGATGGGCATTGTCGCAAGAGAGCTTCGAGTCCGTGCGGGGATGCTTGTGGTCAAGTCAGGCTGGGGTCACTTCCCGCCGCCGGATGGCCTGATCTCCGATCTCGAGCGTCGCTACGGCATCCATGGCGGCGAGGTCGAAACCTCGATGATGCTGCATTTCCGCCCGGACCTCGTCGCGATGGAGCAGGCGCGGGACTTCACCTCGGTTGCGGCCGGCAATGAACGGAACTTCGTCCATTTGCGGCCGACCGGAACTCAAGCCTATGCGTGGATCGCGAGCGACCTCAATCCCGCCGGTGCCGTCGGCAACGCGGCACAGGCGACGGCGGAAAAAGGGCGCCTCATTGCCGAGAAGCAGGTCTCCTGCATGATCGAACTGCTGCACGAGGTACGGGCCATCGGCCTGCCGCCCTCGAGTTGACGGATTCTACTCGTCGTCCTGCGCCTCTTTTTGAACGAGCACCTGCCGGCCCCGATACATGCCGGTCTTGAGATCGATATGATGGGAACGGCGAAACTCGCCGCTATCCTTGTCCTCGATCACGCTTGGTGCAGTGAGCGCATCATGGGCGCGGCGCATGTTGCGCTTCGACTGCGTGGTTTTTCTGCGGGGTACGGCCATGGGAAATTCCTCGAGGGTTCGCTGAGAAGACACGCAGACCAGGCCAAAGCCCGCCGCTGCGCCCCCAGCGAACGCAATGTTTGTCGAATGATCTCTTGAAGAACCGTGCGGATACTCCACTTATCGCTTTCGGTCAACGGCATGCCGTTTTCCTGAACCGCGATGATTGAGGGCCAAGACCAAAAATAGGGCTTGATCCAAAAGCGGCGAAAGATTATCTATCCGATCTGCCGTTGCTGATCTGCGATGGCGATCTCGATAACGGGTTCGAAGCCTTGCAGCGAGTGTGCTGCGCCGAAGGCCTGTTTTGTTCTTTTGACAAGTTTAATATTGAGAGAGGGGATGAGCAGGCGGCGGCCTTGGGGTTGGCTGGTTTGCGGTGGCCTTGTGTTTTTGGGTTATTGTCGACCGGCTGATTTTTTGTTTGGGGTTTGTTGTTTGCGACA
>JBGSYN010000123.1:0-4217 GCA_041750975.1 Geminicoccaceae bacterium | reverse complement strand
TTCGATCGAGGGCACACCGCCCGGCCTTGCGGCGACACCGCCCGGCTGCACGTTCAACCCACGATGCGCCTTCGCCACCGCCGTCTGCCGCGAGGTCGTCCCCTCTCTGGAGCCCACACACCTCGGGCGCAGTGCCGCCTGTCACCACAGCGACCGGGTTGCTGCTGCGGCCGACGCGGCGTGACCGGCGCTCCGCTGCTCTCGGCGCAGGACGTCTCGAAGGACTTCGTGATGACCCGCACCATCGGCGAACGCCTGCGCGGCAAGCCCGCCCGCACTATCCACGCGCTGAACGGCGTCAGTCTCGACGTCGAACGGGGCGAAACTCTGGGGATCGTAGGCGAGAGCGGCTGCGGCAAGTCGACGTTGGCGCGCTGCCTGGTCCGCCTTCACGAATGCGACGAAGGCCGCGTGACATTCGGCGGCACCGATATCGCAACACTCGACGGAGGGGCGCGGCGCGCATTCAACCGGCGCGTTCAGATGATCTTCCAGGATCCCTACGGTTCGCTCAATCCGCGGATGACCGTGCGCCAGATCCTCGGCGAGGCGCTGCGCGTCCACGACATGGTGCCCGCCGCCAAGGTGGACGATCGGGTGGCCGAACTCCTGTCGGCGGTCCACCTGTCTCAGGATTCGGCGGCAAAGCGTCCGCACGAGTTCTCGGGTGGTCAACGCCAGCGGATCGGGATCGCCCGGGCACTGTCGGTCGAGCCCGAGGTGCTGGTGGCCGACGAGCTGGTCTCGGCTCTCGACGTCTCGGTCCAGGCGCAGGTGGTCAACCTCCTGCTCGAACTGCAGGAACGGTTGGAGCTGACCGTCGTGTTCGTGGCCCACGATCTGCGGCTGGTGCGCCACATCTCGCACCGGGTGGCCGTGATGTACCTCGGCAAGGTGGTCGAGGTGGCACCGACCGAAACGCTCTTCGACGACCCGCGTCACCCGTACACCCAAGCACTGCTCAAGGCCGCGCCATCGCTCGACCCCACACGCAGATCCCGCAAGATCGCTGCACGGGGCGAGCTGCCGAGCCCGATCGACCTGCCATCGGGGTGTCTCTTCCACACCCGCTGTACGCACGTCTTCGACCGATGCCGCCAGGAGGTCCCGGAGCTTACGCCACGCGGCCCCGCACACGAGGCGGCCTGCCACATCGAAGCCCCCCAGACCGAGGGAAGCCGATGAGTTACCAGAACTCGACGACCGTATCGGATCTCGTTGCGCCTCGATGTTTCAGTCTATGGCCAACCAATCCTAATCCGCGCCGAGCGCACCGTAGCGTTCCGCAAGGTCGCGTTGAATGGCGGTGCGGTCATTCTTGCCGGCACCATTCAACGGGATCTGGTCGACGATTTCGATCCGCCTGGGATGCGCATAGGCCGGTCCGTTCTCGAGACAATGGGCCTTGAGCGTCGCTTCGTCGGCGGCACCATCGCGGACCAGCATGACCAGCGCCACCGGCGCCATGCCCTTGACCGCGTGCGGCACCGGCACGACGCAGGCATCGGCGACGGCGTCATGGCTCAACAGCAGGTTCTCGACCTCTTTGGGATAGATGTTCTCGCCACCCGAATTGAACATGTCGTCGGTGCGGCCTTTGAAGAAGAAATAGCCCTCTGGATCGCGATGGAAGAGATCGCCGGTCTTGAGCCAGCCATCGACCAGACGCTCGGCATTGACATCGGGCCGGTTGTGATAGCCCGGCGTGACGCCCGGATTGCGCACCCATAGCTCGCCGAAATCGACATCATCCTCGCCGTTCGATCCGACCAGCTTGACCTCGCCCTCGGGCCAGGCGACGCCGCAACTGCCGAAGGGCGGCTTGCGGCCATCAAGCGGTGGTCCGATCATCACCGGCCCGCCCTCGGTGAGACCATAGCTCTCGCCGACGGCGACGCCGAAGGTTTGCTCGATCTGCTCTGCCAACTCCTCGGAGACGGGTGCCGAGCCGATCGTGATGCTTTGCAAGGCGGAAAAATCGAGTTTCGCGATCTTCTCCTTGTGCCGCAGCATCAAGGAGAAGATCGCCGGCACGCCGCTGGTGCGGGTGCAGCGGTAATCGGCGAGTGCCTTGAGGAAAGCCACCGCCTCGAATTGCGGCAACAGCACCACCGATCCGCCGGCGCACAGCATCGGCTTGATCGCCCCGGCCATGGCATTCTTGTGATAAAGCGGCATCGCCGTGAGCGCCCGGCCTTGGCGGCGTGACGGCCAGTATTTCTCGACGGCCCGGATCCACCAGAGCTGGCCCGCATGGGTCAGCGCGACACCTTTGGGCTTGCCGGTCGAGCCCGAGGTATAAGGTTGAAAGGAGGGGTGATCGGCGGCCAGCGGAGGTGGTGTGAAGTCCGGGGCCGTCGCCTGCAAGGCGGTTTCATAGTCCTCCCAGCCCTCGGGTGCGGGATCGAAGGCAATCTTGACGGCGATGCCGCATGATTCGACCACGCCCGCGATCAAACGGTTGGTGGAAGGCTCGATGACCGCCGCCTTGCAGGCCGAGTCCTCGATGATGAAGTGGATCGTGTCGGCACCAAGCTTGGTATTGAGCGGCACCGGCACGAGCCCGGCGCGCATCGCGCCATACATGATCTCGACGAATTCGAAACGATTGCCGACCGCCATCAAAAAGCGGTCACCCGGCACCAGCCCCCGCGCGGTCAGCATGGCGGCGAGCCGATCGTGCCGTTCCTCGAGCTCGGCATAGGTGACCTCGCGCGCGGGCTCGCAGGAGAGATCGAAGATGGCAGTCACATCAGGGTTGGCCAGGGCCGCTTTCCGGCTGAAATAGCCGAGATTGTCGGAAGCGTTGTCACTCATCTTCGTCTCCCTGGAAGGACCGCAGCGGCATCGAGCCCCGCAATCCGCCCACCGATGAAGCATTCCGCAAGATTGCCGCCCGACATGTAGAGATGGCCAAAAGCACTGCCGAGCTCACCTGCGGCCCATAATCCGGGAATTGGCCTGCCTTCCGGATCGAGCACGCGTTGCCGCTCATCATGCACCGGCCCCCCTTGAGTATTGGACACGATCGGCCAGACTTCGGCGACGTAATAGGGCGAATGCAATGCCTGCATCGAAGTCGGCGGTCGCCGGAAGACGGGATCTGCGTCTGATTCGCAGGCCGCATTCCATTGCTCCAGCGTCTGCTGCATCGCCTCAAACGTGGTGCCAATCCGTTCGGCCAGAGCAGTCACACTCTCGACCCGCCGAAGCAGCCCGGAAGCGATCTCCATACTATTGTCAGGGCTCCATTCGAGGTGCGCCTGCGGGTCGTTGAAGGTCGGCTTGCCCAAGGGATAGCGGGCGATGCCGGCCTCATCGGTGATCATGAAGGCCGGCTGGCGCGCATAGCTCTGGGTTGCAGGGTCGAACGCGTCGAAGGGACGTGCGCCCGTGTCCTGCACATAGGGCTCGTACTCGTTCATGAACCGCCGCCCGTGACGATCCACGAGAATCCAGGCCATCACCGGCAGCTCGCGCGTCGGGCCCGGCGTCCAGTCGGGCAGCCGCTTGACCCGCACCCCGAACGGATAGTTCGGATCGCTCGCCTGGAACCCATAGGACCCGTGATAATGCCACATATGCCAGAGGTCGGCACCAACCGCCTGAGCCATCCGAATGCCGTCACCCGTATTGAGCCGATAGGCGGCATTGAGTGCGGCCCCGCCGGGCCAGAATTGGGCCTGCATCGAAGGATCACCCTCAAACCCACCGCAAGCGAGGATGACCCCGCTCTTGGAACGGATCGCCTCGGCTCCCACCTCAACGCCGCAAACCTTCAGGTCATCGCTCGAGATCAGCCGCTCGACCGCGCATCCGAGCCGAACCTCGATCGAACGGGCTACGACATTGGCCTCGAGCATATGAAACAGCATCGCACCCGCGGGCGAACCGGCGACCTGCGGATAAATCGTTGCGATATCGACGTCCGGAATATCCTCGACATAGACGAAGCCGAAGGTCTCGAAACCGGGCAACGGGTAATTCGCGGGCGAGGCGCGCTTTGAAATCCTGGTACCGTTGATTTCGGCCAGCTCGGCTACTCTCGCCGGCAGCATGGTCATGCCTTCGGCGAGTGTTCGGAGCACGGCGTCGGGCGTTTTGCCGCCACAGGTAGCCCGCAGATACTTGAACGCCTGTTCAAAATCCTCGGCGATCCGCAATCCGCCGGCCGAGCAGATGGAGATCCCGCCCGGCGTCACATTCTTTTCGAGCAA
>JBGSYN010000122.1:0-7357 GCA_041750975.1 Geminicoccaceae bacterium | reverse complement strand
ACAGACCTGTTAAGCGCAAAGCGGCCTGTTTCCTTGCTGCGAGCCACTGCCGTCGCGGCAGTGATCACATGGGCAATGGCGACGACGGCAGCGGCCGAAGGCACGCTGCGCTATGCCATGACCGACGAGCCGCCCCATCTGGACACGCATGTGACGACGGCGGGCCTTACCTCGCTCATCGCCATGCAAATCTTCGAGACACTCTACACCTTCAATTCGAACCTCGAGCCGGTTCCTCTTCTGGTCGAGAGCGAAGCCATCACCGACGACGGCAATACCGTCGTCATGAAATTGCGCGAAGGCGTGCCGTTTCACAATGGCGAGATCATGAACGCTGAGGACGTCGTCGCCTCGTTGAAGCGCTGGGGCGAGTACGGCGGCCGCGGCAAGATCCTTTTCGACAAGATCGAGAGTTTGGAAGCGACCGACGAGTACGAAGTGACGATCAAGTTCAGCGAATCGTTCGGCCCGTGGAAGAACCTGATTGCCTTCATGAACGGCGGTCCCGCCATCATGCCGGCGGAAATCATGGCGGAGGCTACCGGCGAGCCTTTGGCGCCCGAGCAGATCATCGGCACAGGCCCGTTCAGGTTCAATGAATGGCGACCGAATCGCTATATCGAGGTCGTCAAGTTCGAAGACTACGCCTCGCCCACCGGCGAACCGGACGGCTATGCCGGAGCTCACGAGGTCAATCTCGACGCCGTGCGGTTCATCGCCGTACCCGATGTCGGCACGCGGGTCAGTGGGGTTCAGGCAGGCGACTACGACTATGCCGAGCGGATTCCTGGCGATCTGTTCGAAGAGCTGGACAGCGACGACAGCGTCGTCATCCAGCTCGACGGTATTCCCGACATGCCGCTGATCTTCTTCAATAGTGGCGGCGGCATCATGCAGGACAACTACAAGCTGCGTCAGGCCGTGATGGCCGCCCTCAAGAATGACGACGCCTTGCGTATTGCCGTCGGCCCGGAAGATCTCTGGGACGATAACGGTGCGATCTACCGCGAGGGGCAGTTCTGGTACACCGATGCCGGAACCGAGAACTACCCTTCGGGCGATATCGAGAAGGCGAAACAACTCGCCGAGGAGGCCGGCTATGCGGGCGAGCCCATAACCTTCATGATCTCGTCATCCTATCCGCTGCACCATGACACGGGTCAGGTGTTCGCTCAGCAGATGCAGGAAGCGGGCTTCAATATCGACCTCCAGGTCTATGATTGGCCGACGCTCGTGGAACGCCGCTCCCAACCGGATCTTTGGGACATGTTCGAAACCACCCATGGCGCGATGCCGGACCCCGTCCTCTTCACCTTCATGAACGATACCTATCCCGGCTGGTGGGTGTCGCCGGAGAAGGAAGAGCTCGAGGCGAGGTTCACGGGCTCAACCGATCCGGAGGAACGCAAACAAATCTGGGAAGAAATTCAAGCGCTCGTCTACGAGCAGGTGCCGGTCGTGAAGCCGGGTGACGTGTTCCTCTATCACATCCACTCGCCCAATGTTGAAGGTCTGCCCGCAGTCCATCCGATGTTCGAACCCGTCTTCTGGAATGTAAGCATCAACTAGCTTGGGACCTCGTGGCCCGGCATCGGCCGGGCCGTCTCCCTTCAGTCTGGACTGCGTGAAGGCGTAACTCGAGCCGCATGGGTACCTATATTCTCAAGCGGCTGCTCGCTGCGATCCCGACCTTGCTAATCGCGGCGGTTCTGGTCTTCGCCTTTATTCACCTGATCCCGGGCGATCCCGCCTCGGTCATGCTGGGCGACATGGCGTCGAGCGAAGAGATCGAGGCCCTCCAGAAAGAGTTCGGACTCGACCGGCCTATTTACGAGCAGTTCGTTCTCTGGTTCGGTCAAGTCCTGCAAGGCGATCTCGGGACGTCGATCTACTTCCAGGAACCCGTGCTCGCCGTGATCGGCGAAGGTGCCGAGACGAGCCTGTTTCTGGCGCTATTTACGATGATCCTGATCGTCGTCATCGGCGTTCCGGCGGGCATCGTTTCGGCAAGCTTCCATGGCGGCAAAGTCGACCAATCGGTGTCGGGCCTCGCCATGCTGTTCGCCTCGATTCCGACATTCTGGCTCGGGCTCTATCTGATCTTCACCGTCTCGGTGACGCTCGACCTCTTGCCGACCTCCGGATTCCCATCTGTCATCGAAAGCGGCGATCTCAGCAATTTCCGCTATTTGATCCTGCCCGCAATCACGCTCTCGGCCCCCAATTCCGCACTCGTCGTACGCCTGGTACGCGCCGGCATGCTCGATACCATGCGGGAGGATTTCGTCCGCACCGCACGGGCCAAGGGCCTTCCGGAATGGGCCGTCACCATCCGCCACATCTTCCGCAACGCCCTCATCGGCGTGGTTGCAACCCTCGGTTTCACCTTCGTCGGTCTGGTCTCGGAAGCGGTCGTCACCGAGACCGTCTTCGCCCTGCCCGGCATCGGCCGGCTGGTCGTCCAATCCATTGCCCGGCGTGACTATCCGGTGATCCAGGGCATCATCATGGTCGTCATCGTCTTCTACATCCTGGTCAATCTGATCGTGGATATCGTCACCACCTATCTCGATCCCAGGGTGAAACTGCAGTGACCGCCGTGTTCGATTTCTTGTCGCTCTTCCGGCATCGCTGGCTCGCCGCGATCGGCCTGGTGATCATTCTGATCATCGTCGTGGCCGCGATATTGGCGCCTTGGATCACGCCGTTCGATCCGCTCAAGATCGACGCCATCGCCCGTCTTACGCCTCCCAATGCCGAGCACTGGTTCGGCACGGATCATGCCGGGCGCGACCTCTTCTCGAGGGTCATTTACGGCGCCCGCATGGCGCTCATCACCGGAATCGGCGTCGTCACGATTGCCCTCTCCTTCGGCGTCCTGCTGGGCATCCTTTCGGCCTATTATCCACCTCTGGGTCTCGTGCTGATGCGCGTGGTCGACGTGTTGATGGGCATCCCCGCCCTGCTCCTGGCTCTTGCCTTCGTCGTCGTCCTCGGCAAGGGATTGTTCAATTCGATGATCGCGGTAGGCGCCATCTACGTCACCACCACGGCGCGGATCACCTATGGCCTCACCCGCAAGATCGTCGCTGAAACCTATATCGAGGCGGTGACCTCGCTGGGTGCGAGCGATCTTCGTATCATGCGGCGCCACGTGCTGCCGAACCTCGTTTCGCCGTTGATGGTCCAGGCGACGTTCATCTTCGCCTTTGCTCAACTCTCGACGGCATCGCTCGATTTCCTCGGCCTCGGCCTGCCGCCCGACGTGCCGAGCTGGGGTAATATGGTGGCGGAAACGCGGCGCTATATCACCCGCGCACCCTGGCTTTTGATGTTCCCGGGCGGGGCCATCATCCTCACCGTCTTTTCGCTCAATCTCGTCGGCGATGCCCTGCGCGACCGTCTTGATCCGCGCTTCAAGGACGATCTGGCCAAATGGTAGACTCTATCGGCCAGCCGGTTCTCGAGCTCACCGATCTCACCGTCGGCATCGGCAGCGAACGCGGGGTTTTCAATGCCGTCGAGGCCTTGTCGCTCCGGATCGAAGAGGGTGAGGTGTTGGGGCTGGTCGGTGAGTCGGGTTGCGGCAAGAGCATCACCGCACTTGCCGTCATGGGACTTCTAGCAGCACCCACGGTCCGCATCACCGGCGGTCACATCCGTTTCGGCGGCCGCGATCTGGTCGAACTCACGACCGCGGAACGGCGCCGGCTGCGAGGCGATCGGATCGCGATGATTTTTCAAGAGCCGATGACCTCGCTCAACCCCGTCTACACGATTGGCGATCAACTGGTCGAGGCGGTCCGGACCCACCGCAGCCTATCGAGATCCGCGGCCTGGCGGGAAGCTGTCGCGATGCTCGATCGGGTCGGCATTCCGGGGGCGGCCAGCCGCGCCGGCAATTATCCGCACGAACTCTCGGGCGGCATGCGCCAGCGGGTCATGATCGCCATGGCGCTGATCTGCGGGCCCGACCTCCTGATCGCCGACGAACCGACGACAGCACTCGATGTCTCGACCCAGGCCCAGATCCTCGATCTCTTGATGGCCCTTCGCCAGGATTTCGGCATGGCGATCTTGATGATCACCCACGACCTCGGCGTCGTCGCCGAAGTTGCCGATCGGGTCGCCGTCATGTATGCGGGCCGATTGGTCGAGACCGCTCCGGTTCGGGAGCTGTTCAAGGCGCCGACCCATCCCTACACCCATGCTTTGTTGGGATCGATGCCGCGGCTCGACGCCCAAGAGACCCGTTTGCGGGTGATCGAGGGCAGCGTCGCACCGCCCTTCGCGCGGCTCTCGGGGTGCACGTTTCGCGACCGCTGCCAGCGCGCCGAAACACGCTGCGCCGGCGCCGTCCCGCCGCTCGATGAGGTCGGCATGGACCATCGAGCCCGCTGCTTTTTTCCGATCACCGGAGCCGAAGTCGGCGCTCAATCGAGCGGCAATCTATGACGGCACTGCTCGAGATCGAGGATATCCGCACCTGGTTTCCGATCCGCTCGCCTCTGTTGCGCCGGGCGATCGGCCATGTCCGCGCCGTCGACGGCGTGAGCCTCAGGCTCGACGCCGGGCGCACGCTCGGCCTGGTCGGCGAATCGGGTTGCGGCAAGTCGACATTGGGACGAACGGTGGCCCGGTTGATCGAGCCGAGCGAAGGAGAGATCCGCGTCGGCGGCAAGAACGTTACGCATGCCCGCGGGCGCGATCTCCTGGCGCTCAGGCGGCGGGTTCAGATGGTGTTTCAGGATCCCTACGCCTCGCTCAACCCCCGCATGCGCGTCGGCGAGGCCGTCGGTGAAGCGCTCGATATCCATGGTCTGGCGGCGAACAAATCCGACCGCCGCCAGCGCACCGAGGAAATCTTCCGCAAAGTCGGGCTCGGTCAGGATTCGATCGACCGCTACCCGCACGAGTTCTCGGGCGGCCAGCGCCAGCGGATCGGCATCGCCCGCGCCCTCATTCTCAATCCCGAACTGCTCGTCGCCGACGAGCCGGTCTCCGCACTCGATGTCTCGGTCCAGGCGCAGGTCATCAATCTCATGCGCGACCTGCAGGCGGAATTCGGCCTGACCTATCTCTTCATCGCCCATGATCTGAGCGTCGTCCGCCATATCAGCGACGATGTCGCCATCATGTATCTTGGGCGGATCGCCGAAATCGGACCGAAGCGCAGCGTCTTTCGCAATCCACGCCACCCCTACACGCACGGCCTGCTGCAATCCGTGCCCGTTCCCGACCCCGAGAAACGCAGGACCGGTCCCGTCCCGCTCAAAGGCGGCGTGCCCGACCCGTCCGCACCGCCCCCAGGCTGCGCCTTCCACCCCCGCTGCCCGCACGCCCAGGAAATCTGCCGTGTGGAACGGCCGAACCTCGTCGAAACCGAAAGCGCCCATTTCGCCGCCTGTCATTTCGCCAATGAACTTAGCCTTCAGGGCCTGGCATAAGGGAGAACATCGCCGATGCAGCAGAGCCCGCCGGCGCAGCCTGGGATGCTCGAGGAGGAGATCGATACACCGGCGCTGATTGTCGATCTCGACGCCATGGAATCCAATCTGGACGTCATGGCGGATTTCTGCGCCGGGGCAAAAGTAAAGCTTCGGGCCCACGCCAAGACGCATAAATCGCCGGTCATCGCCCATTGGCAAATGGCGCGGGGTGCCGTCGGCCAATGCGTGCAGAAGGTCGGCGAGGCCGAGGTGCTCGCCTGGGGCGGTGTGCCGGATATCCTCGTCTCCAACGAGGTGGTCTCGCCTCGCAAGATCGCCCGCCTCGCCGCACTCTCGAACATGGCCAAAGTAGCTCTCTGCGCCGATGATCCTGGAGCGGTCGACATCATCGAAGATGCCGCCGAAGCCTTCGGTCTCCGCATGACGGTCCTGGTCGAAATCGATGTCGGCTCGGGCCGCTGCGGTGTCGTGCCGGGTGAGGATGCCGTCGATCTCGCCAGGCGGATCGCCGCCAGTCCGCATCTGATCTTCGGCGGTCTCCAGGCCTATGACGGTGCAGCCCAACACATCCGCCTCGAAGAGGAACGCGCGGCGCATGTGCAGGCGGCGATCGACGCGACACGGCGAACGGTCGAACTTCTGACGGCGAGCGGTCTGTCCTGCGCCATCGTCGGCGGTGCCGGAACCGGCACCTTCGCGCTCGAGGCGGCGAGCGATGTCTATAACGAGATCCAGGCCGGATCTTATCTCTTCATGGATGCTGCTTATGCGCGGATCGAACCGTCGCCGCCGTTCAGGCAGTCGCTCTTCGTACTGTCCACGGTGATGAGTGCAGCACGGAGCGGCGTTGCTGTCGTCGATTGCGGTCACAAAAGCGTCGCCATCGATTCCGGGCCGCCCCTGGTCCATGACTGGCCCGGCGTGGTGTGCGAACGCAACTCCGACGAGCACGGCCATCTTCGCCTCGACGCCTCTGCCCAACCGCTCAAGGTGGGCCAGCAGCTGAGGCTCATCCCCGGTCACTGCGATCCGACCGTCGACCGCCATGACTGGTATGTCGGGATCCGAAACGGCCGCGTCGAATCGGTCTGGCCGGTAGCCGCTCGTGGAGCCGTTTACTGACGTCACTAGACCATGGGCGACGGCTTTTCAGCGTCGCCGTCATCGCCGACAGCCACGTCGAGCCTACAGGGACTCCCGAGCCGCGCTCGAATGGCCGGCTGCGCCACGCCGTTGCCGCATTGCGCCGGTTGCGGCCGGTATTCACGCTCCATCTGGGCGACTTCATCCATCCGCTGCCGGAGCTTGCGAATGCCGCTGCGGCATGGGTCGAGGTGGCAGCACTGCTCAAGGAACTCAGCTCTCCGCTGCATGTCACGCCGGGCAATCACGACATCGGCGACAAGCCCAACCCGCTGATGCCGGCGGCCTCCGTCCGTCCCGAGTGGCGCCGAGCCTACGAGAAGACCGTCGGCCCGGACCGGGTAGTTTTCGACCACGCAGTCTGCCGTTTCGTCCTCTTCAATTCGCCCGTACTGAATGCCGATCCGGCGGCGGATCGGGACTTCTTCAGATGTCTTGAAGACATATTTGCCGGGGCCGAAGGCCGTCGACTCTTCGTTGCCACGCACTACCCGATCTTTCTGCACAAGCCGGGAGAGCCGGGTCATTACGACAATATCGACCAGCCGGCGCGCGGCCGCCTCCTCGACTTGTTGGAACGCCATGCTGTGGAGGCAGTCTTCACCGGGCACATCCACAATCCGTTCTGGCACCGGCTCGGTCACACCGACTTCCATGGCGTGCCATCCGTCTCGTTCGTCCGCCGCGACTATGCCGAGCTCTTTCGCGTCGGCCCCCTCGCGGAGGACGGCCGCGAGGATCCTGAGAAAATCGGCTTTGTCCTC
>JBGSYN010000121.1:0-17642 GCA_041750975.1 Geminicoccaceae bacterium | reverse complement strand
GAGACGCCGCCGGACAGCAGCGAACGGCCTTTCATTCCACGGATCATCATTGCACCGCCTCCAATTCCTGCTCGACCACCGTCACCATCTCGTCGAAGGACAGACCCTCGTCCGCATTGACGTCGCCCTCTTGGAAGGCCTTGACCTTATTCGCCATGACCTCGTTGAAGGTCAGCACGCCGTCATGATCGGTGTCGACGGCCTCGAACAGGGCCGGGTCATGGGGACGCAGCTCCTCCGGCGTCAGCGTGCCGCTGGCGTCCCTATCGAGGCCGCTGAACCCGGCCGCGGCGTCGCGCGCGAGTTCGGCCTCGGAGACCAGGCCGTCGCCGTCGGTGTCGGCGGCCTCGAAGGCAATGCGCTCGTTCAGATAATCGTCGAGTTCGGCATCGAATTGGTTGGTCACGAGCTGCGCCGATGCCATGGATGCCCCGGCAAGGAGCAGGACCGGCATCAACAAGATCAGCCAGAGAATAGACGGGACGGCATGCAACCTTCGCCTCGTATCGATTCCGTTAGCTCTGTCCCTGGGCACCTTGTTCCTCCACCTAAGCAATCTTGTTTCCGCACGACTTTAGCGGGCCTGCGTCCAGGAGACTAATCGAAGATCGGTGATTCGAAATCAAGCCACCTTCTCGACCTTGGTTGCGGCGATCGCCAAGAATGCATCATCTAGCCCGCGCCGCCCGTAAGCGGGTTACCTGAGATCGAAGTGACGTTACCGAAGATGGTACCCAATCGATTGAGCACGGGGTCCGGCAGCGGTGGTGCCTGGATTGCACACAGATTCGCCTCGAGATGATCAAGACTGCTGGTTCCGGTCAGGATCACGTCCATGCCCGGGGCATGCCGGCAGAAGCGGTACGCAGCTTCGGTCAGCGGAATGGGGCGGCCGTCTTCCTCGAGAAAGACGAAGAGATTGCCGCGATCGATGCTCGCCGGATCGATCTCGCCCAGTCCGATCGCCTCGTCGATCAGGATGCCCGCCTGATGCGGGTCGACCAGGCCCCACCTCACCGCATACATGCACAAGGTGCCGATGTTGCGTTGCCGCGCTCGTGGCAGGATTTCGGCGAGCGCGCTCTGGTTGATGAAATTCAGCCCCACCATGATCACGTCCCAGACATCGTCCTCGACCGCGGTCCGCAACAGGTCGTGGTGCAGATCGACATTGAACGCCTCGGTGATGCCGAGGAATCTCACCTTCCCCGCCTGCTGGAGCCTTTGCAGCTCGGGCACGAGCTCGTCCAGACAGTGCCGGTACTGATGCGGACTGACGCCATGCAGGTGCAGAATGTCGATCCGGTCGGTCTTCAGATCGCTCAGGCTCTGCTCGACCGCCTGCCGGAATTCCCCGGCGGAAAGATAGTCGACACCCTGCTGGCCGTCGCTGCCGCTGACCACCCATTGCTTGGTCGAAATGACGATATCGTCACGGATGCCTTGGAGTGCAGCACCGACAATGGGCTCGGTGCCGTAGTGGGCGGCGGTGTCGATGAAGGTGACGCCCCGGTCGATGGCGGCTTTGACGATGCCCACCGACTGCTCGAAGCTGGCGCCGGTTTTCTGGCCGATCCTGCTGCGGCCGCCAGCCCCGAGACCGGCGACACTGACCTCCAGGCCGGTTCTGCCGAGCATCACCTTTTCCATAACTTTCATTCTCCCGATCGCGTTGTCCGCACCTCGACACATCTTCCGCTTTCGCTGGGCGCGACAAGCGTTTACGCGGTTTCCGCTAGACCATTCTTTGGCACTTGCGAAAGAAGATGGATAGGATAAGTTAGCGAAAACATCATTTCGAGGGGAGAGCCGACCATGCCGACTTCATGGAAAACATCCGTCCTGACGCCGATGGTGCTCGGTGCCGTTCTGGTTGCCGGTCAATCGTCAACCGTAACGGCGCAAGAAGACACGTCGATCGTGATCGTTGCGCCGACCGAGCCCGATACGCTGGAGCCTTGCGAATCGAGCAACGAGGACATCGGCCGGATCGTCAAGCAGAACATCAACGAGACCTTGACCGACGTTGATCCGACCGACGGCACGGCGCTGCCGCGTTTGGCGACATCATGGGAGGAGATCGACCCGCAGACCTGGCGCATCATGCTCCGGGAGGGTGTCGTCTTCAGCGACGGCGAACCGTTCAACGCAGAGGCCGTCGCCTTCAACATCGAGCGGGCCTTCAGCGAGGAGTTTATCTGCGCTCAGATCAACAAGGCGTTCTCGGGATATCATCTCACCGCGAACGTGGTCGACGACTATACGATCGACATCACCTCCGACCGGCCGGATCCGATCCTGCCGACGCGGTTCAGCGTCCTGACCTTGGCATCGCCGAAAACGCCGATCAACGAGCCGGTCCGCAACGCCGCGGGAACCGGCCCTTATAAGTTCGTCGAGTGGATTACCGGCGACAGCGTGATTCTCGAGCGCAAGGATGATTACTGGGGCGAAACGGCCGAGGTCAGCAAGGTCACTTTCGTCTTCCGCCCCGATTCGGCCGTTCGCGCGGCGATGACCGCCACGGGCGAAGCCGATATCGGCGTTAAGATCGCCGATCTCGACGCGACCAATCCGGCAACGGATTTCGCCTATCTCAATTCCGAGACGACATGGCTCAGACTTGATACGCGCTTTCCGCCGGTGGACGATCTTCGGGTTCGCCAAGCCTTCAATTATGCCATCGACCGTGACATCATGATGGGCACCGTGGTCAATGCCGATTCGATCCCCGCATCCCAGCTTCCCGTACCCAGCATCGACGGCCACAATCCCGATCTCAAGCCCTACTCTTACGATCCCGACAAGGCGCGGGCATTGCTCGACGAGGCGCGGGCCGACGGTGTGCCGGTGGACAGCGAGATCCGCTTCATCGTGCGCGCCGGACAATTCGCCCAGATCGACGAATTCGCTCAGGTCCTGACCTCGATGTTCGAGGATGTCGGGTTCGACATGAACCTCGAAATCATGGAGCGCGGCAGACAGAACAGGTTCCAGGCAAAGCCGCTTCCCACGGATGTCGGTCCGAACATCATGCTGATCATGTCGGACAACAATCTGGGCGATGCCGCCTTCAGTATCTTCAACTATCATTCCGACGGCTCCCAATCGACGACGATGATCCCGGAGTTGGACGACATGATCAACCAGGCCCTCGCACTGACGGGCGAGGAACGTCGAGCGGCCTTTCAGGAGATATTCCAAACTGCCCTGGACGAGCACGCGACGCTGGTTCCCCTCTTCCATATGGTCGGCATCACGCGAGTCTCGGAGCGGCTCGACTGGAAGCCCTCGATCGCCACCAACAGCCAGATCGACGTCAAGAACATCAAGTTTGCGAAGGCCGATTGATCCTCGGCCCATGGCATGAGAGAGCTAGCTCTCTCATGCCTGCCTCCTGGTAAGACTCGAAGCGGCGCGTACCAGCAAGGAGCCCTCGGCGATTACCCGCTTCATCATCAGGCGAGCGCTCAATTCCACGGTAGCCCTGCTCGGCCTCCTCGTCGTCGTTTTCTTCCTCACCCGCATGACCGGCGATCCCGCAGCACTCTATCTGCCGGATACCGCGACCGTGGAGGAACGCCAGGAGTTCGCCCGGATGCACGGCTATGCCGATCCGATGATCGTCCAATTCGGCCGCTATGTCCGGGACCTGCTGCAGTTCGATTTCGGCACATCGATTACTCAACAGCGTTCGGCGATGACCGCGGTCCTCGAGGCAGCACCGGTGACGGTGACGCTGGCCAGCACCGCCATGTTGGTCACCGTGACCTTCTCGCTGCTCATCGGCTGCCTGGCGGCGAGCCGGCCCAATGGGGTCTTCGACCGCTTGGCGACCAACATCTCGCTCGGCGGCGCCAGCGCTCCCGATTTCTGGCTGGCGATCGTCGGCATCCTGGTTTTCGCGGTATGGCTTCGCTGGCTACCGACCTCGGGCACAGGCGGTGTCGAATATTGGATTATGCCGGTCTTCATCGTGGCCCTCAGGCCGATGGCGCTTTTGACCCAGATCGTCCGGGGTGCGATGATCAGCACCCTGTCCTCACCCTACATCAAGACTGCGCGCGCCAAGGGATTGAGCGACCGCAAGATCATCTTCGGTCATGCCCTGCGCAGTTCGCTCCTGCCGACGATCACCGTCGCCGGCGACCTCGCTGTGGGCATGATCAACGGCTCGATCATCGTCGAGACGGTTTTCGGTTTGAGGGGGCTGGGCAAGGTGCTGATCGACGCGATTTTCCAACGCGACTTCGCCGTGGTGCAGTCGGCCGTGCTTGTCGTCGCCGTCGCCATCTTCGTTCTCAACATCGTCATCGACATCCTCTATGCGCTGGTCGATCCACGAATTCGGCACAGCTGAGCCATGGCCAACCCGACCGCGACATCCTCGTCATCGGCAAAGCCGCAAAGCGGCCGCCTCATACTGGCCAAAATGCTGCTCCGAGATCCTTATGCGCTGGCTGCTGCGATCTTTCTCCTGGTCTTGGCGTCGGTAGCGTTTCTAGGTCCGTTCTTTCTCAGCGACCTCGCCACCAAGATCGACCTGCATCAACGCAATCTGCCACCCTTCAGCTTGGCTGGCGGCTGGCTCTACGTGCTGGGTGCGGACAGTCTGGGGCGCAGCCTGGTCGCCCGAATCGTCGTCGGCGCACAGACCAGCCTCATCATTTCCGGCTGCGTGGTGCTGGCGTCGATGCTGGTTGGCGGAATCCTCGGCATCGTCAGCGGCTATGTCGGCGGTTGGGTCGGCACGATCATCCTGCGCCTGACCGATATCATCTTCAGCTTTCCAGCACTGCTGATGGCCTTGATCGTCCTCTATGTGCTTGGGCCGAGCATTCTGAACGTCATCATGATCCTCTCGGTGGCGCGGCTACCGATCTATATCCGGACAACGCGTGCCGAAGTCCTCGAAGTCCGTGAGCGTATCTTCGTGAATGCGGCTCAAGCCCTTGGCGTATCCACGCCCGTTATTCTGGTTCGTCATATTTTGCCTTTAGTGCTACCGACAGTGATCACGATTGGTGCGGTTGATTTTTCGTCAGTACTTCTGGCGGAATCGGGTCTCAGCTTTTTGGGTCTAGGAATTCAGCCGCCTGAATTTACCTGGGGTGCTATGGTCGCAACCGGCCGCCCCTATTTGCAGACCGCCTGGTGGCTCTCCTTCTGGCCCGGTCTCATGATCATGCTGACGACGCTGTCCTTGAACATGCTCGCGAATTGGACGCGGATGGCGACCGACCCGCAACAGCGCTGGCGGCTGCTGATCAAGAGGCGCCCACGTCGATGAGCGAGCACCTGCTTGAGGTACGCAACCTCGGCGTCGCCTTCGAGACCGCGAACGGCAGCGTCGAAGTCGTCCAGGAAGTGAGCTTGCATGTCGATACGGGCGAGGTTCTGGTCATCCTGGGCGAAAGCGGCTCCGGGAAAAGCGTCACGGCGTCGGCGATCATGGATCTGCTCGATTGCCCGCCTGCCAGAATCACCTCGGGACAAATTTTGTTCCATGGACAGGACCGCCTGACGATGTCGGCGAAAGCTGTCCGCGCCATCAACGGTCGGCAGATGAGCATGATCTTCCAGGATCCGCTGGCCTACCTTCATCCGCTCTACACGATCGGCCGGCAGATCACCGAAGGCATCTGTGCGCATCAGTCCGTAGGTCAAGCCGAAGCCTGGCAGGAAGCGGTTCGGCTGCTCGACCGTGTCGGCATTGCGGACGCCAAGCGCCGTGCCAAGCAATATCCGCATCAATTTTCCGGCGGCCAGCGGCAGCGTGTCATGATCGCCATGGCGCTGGCGCTCAAGCCCGAGCTCTTGATCGCGGACGAGCCGACGACGGCGCTTGATGTCACGATCCAAGCGCAGATCCTGCAGCTCTTGCGCGATCTCGCGGCCGATCTCGGCATGGGCCTGATCTTGATCACCCATGATCTGGCGGTAGCGGCGCATATGGGTGATCGCGTCGCGGTCATGCAACAAGGCCGTATTGTCGAGACCGGGTCGACCCGGACCGTTTTCTCGAAGCCGACGCACCCCTATACCCGACAGCTGCTCGATGCGGCGCCGGGTATAGGGGTGCGCAGTCTAAAATCGTTGGCCGAGAAGCTTCTGCAGGTGGAGAACCTCACCAAGGATTATCATGTCCCGGGCGGAGTTGCCCGGCGGCAGATCATCCACGCGGTGAGCGGCGTCAGCTTTTCGGTTCACAAGGGTGAGACCCTTGCCATTGTCGGCGAGTCGGGGTCCGGTAAATCGACGATCGCGAAGCTCTTGATGCGGCTCGAAGCGCCGACTTCGGGTACCGCCCATTATCGGGGCGCCGACATCTTCGCGATGAAGGACGCCGAATTGCTGAAGCAGCGCCGCCGCGTCCAGATGGTGTTCCAAGACCCCTACTCCTCGCTCAATCCGCACATGCGGGTCGGCAGGATCATCGCCGAACCCTGGACCGTGCATGCCGACATCCTGCCCAAGGCTGCGTGGCCGGAGCGTCTGGCGGAACTGCTGCGCCTGGTGGGCTTGGCACCGGAACATGCCCAGGGCTACCCGCACCAGTTTTCCGGCGGTCAGCGCCAACGGATCGCGATTGCCAGAGCGCTTGCCTGCGATCCCGAACTGATCATCTGCGATGAGGCAGTCTCGGCCCTCGACGTTTCGATTCAGGCACAGATCATCGAGCTTCTGTCCGACCTGCGCGACCGGCTCGGGCTCGCCTATATCTTCATCTCGCACGATCTGGAGGTCGTCCGCTCGTTCGCCGATCGCGTCCTGGTCATGAGCCAGGGCGTGTTCGTCGAGGAGGGCGAGGTCGAGGCGCTGTTCAAGGCACCGACCCAGCCCTACACGCGGGCTCTGGTCACGGCGATTCCCGTGCCGAAATGGGAAGAAATCCCGAGTGTCGCATGACCGGTGAACTATTGGGGCCAGATGCCATGACCGTAACGCCTGAAACATGCCGATACGAGAGCGATGCCCTGAAGTCCTGGTGCGTCGGCATCTTCAACGCCACGGGAATGCCCGACGATGACGCGCATGTGGCTGCCGAGGTGCTAGTCCGCACCAGTCTTCGCGGCTTCGACACACACGGCGTCTCACGGGTCCCACAATACGCGGAATCGCTGCTGACCGGTGCCATCAACCCGAAGCCCGATCACAGCGGCGACTATCACGACGGAATTCTTGAATACCGTGGGGATTGCGGGCTCGGTCAGGTCATCGGCGTTGCCGCCGTGCGTCAGGCCTTGGCCATTGCACAAGACGTGCCGATGGTGCCATGCCTCTTGCATCAGTGCGGACATCTGGCGGCGCTGGGCGCCTTTGTGCTGATCGCGGCGGAGGCGGGAATGTTCGCCTTTATCTGTCAGTCCACAGGACCCTTGATGGCCATGCCCGGATGGACGGCCCGCGTCATCGGCAACAACCCCCTCGCCTTTGCGACGCCATTGCCCAACCGACCGCCACTGGTCTTCGACATGGCGTCGAGTGTCGTCGCGCGCGGCTATCTGCGCCTGGCGGCGCGCGAGAAGACCGCCATTCCAGAGGGTTGGGCCATCGGCCCGGACGGAGAACCGACGACCGATCCCGAAATCGGTATGGCCGGCGCCGTGCTGCCGGTCGGCGGCTACAAGGGGCTCGGCATCGCCATGCTCGTGCAGTGCCTTGCAGGAAGCCTGCTCGGCGGTTCAGTTCGCCGGGATGCTCCTGGCACTTCATCAACGATGGGAGCATTCATGCTCGTTATCAATCCGCAACTTACAAGCGGTGATGCCTACACAGCCGATGTCGGCGAGTGGTTCGAACGCTATATCGAAGCTGCGGGAGCTGATGGACGCTATCCGGGTCAACGTGCAGCCATGTCCGAGGCTGAACGCCAGCGAGAGGGAATTCCCGTAGGCCCCGGCTCTCTCGCCCAAATGCGAGAAATTGGCAGGCGGCTCGGCTTGCCATTCGATCTACATCACGCAGATCGCTAATAGTGCAAAGAACTTGGTATAGGAGGCTCTAATGAACGACATGACAAGGGTGCAAAACTGGGGCGAGGCCGCCCAGGGCCTGAGCGAGGCCAGTCTTCGAGCGCTGATGGCGGGCGATGTACCGGCGATCCGTATCGCTGATTTTGCCACAAAGCAGGAGTGTGCCGCTTATTGCGACGGCGTTCGGGCGATGGCGGCAAGAGGCAAGGAGGCACAGACCTCGAGGATGACGCTCCTGGGCGCCAATTTTTCGAATTATGTCGGCGACACGAAGCAGGGCTATTTCGACACTGTCGACGAATCCTACGCCATCACGAGCCACCTTGCCGAACAGGCGGGCTTCGATCCGCTCGAGCGGATACTGGCGCTGTTGCAGGAGATCTGGCCCAATCAGGTGGGCGTCGCCGAGGAACCAGGCTTCGGGCATTACTTCGCGGGCGGTGTCAAGACACGGGCCGCGAGCGGCCATCTGCACTATGATTTCACGCCGCACACCGCACACGGCTACGTCATTGCCGGGATTACCGAGCAACTTGGCTGGAACCTCTACCTCGAAATGCCGACCGGCACGGGCGACACCACGACCTACCATCGCGCCGTGCCGCGCGAGGGCGGTGCTGCCGGCGGCGGGCCGGCGAGGGTCATGAATCTCGATGCGAATTATGTCGAAGGTGCCGAATCCTTCACCTTCAACCCAAAGGTCGGCGAGGTGATCGTCATCAATACCCGCAATCCGCATGACATCATCGTCGAGAATGTGCGCCCTGGCGAATGGCGGGCGCAGGCGAGTTCCTTCATCGGCCGGCTGCCCGATGACGCTCTGATCATGTGGTCCTGATCCCCATCGTTGCAGTTGTGGTTGCGGTCCCTGCGGGCGACCGCTAGGAGTCGTTGGACGAAATAAAAGCAGGAGGCAGATACATGGTGAGAAATTTCAGGGCCGCATCGTTGATGGCGCTCGGCTGCGCTGCCGGCGCAGGGATGGCCGGAACGGCGATAGCGCAGCAAGGTGCTCGCGATGTTACGATCGTGACGGTCGAAAGTCTCGATATCGCGGATCCCTGCAATGCCAGCCGCTCGAACATCGGGCGCGTTCTCAAGCAGAACGTGGTCGAGACCTTCACCGAGATCAATCCGGACGATGGGGCCTTGAACCCGCGCCTCGCCACCAGCTGGGAACAGATCGATCCCCAGACCTGGCGCTTTCAGCTGCGCGAAGGGGTCAAGTTCCACGACGGCGAGGATTTCGACGCGGAAGCCGCCAAGTTCTCGATCGAGCGGACCCTGAACGAGAACATTCCTTGCGAGGACCGCAATAAATATTTCGGCGGCATCGAGCTCGAGGTCGAGATCGTCGACGACCACACGATCGACGTGAAATCGGCAAAACCGCAGCCGATCCTACCGACCCTGATGGGTGCGCTCGGCGTCGTCTCGCCCAATACCGAACCCGATTCGCTGACCCAGAATCCGGTCGGTACGGGACCTTACGTATTCGCGCAATGGCGCCCCGAACGCGATGTCGTGCTCGAGCGCTTCGACGGTTATTGGGGCGAAACACCGGCTGTCGAAAAGGCCACCTATGTCTGGCGCGATGAATCGGCGGTCCGGGCCGCCATGGTCGAAACCGGCGAGGCCGATATCGCGCCCAACATCGCCGAGCAGGACGCGACCGACCCCGAGACCGATTTCAGCTATTTCAACTCCGAGACCTCGCGCATCCGGTTCACGACCGAGATCCCGCCATTGGACGACAAGCGCATCCGCGAGGCCATCAATTACGCGATCGACCGCGACGCTATCCGGGGCTCAATCCTGTCCGAGGAGATCGTGCCGGCCTCGCAATTGGTGGTACCGAGCATTCTCGGCTACAACGATGACCTTGAGCCTTTCCCCTACGATCCGGCCAAGTCCAAGGAGCTGATCGATGCGGCCCGCGCCGATGGCGTTGCGGTCGACACGCCCCTGCGCCTGGTGAGCCGCATCGGCCAGTGGCAGGGTGCCGTCGAGACGATGGAGGCGATCCAGGCGATGCTGGCCAATGTCGGTCTCAATGTCGAGCTGCAGACGGTCGAGGTCGGGCAATGGGCCGACATGGCGAACAAGCCCTATGCCGAGGACCGGCCGCCGACCCTGTTGCAGAGCATGCATGACAATAATGCGGGCGATGCCAGCTTTACCGTCTATTTCAAATATCATTCGGACGGCATCAGCTCGGACATTGCCGATCCCGAGCTGGATCAGTTGATGGAGGACGCCTCGGTCGCCGTGGGCGAGGAGCGCGACGAACTCTACCAGGAGGTGTTTCGCCGCCTGCGCCAGGACATCGTGCCGGATGCGATGCTCTATCACATGGTCGGCTTCAGCCGGGTCGGCCCGCGCGTCGAGTTTCAGCCGAGCCTTGCCACCAACAGCGAGCTGCAGCTTTCGGAGATCTCGTTTACCGAATAGAAGATCGGCTGGCCTGAGCGGCAGCGTGTCCGCTCAGGCAGCTCTCATGGGGCAGATGCGGGGTTCCTAGGCCTTGGCGGACTATATCGGGCGAAGGACACTCTCCAGCGGATTGGCCCTGATCGGGCTCTTGATCCTCGTCTTCTTCCTTTCGCGCCTCACCGGCGATCCGACCAATCTCTATCTGCCGATCGACGCCTCGCTCGAGGCGCGCCAGCAATTCCGCGAGATGCATGGCTTCGACGATCCGCTGATCGTCCAGTTCGGCCATTACCTGCAAGATCTCTCCCGGTTGGATTTCGGCATGTCGATCCGCAAGGAGCGGCCGGCCATCGATGTCGTGTTGGACGCCTATCCCTGGACCATCCGCCTCGCACTTTTGACCATGCTGCTGGTGGTCAGCAGTGCGATCGTCATCGGCTCGCTGGCGGCGGCCAAGCCCGGCGGCCTCTTCGACCGCATCGCCAGTGTCGCCTCGATCGCCGGCGCCAGTGCGCCGGATTTCTGGATCGCCATTGTCGGCATCCTTCTGTTCGCGGTCTCGTTCGGCTGGCTGCCGACCTCGGGGGTCGGCTCGCCCTGGCATTGGATCATGCCGGTAGCCGTGCTGTTCCTCAGGCCGTTCGGACTGATCCTGCAGGTGGTGCGCAATTCAATGATCACCGCCCTTGCCTCGGCCTATGTCAAAACGGCGCGGGCCAAAGGAGTGCGCGAGCGGACCATCATCTTCGTGCATGCGCTGCGCAACGCCATGCTGCCGATCCTTACCGTCGCCGGTGATCAGGCGGTGGGCCTCTTGAACGGGGCGGTGGTGGTCGAGACCATTTTCGGCTTTCCGGGCATTGGCAATCTGATGATCGACGCGATCACGCAACGCGATTTCGCCCTGGTCCAGACCGCGATCATGATGACGGCCCTCCTGATCTTCCTCATGAACCTGCTGATCGATCTGGGCTATGCCGTGCTCGATCCAAGGATCAGGCACGGCTGATGGCAAGCGATGTTGCCCCCAGCAAGCCCGTGGCCGAGCCCGACTCGCAGCGCGCCTCCTATCTGCGGCTCTTGTGGAACGACAAATTCGCCTTCGTTTCGGCCTTTTGGCTCCTGCTCATGCTGGCCTGCGCGCTCCTAGCGCCGATGCTGCTCGATGGTCCGGCGACGACGATGAACCTTAGTGCCCGCAACGCGGCGCCCTTTGAGCTCGAGCGCGGTTTTGCGTTCATTCTGGGTGCGGATGCCCTCGGGCGCAGCATCCTGGCGCGGCTTGCCGTGGCGGCACAGAACACCATCGGCATCGCCGTCGCCGCGGTCGCCTGTGCGATGATTATCGGCGCCTGTTTCGGCCTCATTGCAGGCTATGTCGGCGGCTGGATCGGCGGCCTCATCATGCGCCTTGCCGATATCATCATGAGCTTTCCCTCCCTGCTCTTGGCCGTCGTCGTGCTCTACATCTTCGAGCCCTCGGTCTTCAGCATGATCGCCGTCCTCGCTTTCACCCGCATTCCCCTCTATCTGCGGACCACCAGGGCGGAGGTCCTGGAAATGCGCGAACGGGTGTTCGTTGCCGCCGCCAAGGTGATGGGAGCGAGCTCCGGCCGTATTCTCGGCCGCCACATCCTGCCGCTGGTGGTGCCGACCCTGATCACCATCGCCACGCTCGACTTCGCCTTCGTCATGCTGGTCGAGTCGGCGCTGAGCTTTCTGGGGATCGGCATCCAGCCGCCCGACATGACCTGGGGCCTGATGGTGGCGCAGGGCCGCAACTATCTAGGCAGCGCCTGGTGGCTGGCGTTCTGGCCGGGCCTGATGATCATCCTCACCACCATGTCCTTGAACCTGCTCTCGAGTTGGCTGCGCACGGTCAACGATCCGGAGCAGCGCTGGCGTCTCGAAATCGGCTCGCGCAGTGACTGATAGCACCGCTGCAAGCGGCGAGCATTTGCTCGAGGTCCGCAATCTCAGTGTCGATTTCCACACGACGCATGGCGACGTCCATGCCGTGCGCAATGTCTCGTTCCACCTCGATCGTGGCGAAACCCTTGCCATCCTCGGCGAAAGCGGCTCGGGCAAGAGTGTCAGCGCGTCTGCGATCATGAACCTGATCGACTGTCCGCCCGGCAATATCCTTGGCGGCGAGGTGCTTTATGGCGGCCGGGATCTGTTGCGGATGCCGGTCGACGAGCGGCGGGATCTGCAGGGCCGCAAGATCGCGATGATCTTCCAGGATACGCTGGCGCATCTCAACCCGGTCTATTCGATCGGCTGGCAGATCGGCGAGGCCCTGCGCGCCCACGGCGTCAGCGGCAAGGCGGTGCGTGAGCGGACGCTGGAATTGCTGGGCCGGGTCGACATTCCCGATCCGTCGCGCCGCGCGGACGACTATCCGCATCAGTTTTCGGGTGGCCAGCGACAGCGGGTGATGATCGCCATGGCCCTGGCGCTCAGGCCCGAGATCCTCATTGCCGATGAGCCGACGACAGCACTCGACGTCACCGTTCAGGCGCAGATCCTGAAGCTCCTGGAGGAATTGCGAACCGAGACCGGCATGGGGCTGCTCCTGATCACCCACGATCTTGGGGTGGTCGCCGAGGTCGCAGAGCGGGTGGCGGTGATGCAGGCGGGCGAGATCGTCGAGACCGGCCCGATCCGCGAGATCTTCAACCGGCCGAAGCACGCCTATACACAGCGACTGATGGGCACGATCCCCGGACGCGGCGCTCTGGTCGAGGATGCCCAGGGCGAGGACCGAGCGCAGCCCCTCTTCGAGGTGCGAGGCCTCGCCAAGCATTACCCGATCACCAAGGGTATGTTCCGGCGGGATACGGGCGAGGTCGTCAAGGCCGTCGACGGCGTCGATTTCGTCTTGATGCCGGGCGAGGTTTTGGGGATTGTCGGCGAATCCGGCTCCGGCAAGTCGACGCTCGCCCGCACCCTGCTGAAGCTCGAAACGCCGAGCGGCGGGACGGCGCATTATCGAGGCGAGGATATCGTCACGCTCGAACGGGATACGCTCTTCGCCTATCGGCGCAAGGTGCAGGCGGTGTTTCAGGACCCCTACTCCTCCTTGAACCCACGCATGAACGTCTTCGAGCTCATCGCCGAAGCTTGGCGCATTCACCGCAACGTCGTACCGCGCGAGGAATGGCGGCAGCGGGTCGACGATCTGCTCGACAAGGTCGGCATGCGCCCGGACCATGCAAGGCGCTATCCGCACCAGTTCTCGGGCGGCCAGCGGCAACGCATCGCCATCGCCCGGGCCCTGGCACTCGAGCCCGAGGTGATCATCTGCGACGAGGCGGTCTCGGCCCTCGACGTCTCGATCCAGGCGCAGGTCATCAAACTACTGGCCGATCTGCGCGACCGTTTGGGTCTCTCCTACATCTTCATCGCGCATGATCTGCCGGTGATCCACGACATCGCCGACCGGGTGATGGTGATGAAGGACGGCAAGGTGGTCGAAACCGGCACCGTCCGTCAGATCTTCGAAGCCCCTGCCCATTCCTACACCCAAGCCCTGCTCAAAGCCTCGCCGGTGCCGGAGATCGCTGAAGTGGCTTGATATTAAATAGGACTCCTATATATGTGCCGCCGACAGTACTGGAGAGCCGATGTCGGCCGAGACACATATCGTTACGGGTTTGGCGAAGATCGGTACGTTTCTGCGGGCCGAGCAATGGCGTCAAACCGAAACATCCGGTTTGACGCCGACCCAGGCGCAAATTCTTGTTCACCTCGTTGCGCGGGGCCCGGCTCGAGTGACGACGGTCGCCGAGGAAATTGCGGTGACCCAGCCGACCGCCAGCGACGCGGTTTCAGCACTGGTGCGAAAAGGACATCTGGAGAAGATCTCCGATCCTGACGACGCCCGCGCCACCAGGCTGCATCCGACGTCCACCGGCAAGCACGCCGCGGATGGGGTTGCTCAATGGCCGGATGCGTTGCTCGGCGCCATCGGCGAGCTTGAGCCTGCGGAACAGGCGGTGTTCCTCAAGGGCCTCACCAAGATGATCCGGGCATTGCAGGTTCGAGGCGCCATCCCGGTGCAGCGCATGTGCGCGACCTGCCATTACTTCCGGCCGAACTTCCACGCCGATCCGGCGGCACCCCATCATTGCGCTTTCGTGAACGCGGCATTCGGTGACGCAGCCCTGCGCCTCGACTGCTCCGAGCATGAAACGGCCTCGAAAGCCGACGCGGCAGCCGCCTGGAAGCGGTTTGCAACGGCCGACGAGGCCGAACGAGCGGACGCCCCGCCTGCGGCAACAGACGAGGCGTCCTGATGTCCAACCCACCTCTCGCAAGACAGGAGACATTGTCACTATTCCACGGAAAACCGAGTTCGACTATGCCTGCCCACTAATGCTCACAGCACTTCTGGCTGCTGGCGCACCGGCCCTCGCCCATGGCCCCGAGGATGGAGGCATAGCGGCTTCGGCGTCCAAGGACGTCGCAGCGGCTTTCGACATCGTCCATGCCAAGGTCACGGCTGAGGACGACGTCCTGATCTTTCATATGGGGGTTTCAGGCCAGGCCGGCGCCAGCAAGCCCGCAGCCACGGGCAAGCTCGCCGGGAGCGAGGTCTTCTCCTATGTCTGGCCGACCAGCATCGACCCGTTCGAGATCGGCTTCGAGCGCGACGCCGGAATTCTGGCTCTAGCCGTGACCGCCCACCCGGATTTCGACGACACGCCGCTTTATGACGAGAACAGCGACGGCGATCCCGGCAATGACGGCAATGTCTGGCACAGTCACTGGGTCGTGCTCGGGCCGGACGAGGCCTGTGGGCCGGGATCGCTCAAGGTGATCGATATTCCCGAAGGGGCGACGCCGCGCCTACCCAAGACCTGGCCGGGCCTTCCCATCCTAATCGATAGTCCGGGATTGGAACCTCTGATCGATGCCGATACGGTCGAGGTGCATGTTCTTTGTAGGGAGATCGCGGCCGTCGAAGCCGCCTCTTTTGACGGTGTGACGGCGGGGCTTCGGGTCAATGCGAGCGTTCATGCACCGCTTTTGTGCGTGGTCGACATCTTCGATGTTGCGTCGGACGACCTTAGTCTGCCGGGTAAAGTGGACAGGTAGAGTCAGGCACGGGCGGCGGCCTGATAGATCGTGCGCGCCGGGCGTGGATCGAACAGCTCGCCATAGAGCGCGTTGACCTCCGCCAGATCGTCTTTCAGATTGGCGAAGGCGAGATCGACATAGACGATATCCTCCTTGCGGAACCCGGCTTCCCTGGCGATCATGAAGACGAGATCGAACGCCCGCTCGGCCTCCTCGCGAGCCGTCCCCGGCCGATAGCCATCCTCATACACGGCAAGCTGCCCCGAGATGTGGCAGGTATTGCCGGCGACGACTGCGTTCGAAATCGGCGACGGCGACTTCGGCACGCCTGGAACATCGACGATGAAGCGCTTGGTCATGGCAGTTCTCCCTGAAGCCGGAGCTTCTCGAAAATCGGTGCGGTGGCGGTCTTGATCGGGGCATCGTGGCTTGCGAGTCGAGCGCGTTGACCGGCGACGCGACATACTGCCTATTCACGGCGATGCAACGAGGTCCGCCAGATGGGTTGCAGACGTTGGAGGGAGCGACACAGGAATGGGCGACGAAAAGTCAAACACCAAACGCGCCACGGCCCATGATGCCGAGGCGGATACACGCAACGATGCGATCCTCATCTATGTCGACGGCGCCATCGTCCCGCGCGAAGAAGCCAAGGTTTCCGTCTATGATTCGGGCTTCATGCTGGGCGACGGGGTGTGGGAGGGGCTGCGGCTGCATCATGGCCAATGGGCCTTTCTCGATGACCATCTGGACCGGCTGTTCGAGGCGGCAAAGGCGATCGATCTCAATCTCGGCATGGACCGGGCCGGCATCGTCGACGCCTTGGAAAGGACCAGAGCGGCCAACGGCATGGTCGAGGACGTGCATGCCCGGTTGATGGTGACGCGCGGGCGCAAGGCGCGGCCGTTCCAGCATCCGAGCCTGTCGCGTTTCGGGCCGACCATGGTGATCATCATGGAGCATTCGATCTCGGTGATGGGCCGAAGAGGGGTCAGGCTCGCGACCGTGCCGCAGGTCCGGGGGCTGCCGATGAGCCAGGACCCGAAGCTCAATTCCCACTCCAAGCTGAATTGTATTCTCGCCGCCATTCAGGCGGAGAAGGCGGGCGCCGAGGAAGCGCTGATGCTCGACCCGCATGGCTTCGTGAACACCACCAATTCCTGTAATTTCTTTATCGTCCGCAAGGGCGAGGTTTGGACCTCGAGCGGCGATTACTGCATGAACGGCATCACACGAGCGAAGGTGATCGAACTCTGCCGCAAGAACGGCATCCCGGTCTTTGAACGGAATTTTTCCCTGGTGGAGACCTACGGCGCCGACGAGGCGTTTTTGACGGGCACCTTCAGCGGCCAAACCCCGGTCGCCTCGATCGACGGACGGACAATTGGTGACGGCAGCCTCCCCGGCCCGGTCACGCGTCGAATTCAGGAGCTTTATCGGGATCTGGTCGAATGCGATACGGTATGAGCCGCATCGGTAGCCAGTCCGGCTTCGTTCAAGAGATTATTCACCAATGAGCCCACTTTGCATCCACCTAGACTTCTCGGAATTCGCGACATATTACGAGCGCAGCCAACGAAGTCGAAAGACGTGAAGGAGAGGGAGCTTGCGTCGATTATCGTATACCATTCGGAATGTGTGCGTTTGCCGTGACGGAGAGGGGTCAAATAACGCGCATGACAGAAATAAAGAGGGGGGCGCCAGTTTGCCAGACTGACGATGATTGCGCCCGAACTCTTTGCCCTGAAGAATGGGTGGGGTGTACCTTTGGGCACAGGGTTAAGGTGCCACGAGAGGTTGAGCCCCGCCGATAGAGAACAATATCGGATAGTTTCCGTCGCGGCCCCCAATAGGATATTGATCCGGTGAGCAAATCTCATCGAGAAGCCGTATTTTACGCGTCCGTATTCGAAAACACTGGCAGGTTTTTGGCAGGCATTAGCCTTCTTGCGCTATTTTTTTTGCTTCTCTTCCTAAGGAGTGAAACAACTTGGTTATTTATGGCGGGAGGTCTAGGGTCTGGACTCAATCACAGCCAGAACATGTATAAGGCGGCAAGCGCCACGGCATCGCGAAATGTCCGGGCCAGTGTGTCGTAGCGCGTCGCCACCCGTCGAAAGTCCTTGAGCCGACAAAACGCGGCTTCGATCC
>JBGSYN010000120.1:0-54370 GCA_041750975.1 Geminicoccaceae bacterium | reverse complement strand
GCATTGGCTCGATCAATGACCAGGCGTCGTCGTCAAGCCAGAACAGATAATCGGTCATAACACGGTCCTTGATGTCTCTTTGTCCATCAAAAACCACATTATACAATATTACTCAATATGATAAATGGGTTTAGAGCCTAGAGGATCTGGATAGCGAGGATATTACCCTCGTTCAGGTTCGTGGCACTACGGCGATACCCTTTATCGAAAAGACCATGCCCAAAGCCGAGCTTCTCCTGCTCGACAACTACAATGACCGCGACCGGGCACTGGCTCAGGGCCGTGCCGATGCAAGCTTTGACGGCATCGACGCCGTAGCCTATCGTTTGAATATTTTCCCCGACCGGCAATGGAAGATCATTCCATCACCGGAATGGGGCGTGACCTACTCGGCGCTCGGTGTGCAGAAAGGTAATTACTCGCTGCGCGACTGGCTCAATGTCGCTCTCTACGATTTGCACAGCAAGGGCGTGATCGGCGCGCTTTGGGAAGAATGGTTCCTGGCGCCAATGGCCTCCGACGTGCCGGTAAGTCCCTACTTCTGATCGCTTAGCCTTCGATCGTCGCCGCTCTTGGCCTACACTCTACAGTTCGGCCAGGTCACACCGTACCTCTGGTATCTCGCCGGCGGTGCGATGTTGGCCTTGGTGCTGGCGGCGATCGCCTTTCTCATCGGTTGGGTGATCGGCATCGTCTGTGCGGCGGTGACCGCCTATGGCCGCGGACCGATCCGCTGGCTGGTTCGCGCCTACGTTATCTTCTTCCTGAACACACCGGTTCTGGTTCAGATCTTCTTTCTCTACTTCGCCTTGCCTGAAGTCGGCATCCTTTTGAGCTCATTCCAAGCCGTCACGATCGGTCTTTCCTTGAACGCCGGAGCCTATATGACGGAGATTCAGCGGGCCGGTTTCAATTCGGTCCGGCGCGAGGAAGTCGAGGCTGCCGAGACACTGGGGTTCAGTCGGGTTCAAACCGTCCGCTACGTTATCCTGCCCCATATCTGCAAGGTGCTGTTTCCACCGCTTTCCAACCAATACATTCTGATCACGATGACGACGTCGATTGCTTCCATCTTCGGCGTCGAGGAACTCACCGGCCGCGCCTACAATATCAACGCCCAGACCTTTCGCTCGCTCGAGGTTTTCAGCATCACCGCGGTTTATTATGTTGTGCTAACGATTATCGCCAGCGCGGTACTCTATTTCATCGGCCGCTACTTTTTTCCGTATCAAAGGAAAAGTATTCTAGTGGCCGATGATCTCGAACGTTTTCTGACTTACTACAACCTTGTTTTTCTCGGCAAAGCGTTTCTCCTTACCGCATCGCTGTCCTTTATCGGCTGCACGCTTGGCTTTGTCGCTGGTTTCGGCCTCGCCGTCATGCGCCACGAGCGGATTGTCCCCTGGGCAATCATTCGCTTGGTGGCGCTCGCCTATACGGAGATCTTCCGGAGGATACCGTTCCTGGTGAAGCTGATGTGCGTATTCTTCGCCTTCCAGCTTGCCGGCGCCGATGTCTCGATGTTCACCGTGGCGGTGACGACCGTCGCTCTTTCGGCTGCAGCCTTTTCCAGCGAAAATATCCGGGCGGCCTTGGAGAGCATCCATCCCAACCAATGGGATGCTGCGGAAACCCTGAACATGGGCGGGCTGACGGCGCTTCGCCGAGTGATCCTGCCACAGGCATGGGTGGTCATGATCCCGCCTTCCATGACGTATTCCGTCGGGCTCGTCAAAAGCACCTCGATCGCCTCCCAGATCGGCCTGGTGGAGCTGACCTATGCAGCCAAGGTACTTAATAATAAGGGTATTTCAGCGCTGTTGACGTTCGGGACGATCCTCGTCCTCTATTTCATTCTATGTTATTCTCTCAACCGGTTCGCCGCGTGGCTGGAGGCCAGACTTGACGCACCTCGTCATCGACAAGCTTAATGCCAGCTATGGGACGACGCCAGTCCTGCAAGATGTCGATCTCACCGTCGAGCGTGGCGAAATCGTCAGTATTGTCGGGCCCTCGGGTTCAGGCAAGAGCACCCTCCTTCGCGTTATCATCGGTTTGCTGCCACCCAAAAGTGGCCATGTCACGGTGGCAGGTGAAAACATCGATTACTCAAGTGCACGCAATATTCGTCAACTGCGTGACCGTGTCGCCATCGTCTTTCAGCAATTCAATCTCTTCCAGAACATGACGGCACTGCGCAATGTCACGATTGCTCCTAATATCGTCAAAAAGCGAGCCATCAAGGACGTCGAGCCCGATGCCAAGGAATTATTGGCCAAAGTGGGCTTGGCGGATAAGTTCGAAAGCTATCCGGACCAGCTTTCGGGCGGTCAACAACAGCGCGTCGCCATCGCTCGTGCTTTAGCCCTGCGGCCGGATATATTGCTGCTGGATGAGGTGACTTCGGCACTCGACCCGGAATTGGTCGGAGAAGGGCTGGATACGATCCGTGTTCTTGCCGTTGTGGGGATGACCATGCTGATCGTCAGCCACGAGATGGGCTTCGTGCGCGAGATCTCGCGCAAGGTCGTTTTCATGGCCGATGGCCGGGTCGTCGAAACCGGTGCGCCGGCGCAGCTCTTCGACCATCCCAGAACCGACCGCGCAAGGGAGTTCGTGGGACGGATCTTGCGACACTGAACAACAATAGCGGGAAATCGAAACCCATGCGCTACGGGATGCACTATGTCAAGGGTGCCATTGACTGCCACATTCATGCCTGTCCGCACCTCAACGGCCGCAGTGTCGATGTTTTCGAAGCGGTGCGCGAGGCGGCCGATGCCGGTATGCGCGCCATTGGTCTGATGGACAATTTTCAAAACAGTTCAGGTTTCGCCGCCCTCGCAATGCGCGAACTCGGCCATCTGGGCATCGAGGTTTTCGGCGGTGTCATCATGCAACCGGTCGCGGGTGGCGTGACGCTGGAGACAGCACGCACGGCGATCGGCTATGGCTACGGCCCCGGAAGCGGCGCGCGGTTTGTATCCATGCCGACCCACCACACCCGCTATGTGGCCGAACGGGAGGGGCGCAGCCCGGCCTTTTTGGAGACAACCTTCCAGGTTTCTGACAGCGGCCCATTGCCGGAGCCTGTTCTTGCGATCATGGATCTTTGCGCGGAACATGATGTCGTCTTCGATTGCGGCCATGTCTCTGCTGCCGAAGCGGTGCGGCTATGCGAGGAGGGCAGAAAGCGTGGCCTCACCCGGCTCCGCACCCATTGCGGCCGCTACGCGCCCGACGCGGTCGCTGCGATCGTTGCCACAGGTGCCTATGCGGAATTCAGCTTCTTTCTCCTGACCCATGCGACGCAAGTCGGTTTGACCCATGTCGACGCGGAGAAGCACAAGGTCGCGGGCCAAACGATCCAGGATTTGGCGCCGCGCATCAGGGCGGGGGGGGATCGTGCCATCGTGTCCTCGGACTGTGGGGTCTTCCTGCTGCCATCGCCCGTCGAGGGTTTTCGCGAGTTCATGTTGCTGCTGGAAAGCGAGGGCTTCGAGGAAGGGTCGCTACGGCGAATGAATACCACAAACCCCGCGGCTCTGTTCGGTATTACGCTCGAAAATACGTGACCATCCTTTCACCATGACGCGGAGAATATCGCGGCTCTGTGCAATGTGCTAGCTTCGACCCGGTTGATCACTGATCGCGCCGAATAAAGGGGAGGCCGATGCGTCTGGGTCTATTCATGATGCCGCTGCATGGCATGTCGATGTCCTATACCGACATGTACGAGCAGGATCTGCAAGCGGTGCTGCATGCCGATCGCCTTGGTTATGACGAAGTTTTCGTGGGCGAGCATTACTCGGCCAAGGTCGAGCCCATTTCGGACACGCTGCAATTCATGTCGGTGGCGCTGCCGCAAACCAAGTCGACTACCTTCGGCACCGGCGTGTTGAACCTGCCGCATCATCATCCGGCCAAGATCGCAGCCGACGTCGCGTTATTCGATCATATGTCGAGTGGCCGGTTCATCATGGGGATTGGTCCCGGTGGGCTCGCCTCGGATTTCGAACTCTTCAAGACGATCGAGATGAACCGCAGCAAAATGATGATCGAGTGCATCGAGATGGTGCACCAGATCTGGGCATCGCAGCCGCCCTATCGGCTCAAGGGCGAGTTTTGGGATATCGAGCTTGAGGAAACCGTGCAGGATGATCTCGGCATCGGTCCCATCCCCACACCCTATCAACAACCCTACCCGCCCATCGCCGTCTCCGCCATGAGCCCCCGCTCCGGGACGGCCAGGCTTGCGGGCGAGCGCGGCTGGTCATGCATTTCCGCCAACTTCAATCCCCTCGCCCACACCAAGTCCCATTGGGAATCCTATAGCGAAGGGGCAGAACAGGCGGGCCGCCGTCCCGACCGCAATCTCTGGCGCGTGGCGCGCAGTATCCTCGTCACCGAGAGTGATGCGCAAGCGGAGGAATATTTAAAGAACACAGAGAGCAGTGTTTACCAGTATTTTCACCATTTACGCACGCAGCTTGGCCGTGCGGGCATGGTGAAGGTCTTCAAAGCGGATCCGGATGTGGCGGATGAGGACATCACGGTGGCGCATTGTCTGGAGGCGATGGTCATTGCCGGCAGCGCCAAGACCGTGACCGACCGGCTTGTTGCCATGGTCGGTGAAATCGGTCCGTTCGGTGTGCTCGAAGCCACCTTCCACGAATGGGACGATGAGCGCATGTGGCGTCGCTCGATGGAATTACTGGCGACCGACGTGATGCCGGCGCTCAACCGCATGGTCCAGCCGGCCGCCGCCGAGTAGCGTTCAGCTCACCAGTTCGGCGATGCGCTCCCAGCGGCTCGGCTGGACGGTTTCCGGGACCGACCAGAAACTCCTACCCTTCTTGCAGATATGCTTGATCAGGAGCTTTTTAAGGCGCACCCGATCGCCGCTTTGTAAGAGCTCGAAGAGTTCCGTGTGCTCGCTGTAGGATTTTTCCATATGCTCGGGCGTACTGCCCATACGGTAGCGCACGGCTGAGATCTTGGAGGCAATAGTGAGATTAGCCTCGTTCAGATAGGGATTGCCACCTCTGTCGAACAGCACCTGGTGGAACTCAGCATCGGCCTTCATATAAGTCGACACGACGTGCTCGGCCTTGGCTTTGGTCATGATCGCCGTCAGTCCACGCCAGTCTTCAATCAGCCCCGCACGATCGTTCTTGCAGGCGAAATCGAGGGCGGCACTCTCCAACACTGCGCGGGTCTCGCTCAGCTGCGCAAACTGGTTGCGATCCATCGTGAAGACGAACGTACCGTATTGCGACTCAGTGCGGACCAGACCTTCCTGATCAAGCATCGCGAACGCTTCGCGGACAGGCGTGCGGCTGACGCCGAAACGTGTGGCGATCTTGCTCTCCGACAAAGCCTCGCCGAAAGCAAGATCGCCATTGACGATTTCACTGCGCAACCGCGCCGTGACCAGCTCCGTGAGCGATTGGCGTCGCTCGTTTCTCATGCAGGGTTCCTCAACACAGCCAATAACACACCCCCTTATATAAACTGTACCCTAGAATGGTACCATACATATGGACGGTAAGGGTGGCGTTTGGTCAAGGCAGAGCAAGTTGCGCGCCAATCGCCGGCTTACTGCGGCCAAGGCCAGGCAACTCCCAAACACCGGCGCCAGAAGGATTCATATCGGCGCCGATATTGGCGTCGATCAGATAGGGCCGCCCGGTTGCAAGGCCAGCCTGCACTGCATCGGCAAGATCGGCGGCGCGATCGACACTCACCCCTTCGACCCCCGCTGAACGGGCCATCGCTGCGAAATCGGGATTGTATGGCTCGCCGGTTTCCGGATGCTTGAAATCGGTCGCCAGTTCCCGGCCCTCGAGATAACCGCGCTGCAGACCCCGGATCGACGCATAGGCGTAATTGTTCCAGACCACCCAGACGACGGGGATATTGTACTCAACGGCTGTCGCCAGCACGCTCGCATGCATTAAGAACGCGCCATCGCCACAAACCGACACGCATGGTCGGTCGGGGGCTGCGAGCTTGGCACCGAGCACGCCGCCGACACCGAAGCCCATAGGTCCGTAACCCATCGAGCCGATCAGCGAATCCGGGCGTTTGGGCTTGCAGAACTGGATCAGCCAATTGTGGTGGATGCCGATATCGCTCACCATGATGGTATCGTCCGGCAAGGCCTTGTCGATTTCGAGCGCGGCGCGTTGTGGATGGATCGGCGTCGTATCCGCCTCGAAGCCAGGCGCTATGAAGGCGTCCCATTCTTTCTTGTACTCGTCGATCTTATCCAGCCACGTGCGCCGCGCGCTGTTCTTCGCGTCGGCCCTGTCACTGCTTCTGATCTCGCCGACCAATTGCCGTAAGAAGGTCCGCACATCCGCCATAATGCCCAGAGCGACCGGATAGTTGCGGCCGATCTCGTCGGGGTCGATATCGACATGGATCAGCTTGGTGGGTGGAATATTGAAGGAATAGCCGGGGATCCAGCTGCTCGAGGTCCGGTCATCGAACCGCATGCCGAGGGCCAGGATGACATCGGCCTGACGGCAGGCATGATTGGCCTGGTAGGTGCCGTTGCGAGCAACCAGACCCAGCCCCAAAGGATGATTGGTGTCGATAGCGCCCTGCCCGCTCGACGAACAGGCAACCGGGATCTGCAGGCGTTCGGCAAGCTCCAACAGATCGGCCGCGGCACCGCCATATTTGACGCCCTGGCCGACGATAATCACGGGCCGCTCGGCGCTGAGCAGCATCGCCACGGCTTTCTCAAGGCTTTCCGGATCGGCGCCACAACGGCAGGAGATATTAGCGTTCCAGGCCGTTGGTTCCGGCGTGGTCTCGCCTGTATCTTCCTTGAAGATATCGAAAGGCATGTCGATGACCACGGGTCCGGGCCGCCCCGTCACCATGGTCTTCCACGCCTGGCGGATCGTGACCGGTACTTGCTCGCCGCGCGTCGGCTGAAAGACGCGTTTGCAATAGGCTTGAACCGTCGAAGGGAAGTCCGCTTGGTAATGGCGGTAAAGCTCTTGGAAGGCGCCGCGGTTGAACTGGCTGGTCGGCACATTGCCGGTGATCGCCAGGAACGGGACCGAATCGAGAAAAGCATTGCCCAGGCAGATCGGCATGTTGGCGGAGCCCGGTCCGCATGAGGTGAAGGTGGCGGTGGGCTTCCCGGTGACCCGGTAATAGACGTCAGCCATAAAGCCCGCGACGGATTCGTGGCGCACGGAAATCGTCTTGATGTCGTCCGAGCGCTCATAGAGGGCGTCGATGAAGCCGATATTGCCGTGTCCGCAAAGGCCGAAGGCGAACGGCACTTTTTCTTTGATCAAATAGTCAACGACCATTTGGCCGCCATTCAGGGTATTGCTGTGGTTCATTGTCTTACTTCCAAGGCGAGATGCGTTTCAGGAGGCAAGGTCGAGTGGCGGCAAGGTTCCGCGCGGTGGGTAGCCGCGCTCGGCAACAATCATGCCGACTTCGAGCAGATCGGCGACGGCGGGCCGGACGAAGGGAAAGGTGCCGATGACAGCGCCGTAGAGGGTGAGATCGGGCTGGATGAAGAAGACACCGGGCTCCGCGAAAATGTCGGATTCACCCTCGCGAATGGATTGGCTGATAAAGAGGCCCAGTTTTTCCGCATCGGCGAGTTTCAGGCCGTAGCCGAGCTTGAGATCCTTGATCCCCCATTCGCTGCGCGTGGTCTTGGCCTTCTCGGCCGTGTCCATGCTGACGGCGATGATATCCATCTTGGCCGTATCGAAATCGGCCTTGGCGTCGTTCAATGCTTCCAGGTGAAGGCGGCAACGCGGACAGTGATAGCCGCGATAGACTTCAAGAAGGAGCATGAAGCCAGGCGGGTTGGCAGCGAGCTGCCAGGAACCGCCATCGACGAGACTGAAGCTGAGGTCCGGCAATTTGGCGGCTGGAATGAGACGTTGGCTTTTTGACATAGGAAAATTCTCCAAGTAAGTTTATGCGGTACCCGCAGTTTGATTGCCGGGCGAAGACACGCCCGATTGCTTCCAGCGGCGTGGATCGGCGCGCTGATATTGACGCGGAAAGCTCGGCTCGACGCCAAGCTCGAGGGCTGCCGTCCAGGGCCAGCGCGGGTTGAAGAGCATGACACGAGCCAGAGCGACGAGATCGGCCTGGCCCGTGCGGAGGATGGTCTCGGCTTGATGCGGCGTGGTGATCTGCCCGACGGTGATCACCTTCATCTTGACGGCGCGCTTGACAGCTTCGGCGAACACCGTCTGATAGCCTGGGCCGGTCTCGATCACTTGATCGGCGCTCAAGCCACCGGACGAAACATGGATGTAGTCGCAGCCCAAAGCATCGAGCTCTTTGGCAAAGGCGATGGTTTCCTCGACGGTCCAGCCGCCCGGGGTCCAGTCGGTCGCCGAAACACGAATGCCGAGCGGCTTGTCGTCCGGCCAGGCGGCGCGCACCATCCTGAAAACCTCCAGCCCGAACCGCATGCGGTTTTCGAGACTGCCGCCATAGCTGTCGTCGCGGCGATTGGTGATCGGCGAGAGAAACTGATGGATCAAATAGCCATGAGCGCCGTGCAGCTCGATGACATCGACGCCAGCTTGGTCGGCCCGGCGGGCGGCTGCCTCGAACATGGCGAGCACGTTTTGGATATCGGGAATGGAAAGCGGCCGCGGTACCGGCCAGCCTTCCTTGATCGGCACCGGCGAGGGCGCCACGGCCTCGTAACCGCCTTCATCGACCGGCAACGGGCCGCCCCCCTCCCAATGCGGGCGATTGGAGGCTTTGCGGCCGCCATGACAAAGCTGCACACCGAACCGTGCCATCCCGTACTCGTTGAAGAAGCGGACAATCCGACCAATCGCAAAGCCCTGCTCGTCGCTAAAGATCGAGAGCGAATCCGGCGAGTTGCGCGCATGCGGCTCGACATAGGTCGATTCCGTCAAAACCAGCGCTGCACCCGAGACCGCAAACTGGCCAAGATGCATGATATGCCAGTCGCCCGCGGTGCCGTCCTTCGCCGAGAACTGCGTCATCGGTGGCACGACGATGCGATTGGGCAAAGTCAGCCCGCGTAGTTCGATCGGTTCAAACAGGCGGATAGCCATGAAATTATTCCTTACTTTTGGCGTCGAGCAAAACCCTCAGGCGTTGATCGTCACCAGCCGTTCATCCGTGAGTTCCCTAATGGCGTAGCGAGGCCCTTCCTGACCGAAACCGCTCGCCTTGCAGCCGCCGTAAGGCATCAGATCGACCCGGCTGTTCGAGGTCTCGTTGATGTGCACACCGCCGACTTCGAGCTTTCTGGAAGCGGTGAACGCTTTGGAAAGGTCATTGGTGAAAATGCCTGTGGCGAGGCCGTAGGGCGTGTCGTTGACGTCATCGAGCGCCGCATCGAAATCGGTGAAGCGGACCAGATTGACGACAGGGGCGAAAATCTCCCTGCTCATGACCGCCATGGACTTGTCGACGTCGGTCAATACGGTCGGATAAAGCAGCGGTCCCTCACGCTTGCCGCCCGTCAGCACAGTGGCACCTGCGGCGACGGCTTCATCGATCCAAGTCTGCGCGCGCTCGGCTTCCTTGGCGTCGATCATCGGCCCGACCACGGTCTTGGCGTCATGCGGGTTGCCGACGACGAGATCGTTGACTGCATCGAATAGCATGTCCCCGAACCGATTGAACACGGCGTCCTGGACATAGAGGCGTTGGATAGACGTGCACATCTGCCCGGCTTTGCGAAAACCAGCGGCAACGATTTTCGGCAACGCTGATTCGAGATCAGCGTCAGCGCAGACAATCGTGCTGGCGATGCTGCCGAGCTCCATCTGTGTCCGCCGCAAGCCGGCGCCAGCTTGGATACGCATCCCGACTTCGGTGCTACCGGTGAAGGTATAAAAACGTATAGCCTCTTCCTCCGCCAGCCATTGCCCGATCTTGCTGCCCGGGCCGTGGATCAAGGCGATGAAATTTTTGGGAAAGCCGGCTTCGATCAGGATTTCGCAAAGAATGACCGAGGTCAGCGGCGTGTAGGTTGCGGGTTTGAGAACCACCGCATTGCCGGCGGCCAGAGCCGGCGCAACTTTGTGGGCTGTGGTGTTGAGCGGCGCGTTGAATGGCGTGATAGCGCAAACGACGCCGAGCGGGATGCGGATTGTGAAGCCGATCCGGCCACCCTGGTTGGGAGCACCTTGGAGAGGAATCATGTCCCCTTGCAAACGCCGCGCTTCTTCGCCTGATGATCGCAATGTCTGCCCGGTCCGCTGCACCTCGCGCTCGGCGTCATTGTAGGTGAAGCCGGCTTCGGCGACGATGGCGTCTTTAACTTCTTGCTTGCGGTCTTCGAGGATCGCCGCGGCGCGCATCAAGGCTTCGTAGCGTGCATAGGGGACAACCCCGCCGCGCTTGAAAGCGGCATGGGTGCCGGCGACAGCTTGGGCGACATGCGTTCGTGTCGCCTGCGCGATCTTGGCGATCGGTTCGCCCGTGAACTTGTCATGAAGATCGGCCGAGCCCTCACCCTCGATCCATTCACCGTCGATCAAGAGCTTGGCCATGCGCGGCGGACGGTCGTCTTGTTGCAGGTTCAGATTTGCAGACATGGATTAATCCTTGGGCCTCAACTGGCACCGTAAATCAGGTTGGGCAGGGTGAGCACGACGCCTGGAACGAAGGTGCAGAGCGCCAGCACACCGATCAGCACAAAGACGAAGGGAATAACTTCCTTGATCACACCCTCGGGCGGGGTCTCGGCAATCGCGGCCGACATGTAGAGGAGGATGCCCACCGGCGGTGTGCACAGCCCGATCAAGAGGTTGACGATCATGATGACACCGAAATGGACCGGATCTATGCCGACCGAAATGGCGATGGGGGCCAGGATGGGCGTCATGATGATGAGGGCCGCCATGGCATCGAGGAAGAGGCCGATGATCAAGAGAAAGACCATGATCATTGCCAAGACCGCCCACGGCTGGCTCGATATCCGAAAGATCATATCAGCGACCGCCTTGCTGACTTGCAGATCGGCGACGATCCAGGCGACGACGGTGCTCGCTCCGACCACGACCAGTACCGTCGCCGTGCCGACCGCGGCACGAATCAGTGCCCGGTAGAAGCCTGGCCAAGTCAGTTCCTTGAGGACAAACATCCCAACGAAGAAGCTGTAACCGACCGCCATCGCGCCAGCTTCGGTGGCGGTGAAGAAGCCGCCGAGAATGCCCACCAATATCAGAATGGGGGCGAGCAGTGCGATGACCGCACGCTTGCCGGATTCGATGACCCGCTTGACCGAAAATGGCTCGCCGACCGGATAGCCGCGCCGGCCGCTGATGGCGTAAGCGACGACCATCAGGGACAAGCCAACCAGAAAGCCTGGCGCCAGCCCCGCCAGAAACAACCGGCTCACCGACTGCTCCATCAAGACGGCATAGATGATCATCGGAATGGAGGGCGGAATGATGGGGCCAATCACCGAGGCGGCCGAGGTGATGGCTCCAGCGAAGGCAGGAGAATAGCCATTGCGGACCATGGGCTTGATCAGCACGCCGCCCACCACCGCCGCCCCTGCAGCCGCCGAGCCCGACACGCAGGCGAACATCATGCTGGTGGCGATATTGACATGCGCCAGGCTGCCACGAATGTGGCCGACTAGGGATTGAGCGAAATTAACGAGACGTTGGGTGATGCCACCCGCATTCATCAGCTCACCCGCGAGAAAGAAGAAGGCAACGGCCAGAAGCGCGTAGTGATTGACGCCTGAGACGAAGAATTGCGGCAGTAGCTCCAGTGGCAGGGTCGGCCGATAGACGAGAATGGTCAGGAGTGCGGAGCCTAGGATCGCAAAGACCAGCGGGATGCCGAGCATGGCTAAGGCGAGCATGCTGCCGATCAGAAGGGCGACGGTCATGTCAGTGCTCCGTCATCGGTAAGAGGCCGGTCTTATCACCGGGGTCTTGCCGCAACGCCGTGATCGTGAGGTATGTCCGGGCTAAAACGACGATTCCCCATGGGATGGTGGCGGCACAGATCGACATGAAGAGCCATTTGCGCGAGAGCCAGTTGAGCTCGACATGAAAGTCAAAGCTGGTGAGCTCGACCATCTTCCAGCCAAACCAACCGAGAATCGCCAGCATCACAAGGGAAAACACGCAACGGAAGGCATAGAGCGCCACCTGCCATTCGGCGGGCAATTTCGAGACCACCAGCCCGATCCGCAGATGTTGGGCCTTAATCGCCGCCAACGCGATCAGCCAGGCCCACAACATCAGATTGACCTCTTCGCTCCAGGTGAACGAAGCGCCAATAACGTAGCGCCACAGCACCTGCGCCAGGGTGATCAACACGATGGCGAGGAGAATGGCGGCGAGCACGGCATCGAGCGCGCGCTCGCCCCATTTGGCGATTGGCTCTATCATGGCTTAGGCCGGCAATTCCCCGGGATTCTGAACCTAGGACTTAGGTGCCAGAGCGACGATACGATCGATATATTCCTGGCCGCCCTCATTGTTCTCGACGAAATCCGCCCACACCGGTTCCTTGACGACCGCACAAATGGCTTCCCTGTCGACATCCTCGACCACTTGCATGCCGGCATCCTTGAGCTGCTGGAGATATCCGTCTTGACGCTCGGCATTGAGCTGTCGTTGGAACACCGCGGATTCGTGCGCCGCCTCAAGCACGATTTCCTGTTGCTCGGGCGTCAGCCGCTCGAAGGAGCGCTGGTTCATCGCCAAAATGGAATTGCTGTAAGCATGCTCGGTCAGCGATAGATGGTCCTGGACCTCTTCGAGTCGGCCGGTCGCAATGATATGAATCGGGTTCTCTTGTCCATCTATCGCACCGGTCTGAAGCGCCAGATAGACCTCGGTGAAACTCATGCTGACCGGGTTGGCGCCGAGCAGCTGGAACGCCAGCGTATGCGCCTTATTGGGGCTGACCCTTAGCTTCAAGCCTTTGAGGTCGTCCGGTCCATTCACCGGGCGCTCCGAGTTTGTGACGTTACGGTAGCCGATCTCATAGAGCGTCAGGCCGTGCACATTGTGCTTTTCAAGCCGCTCGACCAGTTCCTTGGCGATATCGCTATCGGCGACCGCATGGGCGTGGGCATAATCCTCAAACATGCAGGGCAGATCGAGCACATTGAGCATCGGCTCGAAGCGTGACCAGAACGGCGTGCCGGTAATGATCATGTCCACCGTGCCGAGGCGCACGCCCTCGGCAAGCTGCCCGCTACCACCGAGTTCGCCACCCGGATGGACGATAACCTCGACCTCGCCATTGGTACGTTCATTCACCAACTCGGCAAATTGCTCGGCGGCAATACCGATCGAATCATTGGGCGGTTGAATATGCCCCAGCTTTAGCTGGGTCTGGCCAAGAGCCGGCATTGCCGCCGTGGCCATGGCGGCAAGTGCAAAAACCGAAATTCCATATCGTTTGAGGTTCATTATGACGCCTTCCCTGTTGATTGGCCCAGTTGGGCACGGGTGGTGAAGTGGATTGCCGCGACCTATACGGTCTCAGTCATGCGGCATGGTGGCCGCGAGTGACGGGCGGTTGGCGATCTGTTGGTACCAAGCTGCAAGTTGCGCATGGCCGTCGCGCCAATGATCGTCTGGAAAACGAAAGTCAAGAAAACCCAGGGCACACCCCAAAGTCAGTGCATCGAGCGTCGGCTTGTGGCCTTCCCCAGATGCGCCAAACTCATCGATATTATTTTCACAATAGTCGATGACCCGTTCACAAACGGCTTTTTGCTTGGCGATCGCCTTCAATCGATCGGGTTCTTGCGCTGACCAGCCTTCGACCCGGCGGATCACAGCAGCATCCATAAGACCATGGGCGACGGCATGACGGCGCAGAACACCCCATCGCCGTGCGGAATCTTCGGGCACCAAGGAATGCCCCTCACCGATCGAATCCCAGTAAAGGCAAATGGTCAGGCTATCGAAGAGAATGGTGCCATCTTCGGTGACCAATGTCGGCAATTTGCTCAGCGGATTTTTGGCAACAAGCGCTGCCGGCTTTTCATGGGGATTGCCCATCACGCGTTCGATTTGCCCAGCCAGTCCATGTTCGTGCGCTGCCGCCAGCACCTTGCGCGCATAGGGCGAAGCCCCGACCATGAAAAGCTGCATTGCCATTGGCTACCTCCACACAGGCCTGTTGGCCTCGGTCTTCACTTTATGTACGCTAGCATGTGCATTGTATGCCAGTGTGTCAATGATTTTTCTGGCCGTCTCTCGTTTTTTGTGCATCCGCCCTGTCAAGGAAGCGCGGGCATCTTTTGGAGAGCATGATGAATAACGAGGCGAGTTTCGTGCCGCTGGTGGACGACGACGACATCCCCGAGGCGATGCAGCCGGCGTTGGCGCGGGTGGTCGAGCGAATGGGATTTCTCTCCAATGCGCATCGCACCTATTTGCAGCGTCCCGAGATCGCCCAAGCGATGGCGACGCTCAACGACGCCGTGATGCGCCATGCGTCCTCGACATTGGGAATCCCCTTAAAGCGCAAGGTCGCCGCGATCGTCAGCAAAACCCATGGCTGTGTTTACTGCACCAGCCATTTTTGCGCGGCGCTCAAGACCTCGATCGAGGTCATCTCCGAAGCCGATGGCATGAACGATGACGAGGTACGGGCGCTGCTCTCGGGCGAATTCGAAGCGGAGAGCCCGATGGAGCAGGTTTGCTTCGATTTCGCGCGCGCCGCGGCCCAGACCCCTGCCGAGGTACCCGAGGAAATCTACGCGCGAATGCAAGCCTTGCTCTCTCCCGAGCAGCGGGTAGAGGTTGCGAGCGTGGTGGCCCTTTGGTCCTACTACAACACGCTGCATGACAGCCTGAAAGTGCCACTCGAGGAGCACATGCTCGACGAGCAAGGCTTCGTCAAAACACTCTAGACCAATAGCTCACCAGCAAGGGTAAGCCTGCCGGCCTCGCCGCCCAGCCGGTGGCAGGCGGCCCAATGTCCTGCATCATATTCGCGCAACAGCGGCACCGCCTCGACACAGGATGGCAGGGCGTGCGGACAACGGCTGGCAAAGGCGCAGCCGGGTAGCACATTGATAGCGCTTGGAATGTCGCCTTCGATCGTCGCCGTTGGTGATTGCCGCTGCAGCGCCCGCTCGATGACTGGGGCCGAATCCATCAACGCCCGGCTATAGGGATGCAGCGGCAATTGCCACAACGCATCGGCCCGAGCCGCTTCGATAATCCGGCCCAAATACATCACCAGCACCCGATCGGCGATATATTCGACCACGGCCAGATCGTGGCTGATGAAGATCATGGCGAGGCCGAAATCACGCTGGAGCACGCGCAAGAGATTGAGAATTTGGGCCTGAATCGAGAGGTCGAGGGCTGAGACCGGCTCGTCGCAGACGAGAATGTCGGGCTCTGCCGCGAGCGCTCGGGCGATGCCGATGCGCTGCCGCTGACCGCCGGAGAATTCGTGCGGATAACGCCGCGCGGCCTCCCCCGGGAGACCGACCCGTTCGAGCAGTTCTGCGATCCGCTGCCGCCGCTCGCTGCGTTCGCCCAGCCCATGCACGATCATCGGCTCTTCGATAGTGCGCCCAACCGTATTTCTCGGATTGAGCGAGCCGAAAGGATCCTGGAAGATCATCTGGATACGGCGCGCAAACTGGCGGCGTTTGTATCGTGGCAGCTGGCCAATCTCTTCGCCATCGAGCCGGATTTGTCCGGCAGTTGGGTGATTGAGGCCGATGAGCGCCTTTCCGAGACTCGACTTGCCGCAACCTGATTCGCCGACCAGTCCCAACGTTTCGCCCCGCTCAATTGTCAGGCTCACCTCTTCCACCGCCCGCACGAGACCACTTGCCGTCGGAAAATGGACGGCCAGTCGCTCGACCTCCAGCAGCGGCGCCATCACGCCACCTGGCCCCATTCCTCGGCCCGAATGCAAGCGACGGCATGACCCCCACGCGCTTCAAGCACGGGCTTGGCTTTGCGGCAGGATTCGATCGCAAACGGGCAACGCGGATGAAAGCTACAGCCCTCGGGCAAAGCACCAGGCGTTGGCACACGGCCGGGGATCTCGGTTAGAATTTGATCCCGCCGATCCATCCCCTGCGGCCGGGCACGGAGCAGTCCTTGAGTATAGGGATGACGCGGACGGGTCAGCACATCGGCCACCGGCCCAGCCTCGACGGCCCGGCCCGCATACATCACTAGCACACGATCGGCGATCTCGGCGACAACTCCCAGATCATGCGTGATGAAGATCAGGGCAAGGCCCAGGCGACGTTGAAGGTCGCGCAAGAGCGCCAATATCTGCGCCTGGATTGTTACATCGAGTGCAGTGGTCGGCTCATCGGCAATCAGCAAGGCGGGATCGCAAGCAAGTGCGGCTGCAATCATCACCCGCTGCCGCATGCCGCCCGAAAGCCGATGCGGATAGTCATCGAGGCGCGTTGCAGCGTCCGGGATGCGCACCAGGTTCAAGAGCTCGATGGCCCGGCTATGAGCAGCGGCCCGGTCAGCCAGTTTATGGAGCCGAAGTGCCTCTGTGATCTGCCGGCCAATGGTCATAACCGGGTTCAAGGACGTCATCGGTTCTTGGAAAATCATCGCCATGCGCCGGCCTCGCAGCGCACACATCGCGTCTTCACCGAGTGTTGCGAGGTCCTCGCCTTCGAACCGGATCGCACCACCGGCGATGCGGGCCTGCTGATCCTGCAATAATTGAATGAGCGAGAGCGCTGTCATCGATTTGCCACAGCCAGACTCTCCGACGATGGCGAGGGTTTCACCAGCATCGACCGAGAAAGAGAGCTGATCGACCACCGTTACCCAACGGCCACCGACACGGACTTCCGTCGAGAGGTCTTGGACATCGAGTAAGGGGATCGTCACCGTTCCTTGAGCCTGGGGTTCAAGGCGTCATTCAGGCCGTCGCCCAGAAGATTGAGCCCGAGGACCGTGAAGAGAATGGCGAGGCCGGGTATGGTGACAATGTACCAAGCGGTGCGCAGCGCCTCGCGGCCGGTGGCGATCATCAAACCCCAGCTCATCATGTCGGGATCGGAAAGGCCCAGAAACGCCAGGCCGGCTTCGATCAGGATGGCGCTCGAGACCATCACCGATGCGGTCACGACCACCGGCGCAAGGCAATTAGGCAGGATCTGCGTAAGGATGATCCGGCCATCGTTCATGCCGAGTGCGAGGCAGGATTGCACGAATTCGGTGTTGCGGAGCCTTAAGGTTTCGCCGCGCACCAACCGTGCGATGGCGGGCCAGGAAATTGTGGCGATAGCGAGCATGACCGTCGTCACGGTCGGGGTGAAGACGGCGACAATCACAATGGCAAGGATCATCGGTGGCATCGTCTGGATGATCTCGGTCAGCCGCATCAAAATTGTGTCCGTCCAGCCGCCGAAATAGCCAGCAACAGCGCCAACAGCCGTGCCGATGAGAACCGCAGTTGCTGTCGCTACGAGGCCGATGAGCAGAGACACGCGGGCGCCATAGAGGAGGCCCGAAAAAAGATCCCGGCCAAGTGTGTCGGTGCCGAGGAGAAAGCCCGGCGCATCGCCCGGCCAGAGGTAAGGCCGCTGCACCATGTCCCATGGCCCGTTAGCACTCAGATAGGGTGCCAAGAGCGCCATGGCGACGACGATGAGGACGAGCACGAGACCGATGACAGCAGCGCGATTGCGCGCGAAGCGCCGCCAGAAGCCCGAGCGCGTGGGCTCAACCGAGTTCGATGCGGGGATCGAGGCGAGCATAGACAAGATCGACGATGAGATTGGTAAGTATAACGAGGACCGAACTCAACAGCAGCACGCCCAAAAGCGTGTTGAAGTCACGCTGGAACACCGCCTCGACCGCAAGCCGTCCCATTCCAGGCCAGGAAAAGACGGTTTCGACCAGAACGGCCGCACCCAGAATATGCCCGACCTGGATACCAACCATGGTGATCATTGGTAGGATCGCATTGGGCAACGCGTGTGCATAGGCAACACCCCGCCGCGTCATGCCACGGGCCCGGGCCGCGCGAACGAAATCAAGCTGCAGCACTTCGAGCATGCTGGCACGGATAATCCGCGTATAGAGCGCCATGTAGAACAGCGCCAATGTCACTGTCGGAAGGATCATATGCCTTGCAACATCAGCGACATAGGAAAGCCCGGAAAGATTGGCACCAACCGTCGAAAAACCACCTGAGGGCAGCCAGGTGAGCTTGATCGAGAAGGCCACAATCAGCATCAGACCGATCCAGAACACCGGTGTCGCATAGGCCAGAAGCGACAATACCGAAATCAGTGTATCGGGCAGGCGATTGGCGAAGCGTGCCGCAGTTACACCGAGGACAATGCCAAAAAATGCGGCGAGAATGATTGCGCTCACCATGAGGAGCAACGTCGCCGGCAAACGGCCCAGAACCAGGTCGAGCACTGGCTCGTTGTAGCGAAACGAGTAGCCGAGATCGGCCTGCGCCAGATTGCCGAGATAGCTTAAGAGTTGTTGGTGCAAAGGCTGATCGAGCCCGAATCTGGCGCGGAGTTCCTCAAGATAGGCAATATCCGCGACATCCGCCTCGCCGGCGAGCACATCGACGACGTCGCCTGGCAACGCGTTCAACAGTAAGAAGTTGATTCCGGCAATGGCGACGATCGTCAATAGACCTTGCAGAAGCCTTTTGCCAACATAGCGCAGCGTCCGGCTCTGCAAGATATCATTCCTCGATATAAGTATCCGCCATGTTCGAGTAGGCACCAAGGGCACCGGTGGTGTGGTCCTTCACGCGGGTATTGTAGACCGTCACCATGTCGACCCAAACGAGCGGCACATAGGGGAGATCCTTCATCGCCAGCTGCTGCATTTCGACAAAGGCCTGACGTCGCGCATCGGTGTCGATCTCGGTGCGTGTACGCTCGAGGATCGCGTCCATCTCGTCGCTTTGATAGGCAGCCCCATTGGAGAAAGGAACACCGGGCTTGAAATTGCCGGACCAATAGAAGCGTTCGACACCGATCGTCGGATCCGACTGATTGTTGGCGAAAAACGTCGTGATGTCGAAATCGCGGTCGGTGAAGACACGCGTCACATAGGTGCCATAGTCCTGGTTTACCGTTTCAACCTCGATGCCGATTTTGCTCAAGGCCTGCCGGACATAATCGGCGAGGCTAACAAATTGTTGGCCAAATGGTAGATAGGAATGGCTCAAGCTGAACCGCACGCCATTCTCGTCGCGCGGATAGCTTGCCTCATCGAGCAACTCCTCGGCTTTCTCGAGATCGAATGGGTAGATCGTGACGTCATCCGTCTGGAACTTGTCAAGGTTATGGTGGAACGGGCCGGTGGCCGGCGTGCCGAAGCCCAGCCAGACGACATTGGTAATGATGTTTAGGTCGAGTGCATGGGCGATGGCTTGCCGTACCCGGACATCCGCGAGCACTTCCTTTTCGAGATTGAAGGCGAGATAGGCCGTGATCGAGTGGTAGTCGTAGCCGCGTGTCTCCAGATCGAGGTGATCGAGTTCGCCAAGCCGCTGAATTTCGGGCAAGGGCACGGTCGACAATACCGACATATCCGCCTCACCCGCTTCCAATGCAGCCGATCGCGCAACCCCGTCCGGTATAAAGCGGTAGATGATACGATCCAGGTAAGGCTTCGGTTGATCCCAATAATTTTCGTTGCGCTCGAGAATAAGGAAATTGCCACGCTCCCACTCCCCAAACTTGAACGGACCGGTTCCGACGGGCGCGTTGTTGGCAGGATTGGTCTGCGGATCAGTACCGGCATAGAGGTGTTCCGGGAGGATCTGCGATTCGATCGAAGCCAGTGCATTCATGATATAGGGCGCCGGCGCCGACAGATTGAGCACGACGGTCAGATCATCCGGCGTGTCGACCGATTCAACATTGGCGTAGGTATTGCGGCCTCGACTGTGGATTTCCTTCCAGATATTCATTACCGAGTAAGCGACGTCCGCGCTGGTGAAGGGTTCGCCATCATGCCAGGTGACCCCATCCCGCAAGGTAAAGGTGATGGTCTTTCCGTCCTCACTCACCACCCAACTGGTGGCGAGTTCAGGCACAGGATCGAGATCGAAGTCATAAGAAACCAGACCATCGAAGATCTTGCCGGAGATCCATTGAATCGGACCGGCTGTACTTAGCGCACTGGTAAGCATTGGTGGCTCGGGATTTGCCGCAAATGTCAGTGTGCCGCCGTGCTGTGGCTCGGCTTGAGCCGAGTGCGCATAGGCAACCGACCAGAGGCCCAAGATCAGCGCGACAAGTGCGCTCCTTGCACAAATATTCTGGACAAGTCTCATCATGACGTAAAAATCTCCCCTCACGGCTTCCGTCTAATTATGGCGAGCAATTTGCATGCCGCCAGCGATGTGATCACGCCTGCATTAGGCGCAAAACGATCAATCAGTCAAAAGGTACCCATGATCGGATGAACGATATCCGCGCCACAGCAGCGCACGAACCAAGCCTCGGTCTGCAGGCGCTTGAGCGGCAGATCAAGAAAGACCTTGAGCTTATTGCTCACCCGGGGAAAACTTGGATCCCGGAATGGCGGACGGCGGCGTCCGAGCATGTCTACGACGTTATCGTCGTCGGTGCAGGTCAAAGCGGCCTTGGGATAGGTTTTGGCCTGAAGCGCGAATACATCACCAATTACTTGATCATCGACGCGCAGCCGCGAGGGGCGGAAGGCCCATGGGTCACCTATGCGCGCATGGATACTTTGCGGACGGTGAAGAACCTGATCGGGGTCGATTTCGATCTCCCCAACCTCACCTTTCAAGCTTGGTATGAGGCTCAGTACGGTGAAGCCGGTTTCGAAGAACTTGTGCGTGTCCCCCGTGAGACCTGGATGGCCTATCTCAACTGGTTCAGGCAGTTGATGGATCTGCCGATCGAAAACGAGACACGGCTTATGGACATCCGCCCGGATGGACTTTTCATTCGAGTGGGCGTCGAAAGGCATGGTAGGCCCGCCGAACTCGTTTGCCGAAAATTGGTGCTGGCGACCGGTATGGAGGGTAGCGGCGGCAAGCAATTGCCCGCTGATCTCGTTCGCGATCTAGCCGCGGGACACTGGGCCCACACCGCAGACGACATCGATTTTGAGGCGTTGAAGGGCAAGCGTATCGGCGTTTTGGGCGCCGGTGCATCCGCATTCGACAACGCGATTACGGCCCTAGAGGTGGGGGCTGCGGCAGTCGATCTCTTTGCCCGGCGGCCGGAATTGCCGCGGCTCAATTTCGTTCGGGCACTCGAATTCTCGGGCTTGCTACGGTTTTTCGCCGACATGCCTGACGAGCAGCGCTGGCGCTTCATGCACCGCGTCTTCGAGCTGCAAGTCCCGCCACCGCAGCACACCTATGACCGCGCCCTCGATATGGCGGGATTCCAACTCAGGCTCGGCTGCGCTTGGGATGAACTAGCGCCCCAGGACGATGGCACGATCCTGGTCAAAACGCCCAAAGGGGACTTCACCTTTGATTTTCTGATTTTCGGCACGGGCTTCTTTCTCGATATCACCAAACGGCCCGAACTCGCTTCGATCATCGATCACATCGCGCTCTGGCGCGACCGATACACGCCACCGCCCGAGCTAGAGAGTGAGGTTATTGGGCAGCAGCCCTATCTCGGCCAAGACCTCGCATTCATCGAAAAACATCCCGGCGAAGCGCCCTGGCTCAACAACATTATCTTCTTCGGCATTGCCGGCACACCCAGTCTTGCCCCAATTTCCGCAGGGCTCAACGGCTTGCGATTCGGGCTCTGGCGCGCCGTCGGTAGCGTCGCCCGCTCGCTTTTTACCGAAGACTTCGAGTATCACTATCAAAACTACATGGACTACCGCACCCCCGAATTTCACCCACGAGAAACGCGGTAGACCTTAATTGCCACCGCAATAAACTAGCGAGACTGGCATCAAACGTTTCCTGATTATGTATGGGTTTGGTCACAAGTGCACAGATTTCAGCCCTGTGACATACGCACTCCGGCCGGCCCAAAAGGCCGCATTTGTCGTGCGCGAGGGGCAGCGCCCCTTTAGGCTTTAAACTCAATTAACTTATTGTATTTATTGTTGTAATATGATTCAAGCTAGCATTGGCAGCGATTTGGACGACGGATGTCAGGCAGAATTTATTTTGGCTCGACGACAAGGCTTGGATGGTGATCGAACCGTTCTTGCCGACGAACCAGCCTGGTGCCCAGGTGGGTTGACGATCGAAGGGTGATCAGCGGGATCATTCATGTCCTGAAATCTGGCTGCCGCTGGCGGGAATGTCCGGCGCGTTCGACGCGGCCTACGCACCGCTTGGCCGTCCGTCGATACCGCCAGAACGGCTGATGCGGGCGCTCCTTTTGCAGGCGTTCTACACGATCCGATCCGAGCATCACCTGGTCGAGCGGCTGGACTTCGACCTTCTCTTTCGCTGGTTCGTCGGTCTCGGGATCGATGATCGGGTCTGGGACGCCTCGACCTACGCGAAGAACCGGGAGCGGTTCCTGTCCATGGATGCGGCCGCGGCGTTTCTGGCGGGCGTGATCAATCATCCTGATGTACGTCGGCAGATGAGTCGTGACCATTTCTCGGTGGATGGGACCCTTATCGACGCCTGGGCGTCGATGAAGAGCTTCTGCCCCAAAGATGAGACCGGAGATGATGACGACAGCGCCGGCGACGAGGCCGGCAGACGCAACCCAGAGCGGGATTTCCGGGGCGAAGTGTGGTCGAACGAGACGCATGGCTCGACCACCGATCCGGACGCGCGGCTCGACAAGAAGGCCGCCGGCCAGGCGAGCCGGCTCTGCTTCATCGGAACGGCGCTGATGGAGAACCGGAACGGGCTTGTGGTCGCCGGTCGGCTCACTCGGGCGTCCAGCGTCTCGGAGTGCCTGGCGGGGGTCGACCTCGCTGACGCTCATCTCCCGCCGGGCGGGACCTTGGCGGGCGACAAGGGCTTCGACACAGCAGACTTCATGGCGGAGTTGCGCGACCGGCGCATCACCCCGCATGTGGCGCAGAACGCCTACGACACCGGCAAGGCGAGACCGCGGTCGAACATCGACGGGCGGACGACGGGCCATCCCGGCTACCTCGCCAGCCAGCGGGTCCGCAAGCGGATCGAGGAGATCTTCGGCTGGCTCAAGACCGTCGCCGGCTGGCGCAAGTCCCGGTTCCGAGGCCTTGACCGAACCGAACACGGCTTCCACCTCGCTCTCGCCGCCTACAACCTCACAAGAAGCCAAAAATCATCGCCGCAGAGGTCCCATAGACCGAACGAAGGCCTCAGAAGTAGAAACCCTGTCGCTCGGAGCGACGCAGTCACCACCACCGAAGTTCAGGGCAGCGCCAAACCGCGGATTACAGAGCCTTTTTCAGCAGCCTGCTAAGCCCGCTGATTGATAGTCGTGATTGGCGGAGCTTCGCCGTCTCTTTCCGCCCCTTAGCATTTCGACTGATTTGAGCCTGTTTTTCTTATCTGCTGAAGCTGCCTCGCTATCCCCTCACCGGCCCAAGCCCTTCGCTGTAACTCTGTACGAGGATCTCTGGGCCAAGATGGGTGTAGCGCCTCAGCATCTTCCAATCGCGATGACCGGTGACCAGCGCGACTCGCTCGATCGGCAATCCTGCCTCGAATAATCGGCTGGTCGCTTCATGCCGCAAATCATGAAAATGCAGGTCTTCGATTTCGAGCCACCGGCAGGCACGCCGAAAGGCGGTGCCAACCGAGCGTTCCTTGTAGGGAAAGATAAGTTCTTGGTGATGTGAGATGGTCTTCTGTTCTTGAAAGATTGCCCAGGCGTCGAAGCCTGTCAGATCAATTAGCGGCACGCTTTGATGATTGCCACTCTTTCTCCGAGGATCCTTTCTATCGCGCACGATGACAATGCGGCGGCGATCGTCGATATCTGCCCAGCGTATCCGACAGATTTCCGATTGGCGCATTGCTGTTGCGACCGCGAATCGTATGATACGCTCCACTGGGATGATCTGACGGAAATTACGTTCCAAATACTCAATGATAGCGTCTAGCTCGGCTTGCGTAGGCCGGCGATCGCGTTCGATACTGTGCCCGACGAGGCCCAGCCGACGGAGCGCCACGCGGGCAAGGTCGACCTGTTCTTTCGAAACGGTTATCCCATGGACGGCAACAGCATGAGTAATAACCGTGTTAATGTAGGAGAGTTCAGCTCCAAGTGTTACGGGACCAGCGCCTTCCTTGGCCCGAGATCGGCCATATTCTACGATTTGTTCTCTATCGAGCGTACATAAACCCGACTTGCCGAGTTCTCGCTTAAGCTTCTGCAGCGAATAGGCCTTGGAACGGCGCAAAGGCCGCTTGACTTCATGCATATCGGCGATGTGAAGGTCTATCAGATCACCGAAAGTTCTGATGTTACTGGGGTGCTTGATAGATAGGCTCTCGCTACGGTCAACACGACGCTCCATCTCCACGGCCCAGATTTGGGCATCCCGGAGGCGGCGGAATGCTTTTGAGCCGTACTGTCGGCCACGCCGGATCTGGACACGCCAATTGCCGGATGGAAGTTTCGTGAACGTGGCCATGAGCGTGTGCACTCCATGTGCGCAAAGAGATCAAAACGGGTACAAACGTGTGCAATTTGACCCAAGATGATCCATGAATGTTCACCCCTAGTAGATTGAAGCTAAAGAAAAAATGTCGGCAAATCAACAGGTTAGATTGGCGGTCGCGCCGATGATCGACTGGACCGACCGTCATTGTCGGTATTTTCATCGGCTCATTGCGCCGAAGACGCGTCTCTATAGCGAAATGATCACGACCAGAGCACTGCTTCACGGCAGGAATCCCGAGCGCTTTTTGGCCTTCAATCCGGCAGAACGGCCGCTTGCCCTGCAACTCGGCGGTGCCGATGCGGCAGCCCTCGCCGAGTGCGCCCGGATGGCCGAGGCTCGGGGCTATGATGAGGTCAACCTCAATGTCGGCTGCCCATCCGACCGTGTCCAATCCGGCAGGTTCGGCGCCTGCCTGATGGCCGAGCCGCAGACGGTTGCAGCGGCGATCGGCGCCATGAAACGCGCCGTGCGCCTGCCGGTTACGGTCAAGACCCGAATCGGCATCGACGATTCGGAGGGCTACGCTTTCCTCGAATCGTTTGTCGAACGGGTCGCCGATGCCGGCTGCGAGACATTCATCATCCATGCGCGCAAGGCCTGGCTGCAGGGCCTGAGTCCCAAGCAGAACCGCGAGATCCCGCCACTCGACTATAGCCAGGTCTATCGTCTGAAGGAGCGGCATCCAGCACTCTTCGTGGTGATCAATGGCGGTATTGCCAGCCCCGCGGCTGCGCTCGACCATCTGCGCCATGTCGATGGTGTGATGATCGGCCGGGAGGCCTACCAGAACCCCTATTCCCTGGTCGCGTTCGAACGCGCGATCTTCGGCACGGACGGCCATCCGGAGCGATCCGAGGTCCTGGACGCCATGATCGATTACGCCCGGGATCAGATGCAATCGGGTGTGCCGCTGCAGGCGGTCGCCCGCCCCATGCTCGGTCTGTTCAATGGGATGCCGGGTGCCAGGCGCTATCGGCGAACCCTGAGCGAGGCCATGCATCGGCCCGATGCCGAACCGGAAGTGATCGCCGTGGCGGCGGCCGCCGTCATGGCGGGACCGATCCGGGCTGCAGCCTGAGTTCTAGCGTCTTCAGACTCTGTTCATGTTTTGCGACGATGATGATGCCATTCCCCACAAGGAATGTGCTTATGCCGAGTTCATCCACCAGCAGACCTTCACGAGTTCGCCACCGTCCAGGCTTCTTTAAGAAGGACAATAGCGGCAGCACCGCGATCGAATATGCCCTGATCGCAGCCATCGCCGCAATTAGCGCCATTACGGCACTTCAGGCCTTCGGCGACAGCGCCTCTTCGATGTACGACACGATTGGCGAGGAAATCGTCGGGGCACTGACCTCGTGATCGGAACGAGCTGAGGCGTTCACGTTCGATTTTCCGGAGAATTCATTAGCGAAAGGCTGGCTCGTCGAAGCTCCTCAGCTTCCTTGAATGAAGTCGCTCGACACCCTGCTCGCGCAATAGTCGAATGGCTTCGAGGCCGATCGCCAGATGCTGGCCGATGCGTTCGCGATAGAACCGGTTGGCCATGCCTCTGAGCTTGATCTCGCCATGCAGCGGCTTGTCGGAGACGCAGAGCAAGGTGCCGTAGGGTACACGGAAGCGAAACCCGTTGGCCGCGATCGTCGCACTTTCCATATCGACTGCAATCGCCCGCGACTGGTTCAATCGCGCATAGAGCTCGTGATAGCGAAGCTCCCAATTGCGGTTGTCGGTAGTTGCCACGGTCCCGGTGCGCATCCGCGTCTTCATGGCAAGGTCCTTCAGGCCGGTGACGTTGGCGACAGCCTGCTGCAGCGCAATCTGCACCTCGGCGATGGCCGGCACCGGTGCAAAGTGGGGCACGTCCTTGTCGAGCACATGATCCTCGCGGACATAGGCATGGGCGAGCACATAGTCGCCGAGCCGCTGACTGCGCCTGAGCCCGGCGCAATGCCCCAGCATCAGCCAGCAATGCGGCCGCAGCACGGCCAGATGATCGGTGATCGTCCGGGCATTGCTCGGGCCGATGCCGATATTGACCATGGTCACGCCGGCGCCATCCGGCCGCCTAAAATGATAGGCCGGCATTTGCGGCAAATGGGCAAGCGACGGGGTCTCTCCATCATCGTCCGCCGACGTGATGATATCTCCGGGCTCGACGAAGGAGACCCCCGGCTGGCCCGAGGCGACCTCGTCCTTGGCGAACTTGACGAAGTGATCGACGTAGCGCTGGTAATTGGTCAAGAGGATGTAGGGTTGAAAGTGCTCGGGCTTGGTGCCGGTATAGTGATGCAGCCGGTGCAGGCTATAATCGACACGTTCCGCCGTGAACAGCGCCAGGGGGAAAGCCTCGTCGCCATTATAGCGCCAGGTACCGTTGGCGATGCTGTCATCGGTCGTGCCCAGGTTCGGCAGCGGGAACCGGTATTGAACCCGGCGCGCGCGCTCCGGATCGAGATCGCCGCTCACCTCATCGACGACGAATGGCAAGGGGATCGGCCGCCGGCTGACCCCGACGACGACCGGCACGCCATGATTGGCCATCAGCCGTCCGATCTGGTCGCGATAGTAATTTCCGAATAGTTCCGGACGGGTCAGCGTTGTGCCATAGACATTGGGCTCGTGCAGCGCCCCGAAAGCCAGCCTTCCGTCCAGATTGAGTTCCTCCGGCTGGACATAGACACCCAGAAAAGGGTAGTAGGCGGCAATCTTGCTGGCGACATCGTCGCCAGCGACGAATGCTGCGAAAGCCCGTCTCAGCTTGCCAACTTCCGCGTCATAGATCTGCTCGATGCGCGCGACGGCGGGCTCAACCTCGGTATAGACCGCAAGGTCGGTGGCCCAGTCTGGTTTGAACACGTTGAGAAGATCACGCGACATCGATGACTGTTCCGCCATTGCTGAGAGTTCGGAATGTGACTGTGAGGTGTCTATCACGAACGCGAAGCGCCGCCCACGAGTTCGCTTGCTGAGGCGCTGATGGCACCGCTTATCATCTTGCACGGCGGCGAGCTCGCCTATGGTCCTCGCGTCATCTTGAGCCAGGTCGATTTGCAGATCGAGGAGAACGATCGCATTTGCCTCGTAGGACGCAATGGCGCCGGCAAATCGACCCTGTTGCGGATGCTCGCCGGCGAGGTCGAACTCGATCACGGCGAATTGCGGCGCCAGCCCGCAACCACGATCAATTACCTGCCGCAAGAGCCGGATCAGCCGAGTTCGGAAACGCTCAGGGATTTCGTTGCCGGCGGCATCGACGATCCGGCAGCGATCGAAAGCCGGCTCTTCCAGGCGGACCGCGTCCTTGAGGCTCTTTCCCTCGACCCGGATCTTGCGGCCGGCACCCTTTCGGGTGGTGAGGCCCGACGACTGGCGATTGCCCGTTCGATCGTCAGCGCGCCCGATCTGCTCCTGCTCGACGAGCCCACCAACCATCTCGACCTTGCCGCAATCGAGTATCTCGAAGGCATTTTCAGCACCTATCGCGGGGCGATCGTGATGATCAGCCATGACCGGGCGTTTTTGCGCGCGGTCAGCACCAAAACCTGGTGGCTGGATCGCGGCGCCGTGCGGGTCGGCAACCAGGGCTTCGCGCGGTTCGAGGAGTGGAGCGAAGCACTGCTGGCCGCGGAAGAGGCCGAATGGAACCGCAAGGCGCAGTATCTGAAGGCCGAGGAGCACTGGCTGCATCGAGGGGTGACGGCGCGCCGCAAGCGCAACCAGGGAAGGCTGCGCAAGCTCGATGATCTGCGGCAGGAGCGGCGCGACCGGATCCGCCGCCAGGGCTCCGTCAAGCTCGACGTGGCGCAAGCCGAGCGCAGCGGTACACTCGTGATCGAAGCGGAAGGCATTACGAAGAGTTTCGGCGAAACGTTCATCTGCCGGGAGTTCTCGACCCGCATCATCCGTGGCGACAAGATCGGCATCATCGGGCCCAACGGCGCCGGCAAAACGACGCTGCTCAAACTATTGCTCGGCGAGCTGGAACCGGACGAAGGCCGCGTGCGTCTCGGCGCCAACCTTCAGATCGCCCGCTTCGAGCAACAGCGGGAAGGCATCGATCTCGACAAGACACCCTGGGAAAATCTCTGTCCGGACGGTGGCGACAAGGTTCGGGTCGGCAATTCTTTCAGGCATGTCGTCGGCTATCTCCGTGATTTCCTGTTCGACGAAGCCCAGGCACGGATGAAAGTGCGAGCCCTTTCAGGCGGCGAGCGCAATCGTTTGCTGCTCGCCAAAATCATGGCCGAGCCGAGCAATTTGCTCGTTCTCGACGAACCGACCAACGATCTCGACATGGATACGCTGGATCTCCTGCAGGAGTTGTTGGCGGACTATCAGGGCACGCTGCTTCTAGTCAGCCATGACCGTGACTTCCTCGATCGTATTGCCGGCAGCACGATCGCCGTCGAGGGCCGGGGCAATGTCGAGGAGTATCCGGGAGGCTATGCGGATTATGTACTGCAGCGTCCCTCGCCGCCGGAGCCGGGTCCGGCCGGGACGAAGTCAGCCGGAACGACGGCCAAGCCCAGGGCCGAACGGCGACGGCCTCGGCTGATGGAAAACAGGCTGGCGCGGGAGCTGGAGCGCCTGCCGGATCGGATCGCCGGTCATGAACAGAGAATTCGGGACGTGGAGGCCAAATTGGCGGACCCCGTGCTTTACGTCAAAGATCCCGAGCGTTTCGCCAACTACACCCGGGAGCTCGAACTGTTGCGGGAAGATCTCTCGAAGATGGAGCAACGCTGGCTCGAACTCGAAACCATGCGCGAAGAGACCGCCTCATGAACCCGTGAGGCCCGGGTCGACGGTCGGATCACAACAGCGGAACTCTCACGCAACCGGGCATTGATGATCGCCGCTAAGTTCCTCGGCGAAGGCTCGGTCGCCATCACCCAGGCGACTATCGCTCAGACCAAGATCGGTCTTGCCGACTGGCTTTGCTGTGCGTGGCGCCGACGCAACTGGCCGCCTAGTAAGGGGCCCATCCGAGATAAGCCAAAAATGGACGTCGCCCTCATCTGGGCCTAGTCTTCCCGAAGCGATTTCAGTGTCAGGGCCGAGCAACCGTGTTCAATCCCGTCGCGATTACCATCGACAAGTTTGCCGAAGTTCTCTCTGCCAATTACTGCCGGATTTACGCCCACACCTTCCCGGATTTCGGACCGACGATCGCCGCAATTGCCAGGCTTGCCATCGAGCGGATCTCGGGTTCGGACGCGCTCTACCACGATTACATGCATACCATCTGCGTCACCGAGGTCGGCCAGGAGATCCTGCGGGGCCGAATGATGATCGAGCGGGTACGGCCGCTCGATTGGGTCCACTTCACCGCAGCGACACTGCTTCACGACATCGGCTATCTGCGCGGCATCTGCCCGGGCGATGGGGACGGTCATTACATCGTCGACAAGGAAGCCAACACCATTAAGGCGCCGCTTGGCTCGACCGACGCATTTCTCGCACCCTGGCATGTCGAGCGCGGCAAGATCTTCGTGCGCCATCGGCTATCGGATATTCCGCATCTGGATGTCGAACGTATTTGCCGGGCCATCGAACTTACGAGATTTCCCGTTCCCGAAGGCGACGATCATGCCGAAACGGAAACGGAAGCCGGTCTGGTACGTGCCGCCGATCTCATCGGCCAACTGGCCGACCAGAACTATCATCGCAAACAAGCCGCACTCTATTACGAGTTCCTTGAAACCGGGCTCGATACCAAGCTCAAATGCCGCAATGCGGGCGATCTGGCGGATACCTATCCACGCTTCTTCTGGAGTAAGGTCGAGCCCTATATCGGCCCGGCGCTGAAGCATCTGGAGAGAACCATCGAGGGCCGCCAGTGGATCGCCAATCTCTATGCGCACGTCTTCATCGAAGAGAAAATGCGGCATCGTCTAGGACCAGAGCGAAAATCCATGCCGATGGTCTCCATCGAGCCGAGCCAACCCATTGAGCAATCGGGAGCAGACAAGAAATGAACTCAGCGGCTAAGCCTCGCGTCGCATTCATCGGTCTCGGCGCCATGGGTGCGGGAATGGCAAGCAACGTTCTCAAGGCCGGTTTCGAGGTTCGAGGCTTCGACATCAACTCCGCAACAGCCGCTCGGCTGGAGGCGGAAGGCGGCGTGTTTACCCCCGACCCGGCCGCAGCAGCCAGCGGGTGTCAGGTCCTCGTCGTCATCGTCATGTCACGGCCACAGGTCGAGGACGTGCTATTCGGCGCCAAGAACGCCTTGACGGCGCTCGACGAGGATGCGGTCATCCTCGGTTGCTCGACCACCGATCCCGCCTATGCCGCCGATGTGGGCCGCCGCATCGAGGCCACCGGACGCCACTTCATCGATGCGCCTGTCACCGGCGGCGTTCACGGCGCGGAGGCGGGTTCCCTCACAGCACTCTCCTCGGGCTCGGCCGAAGCCTATCGGCAGGGCGAGACCGTCCTCGCTTGCATGTGCCGAACCATCCATCGCTTCGGCGACAAGCCCGGCGCCGGCACCACGGCCAAGATGGCCAACCAACTCCTCTGCGGTGTCCATCTTGCCGTCGCCGCCGAAGCCGTCGAGCTTTGCCGACGCACCGGCATCGACACCGACAAGCTGTTCGATGTCCTCAAGGACGGAGTCGCCGGTTCGGCGATGTTCACGCTTCGCGCCCAGCAGCTTTTCGACCGCGACTTCAGCCTCGCCGAGACCGCCGAGATCTTCATCAAGGACCTGCGCTCGGCGGCAAAGCTCGCCGATGAGGTGGGGCTCGCCACGCCGCTCGGCGGCACGGCACTTCAAGCTTACGAAAAGGCCTTCAATACCAAGTGAGTTATTCGGCCCACCTGGCGCAGCTTCGATCGCAATCGCACGTAAACCTCAAGACCGATGTCAATGAAAAAATCTAGTAGGGAATGGAACGCAAATGACCGGCAAGAACGCAGAAAATGATCAAAAGTCCTGGGTCGATGCAGAGCTCCAAGACAGCTTCGATGAAGAGCTCGAAATGGAAATCGATGACCAGCGCATCGCCCAGGAACTTCGAGATATTACAGGACTAAAGCACCAATCGAGTGTCGATCGCCGCGTCTACTTCAAGGAGCTTCTGCGGCTGCAGGCGGAGCTGGTGAAACTGCAGGATTGGGTCGCCGACCAGAACCTCAAAATTGTCGTCCTGTTCGAAGGACGCGACTCCGCCGGCAAGGGCGGGACGATCAAGCGGATTACCCAGCGGCTCAATCCTCGTGTCTGCCGGGTGGTCGCGCTGCCGGCACCCAGCGACCGCGAGAAAACCCAGTGGTATTTCCAGCGCTATGTGCCGCATCTGCCGGCCGGCGGTGAAATCGTCCTGTTCGACCGGAGCTGGTACAATCGTGCAGGGGTCGAGCGCGTCATGGGTTTCGCCTCCGAAGACCAAGTCGAACAATTTTTCCAGGACGTCCCGGAATTCGAGCGGATGCTGATCCGCTCGGGCATCACGCTGATCAAATATTGGTTCTCGATTGCGGACCAGGAGCAGCATCTGCGGTTCCTGATGCGGATTCATGATCCCATCAAGCAGTGGAAGCTTAGTCCTATGGACCTGGAGTCACGACGCCGATGGGAGCAGTACACCAAGGCCAAGGAGGAGATGTTCGAGCGCACCAATATCCCCGAGGCTCGCTGGTGGATCGTCCCGGGCAACGACAAAAAACAGGCACGCCTCAACTGTATCAGCCACCTGCTCCAGCAGGTCCCACCGGACGAGGTCCATCACGAAACGGTTGTCCTCCCCGATCGCATTCACAACCCCAACTATGAACGGCTGGAGCTGCCCTCCGCACTCTACGTCCCGCAAATCTATTAGGCCGCTTTGCGCTCGAGCAACATGCGGGCGCCCTGTTCCTGGCCTTCATCCAGGGCCAGCGCCTCGGACGCATCGAGATCGCGCCTGGGAGGCGTCTCGCGTTGGAAATTGCCGAAGGCGTCGTGGCCTCGAACCAAAAGGGCCGCATCGCGCTGCATTCCGACCTGACGCACATGGGTCGGGATATAGCGGATAGCGAAGCCGATGCGCCGGTCGGCCGAGCGGTTCGGCTCCGAACCATGGATCAGCTTGACGTGGTGCAACGACATCTCGCCGGGCTGTAGCTCGACATGGACGGCCGTGGCCTCGTCGACCTCGACTTCGACTTCCTGACCGCGGGAGAGCAAATTGTCCGCGGCGAACGTGTCCTTGTGCGGCTGGATCTCCATTCTATGACTGCCGGCGACGAACTTCATGCAGCCACTTGCCGTCGTCGCCGGTGACAGAGCGACCCAGGCGGTGACGATGTCAGCCGGATCGAGCCCCCAATAGGTCAGGTCCTGGTGCCAGGAAATGTAGCTTGGATCATGCGCCTCCTTGGTGAAGAAATTCGCGCCCCAACAAAGAATATTCGGGCCGATAGCCTCTTCGACGGCATCGAGAATGGCCGGGTTCGCCACCAACTCGTAGGCCCAGGTGAAAAGGAGATGGGGCTTAAATTCCCGACTGCCCTTGAGGGTTTTTCCGACGGCGCGCTCGAAGGTTTCGAGCTTGCGCCGATATGACACCGCCTGTTCCGCCCTCATGACGCGGATGGGAAACCGATAACCTTCATCCTGATAGCTTCCCATTGCTTTCCCTTTTGCAACATCTTTCAAACTGTTATGTTAAGGATAACGCGCATCGGCGCCCGAACCAAGAGGCGCTATGGGCAATTGGCTGGGTACGACGAACAGGGATGGCCCGATGTATACAAAGCAGGCACTTCGTGAGTTGGGAGTAACCGGCTCGGAGTTCACGGAAGAGCAGCGGCGATCACTCGACGAGAACGGCTTCTTCGTGGTCGAGCGCTATTATCTGCCCGACCAATGCCGCCGCTGGGCGAAAACGTTCGATGCGCTGCATGCAGCCGAAGGCGATCGAGGCGGCCACGAAGTCCATATCGAGCCCGGAGCGCCACGCGTCTCCAACATCTTCAACAAGACCGACGCCTATGACGACTGCCTGTTGTGCGCGCCTTTTCTCGCCGCTTCACATTACCTCCTGGGAGAGTTCAAGTTTCACGGCGCCAATCTCCGCAATCCGCTGCAGGGCCAGGGTCACCAGGAACTTCACGCCGATGTGCCCAAGAAATTCGCGGATGACTGGTGGGTAAGCAACGCACTGATCCTGTTCGACGACATGACGCTGGAAAACGGCCCGACCCGGGTCATACCGGGCTCGCATCTCTGGCCCCCGATCAACGTTCCGACGGTCAACCGCGCCGATTGGCAGCCAACTCCCTATTCCGCAGAGGAAGAGGAACTGATCCCGGAAAACCTTGAGGTCGAGCATCCCAAGGAAGTGCGCGTTACCGCCCCTGCTGGCTCCGTGGTCATCATCAATTCGGCCCTATGGCATTCTGGCACGCGCAACCAGGACGGCAGCAAACGACGTGTCCTGCATCTCACCTATACGCGCCGCGATCTACCGCAGCAGTTGACGCTGCGCGACTACCTGACCGAGGAACTCTATAGCCGCATGCCGCCGTCACAGCGTTTTCTGCTCGATATCGAGCCGCTCGAGGAAGGCCAGACGGTCGTTCGTCAGCCCAAAGGCGACGAAGCCAGGAACTGGTGGAACTGAGGCGCCGCCCCAGGGGAATCAGCCGCGTGGCATGCGGTTCTGCGGACCTATAGCCTGGACAAGACTTGCCTGCGGGCCCATCGGCCCATCCATGTCGGCGCGAACGACGACGACCATAGTGCCGGGCGCCAAATCGTTGTAGGCAATGCCGTCGACCGTATTTTCGGTAAAGTAGAGTTCGGGTCCGCCGGCGATCTCAACAAAACCATAACGCTGATCGGGAAAGACTCGCGTAATGCGCCCCGTTTCTTTGACGTTCTCGGCGGTGCGGCTGACATCCCGCTGCTTTCTGGTATGGTCCTCGATTTGCCGTTCCATCACCTCGAACACTCGGTTGACGGCAGTCGCGAAATCCTCGGAATCCCGTGCCTCGACACCGCCCTTGGCAACTAATCTGCTGCCGGGGACATCGACCTCGACCGCAAGGCTCAAGGGATCGTTATGATGCGCCCCGGATTTGTGGGGCTCCTCGATTACGACCCGGCAACCGATAAGGCCACGATGGCGGCGCTCGAGCCGGTCGATACGTTTGCGGATATGCTGCTCAAGCGCATCGGAGGTCGAGAGATTCTTGAATGTTATCTGCGGCGGTGTTTCCATGGTTCTCCCCATCCGAGGCCAAAAGGATTCACTGAGCGTCAACCATTTACGTCGCTTCGAAGTTCCGGCTTTCAACTGCCGGCAGCGCCAACAGGGATCGGACTATCATGGCCGCTCACATCCTCGTCGCGGGCCTTTTTCACGAGACGCATTGCTTTTTGGGCACCACGACGCCGCTCGATGCATTCACGGTCCGCCATGGTGACAAGATGCTCGCCTGCATAGGCGATGGCTCGCCGCTCGATGGCGTTCTCGAGGCCGCCGAAAGCTTCGGCTGGAGACTTACATGCGCCGCCGACTATCGCGCATCGCCCTCAGCAACGGTTGAGCACCACGTCTTCGAGGCGTTCTGGTCCGACGTGGCGGTGGCACTGAACGCTGCGCAGGCATTGGACGCCGTCTACCTCGTTCTGCACGGAGCGATGGTCACGACCCGGCTCGACGATGTCGAAGGCGAATTCCTCAAGCGACTTCGCGCCATCGACAAGGCCAAGGACATCCCGATCTTTGGCGTTTTCGACCTTCACGCCACCTTCACCGAGGCGATGGCCCGCCATGCCGACTGCCTCGTCGGCTACCGCGAAAACCCGCATATCGATTCGCGGGAGAGCGCGATGCGCGCTGCCGCTTTGCTCGACAGATGCCTCAAGTCCGGCAAACGGCCAAGGATGAGTGTCGCCGCCCCTGGAATTATCTGGCCGCCTTCCGGCACGGGCACCGGGAATCGCCCGATGGCGGAGCTTTGCCGCCTCGCTCGCGAGGCCGAGAGACAACATCCGGATCTCTATGTCGTCAATATCGTGGGTGGGTTCGCCTATGCCGACGCTGCCGAAGTCGGTGTCAGCGTCTCGGCGGCCGGCACCGATCCAGCAACGATCCGGGATGTCACCCGCTCGATCGCCGAGGCCGCCTGGACCGTGCGCGAGGAAGGTCTGGTGACGGGCGTTCCGGTATCGGGCGCGCTTGAGCGACTTCCCGAGGCCGGCGGCAAGCCGTTAGTTCTGATCGAGGCCTCCGACAATGTCGGCGCCGGCGCCGCTGGCGACGCGACCGGCCTGCTGCGTGCACTCATCGACAAGAACGCCGACCGCGCGGCGCTCGTGATCAACGATGCGGAGGCTGTCGCCACCCTCACAAACGTGGCGATCGGCCAATCGAAACGGCTAGCCATCGGCGGCAAGGGCAACCCCTTCGATGATGGGCCTGTCTCGCTTGCCGTCAAGCTTGTGCACCGCAGCGACGGCCGATTCGAACTCGAGGACCGGCAAAGCCATTTGGCCTCGATGATGGGCGTTCATATCGACATGGGGACTTCTTGTGTCGTGCGGTATCAAGGGATCACGATACTTCTGACAACCCGCAAGACGCCGCCTTTCGATCTCGGCCAGCTGCGAAGCCAGGGCATCGAGCCCACCGAATGCGCCATTCTCGGCGTCAAGGCAGCCGTCGGGCACAAACGCGCCTACGACCCGATCGCCGGTCTCAGTGTCGAAGTCGACACCCCTGGACCCTGCACCAACCGCATTGAAACCCTGCCCTTCACGCGGCTCCAGAAACCCGTCTTCCCTCTGACCCGCAAGGCTGCTGCTGCCGACACTGATCGCTAAACGTAGCGGTTGACCCTTGCCCGAAGGGTTCTTGCCCAATAGGGCAACTCGGGAGCGGGCGTGATGAAAAAGTCAGAATGCCGTCCACGGTAGCATTCGCCCAGCAGATTCATGTAGCGTCGCACATGCGCTGTCGTGGATCGTGCCGTCACACCATGCACGCTGATCGGCGAATTGAGGAACATCACCAGCGTATTGGCACGGTAGGGGATTCGCTCAATCAGTTCGACCTGATCCGGATCGATCCGGGACGGCTTGGGCTTCGGCCAGCGTGAGCCCTTCAAACGATAGAATTCGAGATCTCCGCCGCTCGAATCATCATCCGGATGGCGCAGATAAAAAAGTCCGGCAAAGAGCTTGTGCGGTCCGTCGAGATGCGGGCCGCGCACCGTCGAGACTTCGGTCACCGGGCTATTGATGACGAACTGGCAGTCCATGACGATATCGTGGTCAGTGTTGCTGCCATTGCTATGTTTGCCCGGAGATCGCGTGCCGACCCCGAAGCTCTCGAGCCCCTTGCCGAAATTTTGCGGCCAGAAGCGATGCAGTCGCTCGATGTCGCTCCGCCAAAGATCATGCACGTCGCGAAGGAACTGACTGCCGCTGTGGTAGGCCACGAACTCCCGCCAGATCGGTGCAATTCGCGTATCTCCGATCGCATCGGTGCTGCCAATCCGATAGGGCCTGTTGTTCTTGAGATCGTTCGCGCCCGCGATGGTCTCGGTTGCCGGCCAACTGGCCTCGAGTTGCGCATAGTAATCGGCCGGCAACGCATCTTCGAGGACCATATAGGGTAGCCCATCGGCACTTCGGCGCCCCTTCGACACTGTTTCGAGTAGAGAATGGACCATCGTTCCGCTTTTTCCTGTCAGCACGGTTATCTTGTCTTCTAGTGTGCAGCTCACGGGATTTCCACTCGACGGGATCTAAAAAAAGCGGCTATCCCTTCATGGCATAAACAAGCACATCAATGGAGGCAGGTTTGATGAAGTTTAAGTGCCTTAACATGGCCACTGCGGTCGCGACGACCGCGATCCTCGGCATGGCCGCGTCAAATGGGATCGTACCCGCTTATGCGCAGCAAGAATATGAGGGTGTCGAGATCAATCTCCTGACGCGCCCCGGTCCGGTGATTGCCGGCCGCCTTGAGGAGCGCGGCAAGGAATTCACCGAAATGACGGGGGCCGTGGTCAATGTGACGACGGTACCCTTCGCCGATGTCTTCCAGAAATTGCTAACCGACTGGGCGACCGGCACCAACTCCATCGATGTCGGCGTTTTTGCTTCGGGTTGGGCCATCGAGCTGCAGCAAGGCGGATTGTTGGCGAACCTGCAGGAATTCGTCGACAATGACCCGGAAATCGCGCTCGACGACATCGCGCCCTATTTCCGCGAGTTCAACCAGAAAATCGATGGCGACACCTATCTCTTGACCATCGATGGCGACTTTCAGATGCTTTATTATCGCACCGATGTGCTGGAGGAGTTGGGCCTAGAGCCGCCGCAGACCTGGGAGGAATATCTCGAGGTCGCCGAAGCCGCCAATGGCAAGGACATGAATGGCGATGGCGAGGCCGATTACGGCTCCTGCATCTTCAAGAAGCGCAATGCTCAGAGCTTCTATGCCGTGATGTCGGTCGCCGCGCCCTATTCACAGACCCAGGGTACCGGCCAGGGCTTCTTCTTCGATACCGAAGACATGACACCCTTGGTCAATAATGAGGCCTGGAAAGCGGCCTTCGAATTCTACAAGAATTCGGGCGAGTTCGGACCGCCGAATGAGCTCAATCACGACATTGGCGACACGCGCGCTTTGATGCTCAGCGGTCGCTGCGCACTAATGCTGGATTGGGGCGACATCGGCCCCCTCTCGATCGATGAGGAAAATTCGATCGTCAAGGATCTGGTCGGCGCCTCGATTTTGCCGGGTTCGACCCAGGTTCTCGACCGCGAGAGCGGTGAACTCGTCGACTGCACCGCCGAGATCTGTCCGAACGCCATCGACGGCATAAACCACGCGCCGTTCGCCGCGTTCGGTGGCTGGTCGGGTGCGATCAATGCCAATTCGGACCCCGAAGTCATCGAAGCGGCGTACGACTTCCTCTCCTATATGAACGAGCCTGCGCAATCGAACGTCGACGTCACCATCGGCTGGACCGGCTACAATCCCTATCGGATCTCCCAGTTCGAGAACACCGATACCTGGGTCGAGGCAGGCTTCAGCCCCGAATTCGCTGAAAGCTATCTGGGCGCAATAGGCGACAGCCTCAACAGCCCGAACATGGCTTCGGATCTGCGCATCCCTGGAACCCAGAACTATGAGGCGCTGGTGCTCGACCGCGAACTCGCCCGCTATCTCGCCGGCGAGGTCGATGTCGACCAGGCACTCGCTAATATCGAGGAAGGCTGGGAAGAGATCACCGAGGATTTCGGCCGCGAGGAGCAGCTGGAGAGCTACAAGGCTTCGCTCGGTATCACCAACTGATCGATCCTGATCGACGTGACCTCTAGCCGGATCACGTAATGGCGGTATCAACGATCCCGGCCTCTCGCACCCGAGGGGCCGGGATTTCCGAATGGTTCGATCGGACCTCGCGGCACTGGTTCATCTGGCCCGCCGTGATCATGATTCTGGTTTTTTCGCTGTTCCCGCTCATCGCATCATTGATCCTCGCCATGTCGCGGATCCGTTTGCGGGCCGGCGGCTTCAATGTCCGCTTCGTCGGCTTCGACAACTTCGAAAAGCAGCTATTCGGCTCCGAGCAGTTTCATTTTCTCGGCACCTTTAGCAGCATCAGCACGCTCGGCTGGTTCGTCACGATCGTTATCGGTCTGCTCTTGCTCTACTGGATCTACGCGCATCTCCGCCGCGGCAATGTCTGGCTGCCGGGCATGATCGGCCGCCTGATCACGGCCGCGATGATCTTTGGCCTTACCCTGCTCTTTGCCGCCACCCTCCTCAGTGGCGAGCAATTCGGCACACTCGGCGTCACACTTTTCTATGTCGGCTTTGGTTGCGGCATCCAATTCGTGATCGGTCTCGGCCTTGCCGTCGTCTGCGCTCAGCCGATCCGCGGTCGCACCTTTTTTCGCGTGGTCTTCTTCCTGCCCCTGATGATCACCCCGATCGGCATCGGCTATGCCTTCCGGATGCTGGCCGACACCACCAAGGGGCCGTTCTCGCCGGTCTGGCAGTGGTTCGGGCTCGGCGATTTCGCCTGGGCCGCCGATCCCTGGGCCGCGCGCATCTTCATCATCATTGCCGATAGCTGGCAGTGGATCCCGTTCATTTTCGTCATCCTTCTGGCTGCGCTGGAAAACGTGCCGCGCGACAGCGTCGAGGCCGCCCATGTCGATGGCGCCTCCGGTTGGTTGATCTTCCGCGAGGTGACCTGGCCGCAAATCGCCCCTGTTGCTGCCACGGTCATGTTGATCCGGGTCATCGAGGCCTTCAAGCTGGTCGATCTGCCCAACATCATGACCTCCGGCGGCCCTGGCATCGCCACCGAATCGATGACGCTGCAGGCCTTCTTCGCCTGGCGCGCGCCCGATTTCGGCCAGTCCGCCGCCATCGCCTATTTGCTCCTGTTCGTGACCGTGGTGCTGTGCGTGTCGTTCTTCAATCTGGTGGTGATGAAGCGCCGGGCGGCCGAGGCGATATGAGCAGCATTCCTCTCGAGCCAAGCGGGACAACCGGTCTTAGACGCTGGACGGAGCCCGCCAGGATCGGCGAGATGTCGCCCCTGGGAAGCATCCTGACCTACACGATTCTGATCTTCTGGTCGCTGTTCGTCCTGTTCCCGCTCTATTGGATCGTCATTACCTCGTTCAAACTGCCGCTCGACGTCAATGCGGGGCCGGTCTATCTGCCTTTCGTCGATTTCACGCCCAATCTCCACGCCTGGCGCGATCTTCTGGTGACCGGCCTGGGCGAGACTTCCAAGCCCTATTTCAACTCGATCATCGTCGCCCTGTTCTCGACCGTCTTTTGCGTTCTCATCGGCAGCATGGCGGCCTACGCGCTCGCCCGGATCGAGTATCGCCCGAAGTTCGCAACCATCATTCTTTTCGTGCTCAGCCTTATCGCCGTGAGCGTTGCGATCGGCGTCTATGGGGTCGACTGGCGCATCGCCGCCGCCATCGCAGTAGCCCTGCTGGTGCTCTTGAGCCGTGCCCTCAGCAACCATTTCCAACGCCGTGTCGGCAATGGCGACATCCTTTTCTGGATGATCTCCCAGCGCATCCTGCCGCCCGTCGTCGTCATCATACCGATCTATATGATGTTTCAGCAGGTCCGCCTGCTCGATACCTACGCCGCTCTCATCCTTTGCTACACAGTCGTCAACCTGCCGATCGTCGTCTGGCTGATGCACGACTTTTTCAGATCCATCCCGATCGATCTCGAGGAAAGTGCGGCCCTCGACGGCGCCTCCCGGTTCTTCATTTTCTTCGACATCGTTCTGCCCTTGGCCAAGGTCGGTCTCGCCGCGGTAACGCTACTGGTCATGATACTCTCCTGGAACGAGTACATCCTCGCCCTCTTTCTCACGACGACCAATGCCCAGACCATGCCGATCCTGGTCGCGGGAATGAACGCCGGTGAGCGTGGCATCCTCTGGTGGACCATGTGCGTGGTCATTCTCATCATGATTCTGCCCGTCGTCTTGATGGCGTTGATCTTGCAGCGTTTCATCGCGCGGGGCGTGCTTCTTGGAGCGGTTAAGGGATGAGCGAAACGGCAGACTATCCCGTCATGGCCGCACCGCCGGCCGGCCACAATGCCAAGAAGAGGCCGGGCCGTTTGCAGGCGAAAAACGTCGTCCTCGAGAATATCGACAAAAGCTTCGGCAGCGTGCGCGTCGTCAAGGATCTCAATCTCAGTGTCGGCGCCGGCGAGTTTCTGGTCCTCCTGGGACCGTCGGGATGCGGCAAGACGACGGCGTTGCGCATGATCGCGGGCCTCGAGGAGGCGAATGAAGGCAAGATCACGATCGGCGACGTCGACGTCACGAATACGCTGCCGAAATATCGCGACGTCGCCATGGTCTTTCAGTCCTATGCACTCTATCCGCATAAGACCGTCGCTGAAAATATCGCCTTCCCGCTTCGCGCCCGGGGCATCCCCAAAAGCGAACGGGCGGGTGCCATCCGCACCGCCGCCGAACAGGTCCACATGCAGGACTATCTCGACCGCTACCCGCGCCAGCTCTCCGGCGGTCAGCGCCAGCGCGTCGCGCTTGCCCGGGCCATCGTCCGCCGCCCTTCCGTCTTCCTGATGGATGAGCCCCTCTCCAATCTCGACGCCAAGCTCAGGGGTTTCATGCGCGCGGAGTTGAAGCATCTGCAGCATGATCTCGGCGTCACGATGATCTATGTCACGCACGACCAGATCGAGGCGATGACCCTCGCCCATCGCGTCGTCGTCATGAACCATGGCGTGCTGCAGCAGATCGGCACCCCGCGCGAGGTCTACGACCAGCCCAGGAACCTCTTCGTCGCCGGCTTCATGGGCGCCCCGCCGATGAACTTCATCCATGGCGCCATCGCCAATAACCGCTTCGAGAGCCATGGCGTCAGCCTGCCGCTCCAAGGCGACACCGAGCCCCGAAAAGCCGTGCTCGGCTTCCGTCCCGAAGACGCCCTGATCACCGAGACCGGCCGGGGCCTGTTCGACACCACGGTCTATACGGCCGAACTCACGGGCGACGTCACGCTCGTTACCATATCACTCGGCAAGGCATCGCTCGCGGTCAAAATGCCCAAGGACTACGACGCCGACTACGACACAGCGGTCGCTCTCACCTTTCCTCACGCCAAGGGCTTTTTGTTCGACGAGGCAACGGGTGAGAGGCTCAAGACTGAACTTCAGACAATCACCTAACGCCCAAGCTTGCGGCCCGAGTGCAAGAAGGCGGTGACAGACCTGACTTAGCGCCGCACGAGCTGCTTGAAGCCGTCCTCCGCGGCTAGTCCGCGATTGGGGCAGAACCTTGACGCCTCCGAATCAGGATCGCACGGCATTCCAATCATGAATAAATCAAGGAACATTAATCTAAAAGGCGAAAGCGTCGGCCATCTTTTCTGGTTCTATCTTCAACGCTCACTATGACTGCGGCTCAAAATGGGTCATAAGGTGTCGCCTCGTGATCCCCGGCCGGTGGGATTCGCCGCTAAGTTAGTGCAAAAAGATGAACCGAGCTATTGCGCTGTTTGAGTCGCATCTGACAACTATTTGCATGGCGTCGGCCTTAGCTATCTTGATTACCCTGCTGCCGGGCCGTGTACACGGGCAACAGACTCTCGACTTTAATGCGATTGTTCAAGAAACGCAGAAATATTCTCAAAGTGCCAGCGAGTTCAAGTTGGTCAATTGGTTGCCTGAGGTGTTTTGGCAGGCAGCAGCACAGGATCCAAATGAAACGGCCGCGCAAGTCGATCCGATACTTGCTACAATCCGTCCCTACACAATGATTGCTGTCGTGGCCGGCGATATTGGTCCGCTGGGTGGCATCACCTATAGAGACGAACGGACCATTCGCAACGGTATTCGGATCGAAGACACGAAGGGCCGCGACTACGCGCCTTTGGCCATCGCCGACATCGATCCCGACATGAAGAATGTGGTTACGATGATAAACCACTAGTTTCCAATATCTCCGGCCCCATGGACGAAAACATGCATTTCGTCTTGTTTCCGGCAGAAAGCGAGGATGGAACCGCCATCGTCGATCCGACCCGGGAAGGCGTATTCACGATCGTTCTGCTTGGACAGGAGTTTGCCTTTCGATTGCCGCTCGGCAGTATCCTTCCGCCGAAATATGATCCGGCAACGGATGAGCAATTCCCGGGGAACTTCAATTACAATCCGTACACTGGCACTGAGCTGTCGATCGCAGCGCCACAATAAAATAACGGCCGCTGCCGCTATCTCTTGGTCACAGCTCCGTATCAGCGGCGTCGAGCAGGGCCTGGATGTAGCCATAGACATAGGCGAAGGCGACGCCCTTGGGGTCTTTTCCCGAGATCTCGGGGACGTGGTCGGGCATCAGCATGTAAGGGTAACCGATTTCGCGATAGACCTTCAACGTCTGCCACATGTTCATGTCGCCCTCATCGGGGAAGGTCTCCATGAAGCTCAGCTTGTGGCCTCGAATATTGCGAAAATGGACGTTGAACAGCTTCTTCCGTTCGCCGAACCAGCGAATGACGTCGAAGATCTCGCGGCCTGGGTCGTCCAGCATCTCGCCGACCGTGCCCTGACAGAAGTTCAGCCCGTGATAGGGACTTTCGTGCATCTGCACGAGCTTCTTCAGGCCGTCGACCGTGCCGAGCACGCGGGTGATACCCCTGTAGCCGGGCGGTGTGTACGGATCGTGCGGGTGGCAGGCGAGCCGGATCTTATATTCCTCGGCAACCGGTACCACGCGTTCGAGAAAATAATCGATGCGCTCCCAATTAGTATCCTCGTCGAGCACCCCGGCGATGCCCGGGGCGGCATTCTGGTCGGCCAGATCCCACCTGAACGCGGCGTTGAGCGAACCGCCGCGGCCCTTTTCTCTGGGCGTGCGGGGAATGCCGATGATGTTGAGATTGTATTTCGCGGCCGGAACACCGGCTGCTGCCATGTTGCGGATCAAATTGCAGATGCTGTCGATCTGGCGGTCACGATCGGGGCCGGCCGTCAAAATATCCGGACTCTGGCTTTCCTCGATCGGCCTCGAGCCGAGCGGCAGCTGGATCATATCGAGCGAGAGGCCGAATCCCTCGAGCTTCTCCCGCTGCGCCTGCAGGATCTCACGGGTCCAGTCATGCGGGTTGCCCTTGGGATCGGCGCAGACATGGGTGACGCCGAGCTGCGCCCAGACCTCGAAATCGCTGTCGTCCCGGGCTTGAATCTGTGTGCCGACATGCATGGCATTCTGCTCCTATTCGATGATGAGGTTGATTGACGAACTTGCCTCAGCCGAAGGCACGCCATCGACCGAGCCCTCGAACATGCGTTTTCTGGCGTGATCGACATGATAAATCATGGCCGCTTGCGCTGCCACCGCGTCGCCCCGCGTCACCGCCTCCAACACTAGGCGATGCTCTTCCTGGACCAGATGCAGGCGCTCGCTCGAGCGCTGCAGGCTTAGGTTGCGCATCAGATTCATGCCGAAACGAATCTGCTCCTCGAGCATCGCCAGGGTCGAGGTGAAGAAGTGATTGCGGGCCGCAGCAGCAACCGCAAGATGAAACGCGAAATCCTCATCGACGCCGAGCGAGCCCTGCTTGATGATGTGCTCGAGCTCGTCGTAGCAGGCCTTGATCCGCTTCAGATGCGAAGGCTCACGCCGCTCCGCCGCCAATGCAGCGGCACGACCCTCGAAGCTCGCTCGAAACTCGAAACAGCGCTGAATATCGGCGATATTGGCAACCGGTGCAAAACGCAACACGGCCTGGTCGGGACGCTGACGTACGAACGAGCCCGATCCCTGGCGCGAATAGATGAGGCCATGATCCCGCAGCCGCGCCAAGGCCTCACGGACGATGGGGCGCGAGACGGTATGGCGTTCGGCCAGGATCGATTCGCTTGGCAGCCGGCTGCCGGGCTTGAGATCACCCCGGACGATCTCGTCGAAGATCGCTGCATAGACCCGATCGCCGAGGGTTTCATCGCTCGAGATACCCGCCGTCGCGCCAATTATGGATCCCGCCAGCGGCTCAGGTCCGATGGCAGATCCATCCTGCGAAGCGTCCCTTAGCGAATTGACCCTCTTCATCGGATCGCCTCCCTTAAACGGTTGGCATCATTATGGACGGTCAGCGACGTCCCTTCTTCCATTCCTCATACTCGGCCAAGGTCGCCTCATTCGGAGGATAGACACCGATCAGGCTGGAGCCACGATCGACCTTATCGAGAATGAATGCCTCGACATCTTCCTTATGTCGCGCCTCTTCGGCGATCTCGGCCGCCCAGTAGCGGGGAATGACACACACCCCCTCGTAATCGCCGACGATGATGTCGCCCGGAAAGACAGACGTGTCGCCACAGGCAATCGGGACATTCATATCGACCGGATGATGCTCGATCGGATTGGGCGGGGCCACGGCACCGAGACAGAATGCCGGAAAGTCGGTGGCAACGACGTCCCGAGTATCGCGAATACCGCCATCCAGCACGATGCCGGCGACACCCCGGCGCTGCAACCTTCGGCACATGATATCGCCGACAACGCCCGAGCGGGCCTTGCCGCGCGCGTCGACCACCAGCACGGCACCCTCGGGACAGGTTTCGATGGCGACCCGCTGCGGATGCTCGGGATGACCGCCGAATTGGGGCGTCGTGATGTCGGGCCGATTGGGAATGAAGCGCAGCGTGAAGGCCGGTCCGACCACCTTCATATCCGGCCGCAACGGCCGCACGCCTTCCATGCAGGGATGAGCGAAGCCGCGGCGGGCGAGCTGCGTGCTGATCGTGGCGGTGCTGACGCCGCGCAGGGTCTCGATGACCTGGGGATCGAGCGGCACGACCTCTGGATTACCGGTGTGAAACTTGGTCAATGGCGTTGTTTCCAGCTCTCATATTCCCGGAGGGTCTCCTCGCTCGGCGGATAGACACCGACGATCGACGCCCCCTGATCGACCTTCTCCAGAAGAAAGACTTCGCGCTCCTCCTGCTCCAAGGCCGCATCGGCGATCTCTTCCACTAGATAACGCGGTATGACGACAACCCCCTCGCGATCGCCACAGATGATGTCCCCTGGGAATACCGGCACCGCACCGCAGGCGATCGGCACGTCGAAGTCTACGGGGTGATGAAGCACATTATTAGGCGGTGCGGCCGGGCCGCAGCAAAAGACGGGGAAGCCCGAGCTTTCGACTTCGGAAAAGTCGCGCAAGCCGCCGTCCAGAACCACACCTTCCACGCCGCGGCGCTGCATACGGCGCGAGAGGATGCCGCCAAGTCCGGCAGCCCAGACTTCGCGCCTGCAATCCATGACGACGACCGAGCCCGGCGGCGCAATCTCGACCGTCTTGCGCTGCGGCGTCTTGGGGTCTGAGGTGTATTGCGGGATGGTGATGTCCTCGCGTGCTGGAATGTAGCGCAAGGTGAAGGCCGGACCGACGATCTTCAGATCGCTGCGGATCGGCCGGACATTAGTCATGAACATCCGGCGCAGGCCATGCTTGGCGAGCTGGCCGCTGATGGTAGCGACACTGATCCGCCGCAGTTTCTCGATGACCTCGGCGGCGACCGGGCCGAGCGTCTTGTTGTCAGGATCCATTTGAATTGCTCTCAACAAAAAGCCGCGGCCCCCCAATGCAGAGAATGAGGGAGCCGCGGCGCACTGCATCAAAACTTCAGCGCATCAGCCCCGGCGACCGGATGCGTCATCCCAATAATAGGTCGCCGGCATGGTCGGCTGCGGCACCAGATAGAAGAAGCCGTAAGGCATCTGGTCCGGCACGTTTTTCAGACCGTTCTTGACGATGCCCTGGCCCGGCAAGGGCGTGCTGATGCCGATGACCTCGAAGGCTTCAGCTGTCATGTCCAGGACCTCGCGCATCAACTCTTCCTGGCCTTGGCCCGGCTGCGACGCACGGACCTTGTCATAGGCCGCGAACCGGTCCTTGACATATTGGGGTGGCTCCTCGCCTTCCGTGCCGCCCGACAGATACCAGAAAGCCCAGGGCACACCCCAGCGGCTGTCGTCCTCCATCGGCACATACATGATGGGCCGCCAAATAGCTTCGGTACCACCATTATCGGCGCCGGAGATCTGGATGGTGTCGTCCCAATTGGCGTTGCGAGCCTGGAAGAAATTGTTGTCGACCGCCTCGATCTTGGCCTCGATGCCGACATCCCGCCAATACTGGACCACCAGCTCCATGATGTCGGACATCACGGTGTCGCGCGAGTTGTACTCGACAAACAGAGAGATCCGGTTGCCGTCATGATCGAGCCGGAAGCCATCCGAGCCGCGCTCGTCGAAGCCAAGCTCATCGAGCATTTGGTTCGCGGCTTCGGGATCGAATTCCGTGTACTGTTTCGCCAGGGTCTCATTGTAGAGCGCGTGGCCCTCGGGTGGGCCGATCTGCCAGGGTTCGCCCTGTCCAAGGAAAATAAGATCGATGATTTCTTCGCGATCGATCGCGTGGCTCAAGGCGATGCGAAAATCCTTGGTGTTCAACAGCTCGCGCATCTTGGGGTCCTTGTGCGCGAGGTTCGGGAAGATGACTGCCGAGCCGGCGCCGACAGGAACGGTGTCGATCATGCGATAGCCGCTCTTCTCGGCATTCTCCAACAGCAGCGGCCGATTTTGGATTTCTTGCAGGTTTTGGACCTGCATATCGATATTGCCGCCGATGGCTTCGAGCAGCACACCTTCCGTGCCGCCGACGATGCTGTATTCGATGCGATCGATATAGGGCAGCTGATTACCCTCGGGATCGACCTGCCAGAAATAGGGATTGCGCTCGAGCACGACGCGGGTGGCCCCGCCGGTATAGGGTTCCTTGATCACCCAAGGTTCGATGACCGGCTTTTCGGGATTGTACCAGCGGTCGCCTTTTTCCCGCGTGCCGCAGCGGAACTTGAAGAGTTCGACCCAGTTGTCCTGGCTGAACTCGGCCATCAACTGGTCGATATTCTCATTATATTTTGGGTGGAACTGGCTGCAGTAATGCTTGGCCCAAAGCACGGGCGGAGCACCATAGGGCGATGCGAGATCAAACAGAAAGAGCCCGTTCGGCTCCTTGAAAATGAACTTGATGGTGTAGTCGTCGATCACGTCGATCTTGACGATCTCGCCGCCGCTGACGAACTGCGAGGGCGGCGATCCGTAGAAATCGCTGCCCAGAAGGTCTTCCACGAAGAACTGAATGTCTTCGGTGGTCATCGGCTCGCCATCGGACCATTTGATGCCGGGGCGGAGGTGGAACGTGTATTCCCTTGCATCGTCGCTGATCTCCCAGGATTCGGCGACATTGGGGACGACGTCGGTATAGTCCGGGTTCCATCTGACGAATGACTGCGGAGCGACGATGCGAAGAATCGTGTTGTGGTCGCCCGACGCCCCGGTGAGCGCGCGTTTCATGACGCCGCCATATTTGCCGACGCTTTCCAAGGGCTCGATCACCGCAGGTTCGGCGGGGAGACGTTCGTCGACCGGCGGCAGTGCGCCTGATTCGACCAGGGGATCCAGCATCGGCGCCTGTTGATAAGCCCAAACCGGGCCGGTCAATGCCACGGCACTTCCAAGCAAGAGCACGCTGCTGAGCGCGAACCTGCGGCACGACGAATAGGAGTTGGTCATCAATCTTGCCTCCTGATCAATTTTTGCTGGGCCACGATAACGAACAGCCTCCGGTATTTGTCAAGCAACTTCGCGCGGCCTTGGACCACCATAGCGTGGTTGCGCAAACATTGACGTGCGCCACGCTATATGCTGTGGCGTATACATTAGCACCGCGGGGGTTCCGCGGTCGAAGACAAGCAAGAAATTTGAATGTTGAAGGAGGAGGCACGGATGCCAAACACGGATACCATCGTCGCAATTGAAGGCGAAAAATTCCTCCTGAATGGCGAGATCACACACAAGGGTCGGCGCTGGCGCGATCACAGCATCGAAGGAATGCTGTTCAATTCGCGAATGGCCAACGCCATCGCCGACGATGAGAATCCGGCGACGCGCGGGGTCTGGGCCTATGCCGACGGACCGTTTACTGCCGCGCGAAACACCAACGAATTCGTCGAGCAATTGCCGACCTACCGGGCCCACGGGCTGGACGCGGTCTGCATCAATCTGCAGGGTGGCTGCCCGAAAGGCTATGCCTGGGTGCAGCCCTGGCAGATTTCGGGCTTCGCGGCCGACGGCTCGATCAAGCAGCCTTGGCTCGACCGGCTCGATCAGGTGATCTCGGCCTGCGACCGGCTTGGCATGGTGGTCATGCTCGGGCTGTTCTATTGGAAACAATCCTGGGTGTTCCGCGACGAGGAGGCGGTTCGCGCCGCCGTCGGCAATACCGTCGACTGGCTGGTGGCGCGAGGTGCCCGCAATGTGCTCTTGGAGATCGGCAATGAGGTCGATCTAAAGTTCGATTACGACATCATCATGCCGGAACGCTGCCACGAGTTGATCGAGCTCGCCCAATCCCGCTCCGAGGGCAAGCTCGAAACGCCGGCTGGCCGGCTCCTGGTCAGCACCAGCCTGGCGTTTGCCCCGCCCTTCGGCGCCAATTTGATGCGCACCGCGGACTTCCTGCTGCCGCACGGCAATGGCCGGCACCATCCCGACGGTATCCGCCTGCAGGTCTTGCGCAACCGCATCAGCGAGCATTATCGCGGCCAGCCGATTCTCTACAACGAAGACGACCATTTCGATTTCGACAAGCCCGACAACAATTTCGTGGCCGCCATCGAATCCGGCGCTTCATGGGGCTTCTTCGACTATCGCATGAACCGAGAAAGATACCCGGACGGCTACCAGTCATTTCCGGTCGACTGGTCGATCTCATCGGAAAGGAAGCAGGGTTTCTTCAATCTCTTGAAAGAGATCACCGGAAAATGACGTCACCAAAATTCCACAATCCTTGGAGAGGCTAAATGACCATCAAACCCAACAAACTCGTGTCCCTCAAGAAAACCGCGTCGGCGCTCGTCGTCAGCACCTCGCTCGCGGCGTTAGCGGCGGTGCCGGCGCAAGCGCAGCAGATCGAGTTCTGGACCCAGACCTACGGCGACCTGATCTCTTGGAAATCATTGATGGAGGAACTGACGGCCGAATTCGAGGCAGAATCCGGCATCGAGGTTCGGCACGAGATCATCAACTGGCCGACCGCCTTCCAGACCTGGCTGACCGTCGCGCAGGGCGGGGCGGCACCCGACTGCGCAGACATGTATTGGCTGCATTCGTTCTCGGCGATTGGCGGCGATCAATATGGACCCCTGCCAATCAATGAGTACAGGGACCGCTGGCCGGATCTCGAGGAAGCCTACTTCGCGGGCAGCCTTCAGGATGTCTTCTGGAACGACGACTTCTATGGTGTCCCCTGGCGCGTCGATATCCGGCCGATCATGTACCGAACCGACCTTTTCGAGGAGGCGGGCGTTACCAACGCGCCCGGAAGTTGGGAGGAGATCGTCGACGCCGCCACGGAACTGACCAAACGTGACGAGAACGGCAACGTCTCGCAGTGGGGATATTCGTTCGGACCCGACAACCCACCGCAAGCGCTCGTCCCCTATTATTGGCAGGCCGGCGGCAATTTTCTTTCGGAAGACGGCAGCAAGGCGACGATCGACAACGAGGCGATGCGAACGACGCTCACCTGGATGCGGGACATGGTCTGGCAGCACCAGGTGGTGTCGCCCGAATTCATGGAACAGGGCTATGATCCGCTGGTGGATTTCGTTTCCGGCACCCTTGCCATGGTCGGCAGCACCCCCAATGCCTGGGGCGGCCAGATCGACCGCGACTTTCCCGAAATCGACGGCAAGTGGGCGATGGCGATTGCACCTGAAGGTCCAGCCGGCAATCGCGATACCTATAGTGGCGCCGGCTATTTCGGCGTGCTTCGTGGCACAGACAATGTCGAGGCCTGCGTCGACTGGATCGCGTTTCTCAGCCGCGACGATATCGCCCAGCGCATCAGCGAAGCCGGCGGCACGGTGAGCCCGGAGCGTGCCGTCATGGAGTCCGAGTTCTGGAGTGACAGGCCATGGAAGGAGGTGGTTGCGGAATCGCTCGATTATGGCCGCACCTCGCAGCATCCCTCGCCGATTTGGAGTGCCTTGATGTCGCCGGAGTCGGGGGCTGTTATCTACGACATGATGTATGACGCGATCGTGCTGCAAAAGGATATCGACGAGGTCGTGACGGCAACCCAGGCGCGGATGCAGAGCGAAATAGACCGGACCAAAACCAAAGAATAGCTAGCTGCTTCGATGACCGGGAAGGCGTGGGTTTTCCCGGTCCCTCATACGTTGAGAGGCGAGCGCATTGGTGCGTCGGAGACCGCTAGTCTCTGACCTCGTGATGGCGCCGGCGCTGTTCAGCATTCCGACCACTAACGATAAAGACAGTTTGAGTGTTGAAGGAGGGAAATGCAGTGCCGAGCACAGAGACAGTCGTCGCCATCGAGGGCGACAAGTTCTTCCTGAATGGCGAAGTGACCCACCAAGGCCGGCATTGGCGGGATCACGGCATCGAGGGAATGTTGTTCAATTCGCGCATGGCCAACACCATTTCCGACGACGAGAATCCGGCGACGCGCGGGGTCTGGGCCTATGCTGACGGGCCGTTCTCGGCCGAGCGCAACACCGGCGAGTTCGTGGAACAATTGCCGGCCTATCGATCGCACGGTCTCGATGCGGTGTGCCTCAATCTGCAAGGCGGCAGCCCCGAGGGCTATAGCTGGATTCAGCCCTGGCACATTTCGGGCTTCGAGGCGGACGGCACGCTGAAGCAACCCTGGCTCGACCGGCTCGATCAGGTGATTACCGCCTGCGACGGGCTCGGCATGGTCGTCATCCTCGGCCTCTTCTATTGGCAGCAAACCCGGATTTTCAGAGACGAGGAGGCGGTTCGCGCGGCTGTTGCCAATACTGCGGACTGGCTGGTGTCGCGCGGCGCACGCAACGTGCTGCTCGAGATCGGCAATGAGATCAACGCGCCCTTTGCTTTCGACATCATCATGGCCGACCGCTGCCATGAGCTGATCGAGCTGGTTCAGAACCGCACCAGAGGCAAACTCGAAACACCGGCCGGCCGGCTCCTGGTCAGCACCAGCCTGATCTCCGCCTCGACATTTGGCGCCAATCTGTTGCGAACGGCCGATTTCATTCTGCCGCATGGCAATCGCCGCCATCATCCCGATGGCATCCGTCTCGATGTGTTGCGAATTCGGACCAATGAGCATTATCGTGGCCAGCCGATCATCTACAATGAAGACGACCATTTCGACTTCGACCAGCCCGACAACAATTTCGTGGCCGCCATCGGGTCCGGGGCCTCATGGGGCTTTTTCGACTACCGCATGGACCGGGAGAAGTATCCCGATGGCTACCAGTCCTTGCCCGTCGACTGGTCGATCTCCTCGCCGCGGAAGATAGCTTTCTTCAATCTCCTGAAAGAAATCACGGGCCGGTGAGGTAATCAAGAGGCCAACATTCACTGAGGAGAAAGTGCTACGAAAGTATTGGGAGAGCATCGGTTCCCCCAATTATTCACGGGATACTCGAGAGGTGAATGCATTGGAAAGGCGGAGACTGTTCTTCTGTTACCTGATGGTGGCGCCGGCGCTGCTGTTCACCATCGCTCTCGGCGTCTATCCGATGCTGGCCTCACTGCTGATGAGCTTTCAGGAATACGATCTGATGCGGGTGCGCGAGTTCGGCACGCCATTTGTCGGCTTCGATAACTACGTTACCGTCTTCTCGGACCCGCGCTTCATCCAGACTGTGGTCAACACGGTTCTCTTCACCGCGATCGCCGTCACCGGCGTCATCCTCATGGGCCTGCTCTTCTCGCAGATTCTCAGCGGGGAGTATCGGGGCCGCACCGTCGTCCGCATGCTGGTCTGCGTGCCGTGGTTCGTGCCGCCCGTAGTCGCGGCAGCGATCTGGATGTGGTTGCTCAACACGGATCGGAGCCCCATCAACTTCCTCCTACGCGACTGGGGCATCATCACGACCAACATCCGTTTTCTCACGGACTCCACGACCTGGGGTCCTGTCAGCATTCCGATGCTGTCGGTTGCTGCAGTGCGCATTTGGAACGGCCTGCCCTTCGTCGTGATTTTCCTGCTGGCTGGCCAACAATCCATTCCCAAGAGCATGTACGAAGCCGCCGAGGTCGATGGCGCCACGTTGCTGCAGAAGTTCCGTTTCGTCACGCTGCCGATGTTGAAACCGGTCTTGGGCGTGCTGTTGATGCTCTTGACCATGACTGGCCTCGGTCATTTCGAGATCAATTATATCATGACCGGCGGCGGGCCGCAGAACCTCACCAACATCATGGCGGTCTATTCCTATCAGCAGGCGTTCACGTTCTTTCGCTTCGATATTGGCGCTGCCGCCAGCGGCGTCATCCTCATCCTCACCGGGTTGATCTGCGTCTTCTATCTGCGCAACCAGATGCGGAAGGCAGGCCTGTGAGCGTTGCCCTGGAGAGCGCTTCGCCGGCGCGCCAGCGCAGCGGCATCAAGGCCTCCTTCGGCGACAGCGTCACCAGGCTGGTCGCCTGCGGCATCGCCGGCCTCTTGCTGATCTATATTCTGCTGCCGGTCTACTGGATGCTGAAAAGCTCCTTTCAGTCCAATGTCGAGATCAGGGCCCTGCCGCCGAGCTGGGTCCCGGAGAGCCTCTCGCTGACGGCCTATGAGAACGCCGGGCTGCTCATTCCGGTGTGGAAATATCTCTTCAATTCGGTGCTGGTCTCGTTCACGGCAGCCACGATCGCGACGGCGATGGCCTGCACGGCAGCCTACGTGCTGGGTCGCTTCCGCTTTCCGGGTGCCACCGCCATTCTCGCCACCATTCTCGTGACGCAACTCATCCCGCCGATCACGCGGGTGTTTCCGATCTATGCGATCATCCAGGATCTCGGACTTCTGAATACCTATTCCGGGGTCATCATCGCCTATATCGGCTTCTCCCTGCCGTTCGCGGTACTTCTGCTGCGAGGCTATTTCGAGAGCGCCTGCCCGCCCGAATTGGAAGAAGCGGCGTTGATCGATGGCTGCTCCTATTTCTCCGCGTTCTGGCGCGTCATTCTGCCTGTGTCCCTGCCCGGCATCGCCGCGGTGGGCATCTTCACCTTCCTCAACGCCTGGAACGATTTTCTCTGGGCGAGCCTCTTGCTCAATCAGGGCGAGATGAAGACCATTCAGGTCGGGATCGGCGATTTCGCCAGCGAGGGCGGCGGCATCCAATACGTCAATGTCTTCATGGCGACCTGCGTGCTGGCGACGATCCCGGCCTTGA
>JBGSYN010000119.1:0-2611 GCA_041750975.1 Geminicoccaceae bacterium | reverse complement strand
ACGATATCCGCCGTCGGGCTCGAGGCCTCGGCACTCATCAGATTGAATTGTTTGCCCTGATCGTCGACCAGCCGGATGCGGATCTCGATGCCGGTCTCGTTCTCGAACGCTTCCTTGAAATCGTCCGGAATGAAATTGGCGTAGGTCCAGACATTGACCACGCCTGCCGCCCTGGCCTCGCGGGGCCGGATGATCGAGGGAGCGGCCATGAGGGCGGCTCCGGCGGAGGCCGTCTTGATCAGACCGCGCCGATCGAATCGAATGTCAGTCATGTGCGTTTTCCTTCGCGGTTGAATGCCTGCTGGCGGTGCCTTGATAACCGGAACGACAAAGCCCATCCAATTCGTCGAGCGACATCCTGTCAATCGACAAGGATTTGAGAAGATCGTTCCGGGCTCGAAAATCGATGCCGTAGAGCGCTGAGAAAATCTCGATCCCACTGGTGTGGAGAACGGTCGGGCGGCCTGCCAACTGGCCGAGGACTTCCGTCACGACAAGTCCGAACGGAACGTCCTCAAGCACATAGCGGCTTTCCGCCGTCGACGGGCCGCTCCCGCCCCTGCCTTCGTCATGCATTTGCTGGTTCATCTCGGAGATACTGGCGATCGGCACATGAAACGAGAGGTGAAAATGCTCGAAAATCGAGCGCACCTTCAAGTCGAGTGCCGCGGCAATCGCCAGGCGTTCGCGATCCAGTGCCTCGAGCAGGCGCCCGACCGCCGGTGTCACGTTCTGGCCCTGGCTCCAGCTTTCGCCCCGCTCCATGCGGGTGAGATTGCACAAGGCAATGCCCAGATGGTTCTGCGGATTGAGGTTGCTCAGGGCCACTGCCAATATGCCGCCTCGATCGACGAACCGTTCGCCAGCGAGAGTCTCACACACACTGTATCCATGGGCACTGAGGTTGGCGGGCAGTGTCGCAATGTCGATTTGCTTCCTGACCGTCGAGACCTTGACCTCACACTGGCCGATCTGGCGACCTCCCGTCAATGTGGTGCCCCACGCGACGATGGGGACCTCTACATCGCGCGCCGCCAGCAATTTCGAGAGATAGAGCGCTCCGAAAGAGGCGTGCGAACTGATGACGACGGTCTGACCTTCCGCCAGATATGGCGCAATGGCGTCCATCGCGGTTCTGTGGCCGTTGGCGGGGAGTGCCAGAAACACGATATCGGCACCCTCGACGACGTCCCGCGCACTTGTTGCAACGGCTGGCCGGAAACTGCCCTCGATGGCATCCGTGGCGATCAGGGGGCTGCCTTTGGCGAGGTCTGCGGTCCGGCTGCCGGAGAGTGACCAGAGTTTTGGCCGATGCCCGGCCTGCTCCAGGAATGCAGCGGTGGCAAACGCCACGGCACCCGCACCGACGATCCCGACCTGCATCGGCTCGCTCATGTCGTGTCGGCCTCGACCGGCTCGCCCAGCGTGTGCATCAGTCGGTTGGCCCAGCCGAACAACGCCGCAGAAAGGATCAGATCGAGAATCTCGGCATCGTCGAGACCGACCTCGCGCAGGTTTTTCATGTCGGCCTGATTTGCGGCCGGCGGGCATTGCGAGAGTTTGATCGCAAATTCGAGAATGGCCCGGTCCCTTGGCTCGAGGTCGGCATTGATCCCGTCCTTGAAGACGCGCGCGGTAACCGTTTCGTCCTTGGTCAACTGGTTATAGCGGTTGGCGTGCACGGCGGCGCAATAGATGCAGCGATTGACGATCGAGGCACCGATAGCTCCCAATTCCCGCTCGGCCCGGCTCAAGCCGCCGCGATCATACATGATGCCGTTGAACAAGGGCGTGCGCGGGCTCAAGGTCTCTGGATCATGGGCCAGCACCAGGACGTAGTCGGAAACCTTGGTGTTGCTCGGCGTGACTTTCAGTGCCTCGCGTTGCGCCTCGCTCGCCCGATCGAGATCTATCGGCGTCACATAGGGCCGCCAGACCGGCACCTCGCTCGTGAAACTCTCGACCTTGCGGCTCACGAAGAACCTCCCATCAGGCGCAGACCCGCCACGACCCGGAGCTGAAAATTGACGAACGCGACAAGTTCGGAGAGCCGGACGATATCGGCGTCGGCCAAACCCTGCGCCTTCAACGCCTCGATATCCACCCGGCTCGCATCCTTCGGGTTTGAGGTCACCAGATCGACGTGGCGAAGGATTGCCTGAAGCCGCGGGTTGGCGTCATCTTGTAAATGCGGCTCTGCGATCGCCGCAACAGACGCGGCATCCTGGATCTGGCCGGCATAATGGTCGGCCATGGCGGCCTCGCCATTGAGGCGCGCCATCCGTGCCGCCAAGGCCGCGCGCTGATCGTGTGAAATGCCGCCCGGCTCGTTCGGACGAAGCGCCGCCTTCTCGGTGGTGTCGATACCTTCGAAAATATCCTGCCTGCCCGCAAGAACCTCCCGTAGCGTATGGTCCGGTGCGATTCCCGCCGCCAACAACATCGCCTCGATCGGATCAGCCGCTGACATGTTCATTCACAAAATAACTCGGGGTTTTCTTGTTCCACTCTTGGAAGTGAACTCAAGATACCGTGGAGGTGAATACTCATGCGCGATCCCGCAGCGTCGCTATCACGTGCGTCTATGGCGGCCAATATCTCTTCGTGTTCG
>JBGSYN010000118.1:0-5269 GCA_041750975.1 Geminicoccaceae bacterium | reverse complement strand
CGCCTCGGGCCGGTCCGGCACGCCTTGCCGGGGCCAGGTCTCGAGGGCTGCCCGAAATGCGTCGGCGAGCGCGTCTTCGGCGGCGTGCAGGTTTCGCGTACGGGCGGCGAGATAGGCCAGGAGGCGCGCGTAGGCGTGGCGGGCAACCTCTTCGGCAGCCGTCTCCGCCTCAGCACGCCTCACGGCAGGGCCTTAGCCCTGGCCCATCTGATACTTGGGCCGGATTTCGACGGCACCATATTCGGCCGCAGGGCAGCGCGCCGCCCATTCAAGGGCGGTATCGAGGTCGTCGACTTCGAGGATCATGAAGCCGCCAAGCTGCTCCTTGGCGTCGATATAGGGGCCGTCCTGGACCTTGCGCTCGCCATTGACCAGCCGCAGCGTGGTGGCGGTGCCGTGCTCTTCCAGGGGGGCGCCGCCGGCGATCACGCCAGCCTCTTGCAGGGCCTTGTTGTAAGCGCCCCAGGCACTCCAATAGGCCTCCTTGTGGGCCGGATCGGTGCGGCGGGCGATATAGTCATCGGGCTCGAAGATCATCATGACATAAGACATTGTTCGCTCCTTATTCGCGTCAGCGGGATGTTTCGACAAGCTTGTCACGTGCTGACATCTTGATGACGTTCCGGCTTGCCGGATTTCGACAGCTTCTATGATGGTTGCAACGATTCCTTGCGGACTAGGCAGAGGCGGAAGCCGATACCGACCACGACCAGGCTCAGTCCAGCCGTGGTGAAAACCCAGGGATAACCGAATTGCCCGCCGAGCCAGCCGAAGAATGAGGCGCCGATCGCCTGGCCGATGAAGAGGTTGAAGGCGAAGAGCGAGATCGCCGAGCTGCGGTCGAAGGGCGCCATTTGCGTGGCGTTGGTCTGGAGTGTCGCGTGCATCAGGTAGAGGCCGAGACCGATGACGGCGATGGCGGGGATGACGGGGAGCCATGTGGGGCTCCATGCCGCGATCAGATAACCCATGCACAGCAGGAGGCCGCCTGCGAGCACCAGCCCCTTCTCACCGCCGAGGGTCTTGAGCCAGAAATTGACGGCTGCGACATAGGTCAGCCCACCGAGGCCGATGGCCCCCATGATGAAGCCGATCTGGAGATAAGAGAGGCCGTAATTCGCCACCAGGTGCGCGCTCATGAAGGGAAAGGCGCCGAAGATGAAGAGGCTTTCGATGAAGACCGCGATCAGGACGATCCGGGCCCAGGGCAGGCGCAGGATCCGCGCATATTGGAGGAAAGGATTGCCGGATGGCGTAAATTCCTGGCGCGGCAGCAGGCGGTCCTGGCGGAAGAGTGCGACGGCGCAAACCGCAAAGCCCACGGCCAGCAGCACGAAGACGGCACGCCAGCCGAGATATTGGGCGAAGATGCCGGAGAGGACCTGGCCAGCGATCAGGCCGGTGATCTGGCCCGTCAGAAAGCGCGCCAGCACGGCCTGGCGTTGTTCGTAGGCGACCACACCGCCGATATAGGCCATCGACATCGGGATGATGGCGGCCGAGGTCAGCCCGCTCAAGGCCCGGCCGACAACCAGCCATTCGAAACCGGGCGAGATCAGGCAAGCGAGATTGGCAATCGCCGCCGCGGCCGTCGCCAGCGCCGCTGTGCGGTAGGGCCCGATCCTGGCGCCGAACGGCCCATAAACCAGCTGGAACAGGCCATAGGAAAGGGCGAATGCCGTGACGGTCAGGGCGGCGATGCTCACCGTCACCTCGAAGCTCGAGGCGATCGCCGGCAAGAGCGCGTCGCAAACGCGCATAGCCGCCGCCGACACGAAGCTGGCAAGGCTCAACAGCAGAATTTCGGGGCGCATTTTTTCCAGTGTTCAGTGCGCGCCCGCGAGACTTGACGAGAATCAGGCGACGGCGTGCAGGGCGGGTTCGGGCAGGAGTTTGCCGGGGTTCATGATGCCGTTCGGATCGAACACGGCCTTGATCTGACGCATCAGGGCCAGCTCGGCGGGCGATTTCTGGCCGTTCATGCGATGCCGCTGATCGATGCCGATGCCGTGCTCGCCGCTGAAGGTGCCGCCGAACGCCCAGGTGACGTCGAGCACCGTGCGCTCGATCGACGGCCGCAGCTCATTGAAACGCCCGGTGTCCATATCGTCGCCCTGCATGATGTGGATGTGCAGGCTGCCGTCGCCGATATGGCCGAGTGAATAGGGATGCAGGGTCGAATCGAGTGCCCAGATCCGGCGCTCCAGCTCGATCAGGTAATCGGCCACGACATCGACAGGAACGGCCGTGTCGAACTTCTCCTGGCCGCCGTCGAACAGCAGCCTGGGCGAGAGATATTCATCGCGCATCGCCCAGAGCTCGGCTTCCTGGCCGCCCGACTGGGCGATCACGCCATCATCGATCACCCCCGCTTCGAGCGCCTGTTCGAGCAGGCCCTGCAGGCGTTCCTCAACCGGACTGGTGCCGGCAAAGCGGGTCATCACATACCAGTCGCGGACGGTCTCGAAGGGACGCCGGGTGACGCCGGAGCGTTCGACGGATCGGCCGAGGCCAAGCTCTTCGATGAGCTCGAATGCATCGAGGACGTCATGCGCCTCGCGCTTGGCCATGGCGAAGAAATCCTTGACCTTCTTCTTGGCGGCAAGGGCGACGAACGCAGTCTGGTGATAGGCCGGGCGGGGGTAGAGCTTGAGGCTGGCCGCGGTGATGACGCCGAGCGTCCCTTCCGCGCCGATGAAGAGATGCTTGAGGGCGTAGCCGGTATTGTCCTTGCGCAACGGGCTCAGATTGTCGACCAGCGTGCCCTCCGGCAAGACCACCTCGATGCCCATCACCTGATCGCGGCAGGGTCCGTAGCGGACGACATTGAGGCCGCCGGCGTTGGTGCCCATGGCCCCGCCGATCATGGCCGTGCCGCGCGCGCCGAAATCGAGCCCCAGCGTACGGTCGGCCTCGCGGGCGGCGTCCTGGATGTTCTGGATGACGCAGCCGGCATCGACGGTGATGCTGTAGCCTTCGGGGCTGATGGCGCGGACCCGGTTGAGGCGTCCGACCGAGAGGATGATGGTCGGCCTCTTGGTATTGGGCACCGCCGCACCGGCGAGGCTGCTGTTGCCGGCTTGCGGAACGATGGCGATGCCGTGGCGGTTGCAGGTACGAACCACGTCCTGCACCTGTTCGACCGTGTTCGGCCGGGCGACGAGCAGCGCCTCACCTTCGTGCAGGCGGCGCCAGTCGATGCGGAAGGCCTCGGTGTCGGTGGGCGTTTCGAGCCAGCCTTGCGGGCCCAGGATGGCTTTCAGCTCGTCAATCGCGGTCATGGGACCTCTCCAATCGATGCTAGAGGCTTATCGGCAAACGGGTCAGGATTGAAGACCGGACTTTCCTCAAGAGGGGACCGTCGGCCTCGGATTCGCCGCGCACCCTTTGCCATTCCGCATCGCCGAGGAAGGCATCCCAGGCCCGTTGACGGGCGCCGACATCCGGGTAGCCGACCATGTAGAACAGGCGGCTGCTCGTGCCGATTTCCTCGGTCCAGTAGCCGATGCTGCGGATGCCATGGCGCTCGAACAGGCCGAGCGTATGTTCGGCGAAGCGCGCGTTGAGGGCCGCCATCTTGCCGGGCAGAGCGTCATAGATCCGGATCTCGACCACGGGATCGGTGGTGTCAGGTGTCGGCGAATAGGCGGTCAGACGCAGCAGCCGGTTTTCCATATAGTCCAGCAGCACCGGCTCCGAACGCAGGCCGGCGAGGTCGGGATCGCTCTGAAAGGCGCTCCAGCGTGCTTCCCGGTCGGCGAAATCCGCATAGCGCAAAATGTAGAAAAGCTTGTTGCCCTCGCCGATGACCTCGGTCCAATAGCCGATGGCGTCGATGCCGTGGCGCTTGAAGATGGGGACCACCCGGCTGGAGATACGTTCGATCAACGGGCCGATCTTGCCGCCGATCGCGTGATAGGTTCTGGCTTCGTAGAGCATGTCTCAGACTTCCCCCCAAACGTTGCTAATCGATGGCGCCAACCACCCTCTGCTCGAAATCCACCACCGCACCCGTCATCAGGCCCGATTCCGCCGAGCCCAGAAAGGCGATGGCGCGCGCAATGTCCTCGGACCGCAGCAACCGGCCCATCGGCACCGAAGCGTCGGCCTCGGCTTCCCAACCCTCGGACAGATTGTGGTAGTGCTGTTGAATGGAATTTTCACCCGGCGTGGCGGTCCAGCCCATGTTCAGGGCATTGACGCGGATGCGCTCGCGCAAGACGGCGTTCGCGACGTTCTTGGTCATCACCGCGAGCGCGCCTTTGGAGGCCGAATAGGCGGAAATGAAAGGCGGCCCGCAATTCGCCACGATCGATGTGACATTGACGATCGTGCCGCCCTCGACCTGCCGCAAGAAGGGCAAAGCCCGTTGCATCATAAAGATAAGGTGCTCTGGCATTGACCGCGAAAATCCGGTCGAACAGTGCTTCCGAGGTATCGTCGATCGTGCCCCGATCCGTAATCCCCGCGGCATTGACCAGGCAGTCGAGCTGGCCGAATTCGGCGGCCGCCTGATCGATTACCTTGAAGCATTGTTCGACATGAGCGAGGTCGGCCTGGATCGGCAAAGTCGGGCAACCCCTGGCGTCCAGATCCTTGGCCACCCGCTCGAGCTTGCTTGGATCGCGTCCGCAAATCGCCAGCCCCGCCGCACCGCGTTCGGCAAACAGCCTTGCTGTCGCCTCACCGACCCCCTGACCACCGCCCGTGATCACAGCGTAGCGGCCCTCGAACGAGGATGCTTCTGACAAGTTTGAGACTCCCGAAACTGCTGTCCCTGAGCGGCGACTTCGTGGCCGCTAATCGGCGCCAAGTGCGTCGGCTAGTTCTTCAATGGATTCGACGACATAGTCAAATGCGGCCTGAGGCTCGAGATCCGTCGTCTGCATCGGGCCATGTTCGTTGGGCCGCTTCACGAACGCAGTTCGCAGGCCCTGTCTCGCGGCTGCGATCAGGTCCCCATTATGGGCCGCGACCATCATGACTTCATGCGGCTGGAGATCGAGCATCTCGTAGGTCATCCGATAGGTCTCGGGGTCGGGCTTGTAGTGCCGGCATAATTCCGCGGAGAGGATCATATCCCAGGGTAGCCCGGCATGTTTGGCCATATTGTTCAGCAGCGCCACATTGCCGTTCGAGAGCGTGGCAATCGTGTAGCGTCGCTTCAACCGGGTCAGGCCCGGCACCGAATCCGGCCAGGGCTCGAGGCGATGCCAGACGCGATTGATGTGGCGAACGTCATCGGCACTCAGTTCGCCCAGGCCGAAGC
>JBGSYN010000117.1:0-8230 GCA_041750975.1 Geminicoccaceae bacterium | reverse complement strand
CGGCAAACCTGAGCGCCGGACTGTCGAATTGATGCTTCGACACCTCTGGCTCGGCGCCGCACTGGCCTTGGTCGGGTTCGGCTCGGCAAGTGTTGCACAGATCAATCAGACAGAGCCCGGGCCGCTGATCGCACCCTCGGGGGCGATCGAGACCAGCAGCCCGGTGTTCGAGTGGCGACCGTTCGGCGAAACGCGTCGTTACCGGATCGAGGTCCTGGATGATGCCGGTGAACCGATTGCGGCGATCACCAAGGATGCTGGGGATTTCAATTGCGACACCGGCGTTTGCCGCTTCCAGTTCCGCTATTTCTACAGCGGCAGCTATGTCTGGCGGGTCCGGCCGCATGATGGCGAGGAGGCGGGAGAGCCGGCTGGCTCCATGGCATTCACCCGTCTGAGTCAGACCCGGTTCAGCCCAAGGCGAGAGCTCTCCCTCGAGCCTGATGCGGGTGCCCTGCTATGCCCCCACGGCCCCACGGGGACCGGGGTGTGCAAGGCGTCGACCGCAATGTCCGCTGCCGAAAAGTGCCGGATCCAAGGCCATTTCAATCCGGTCCGGGCCACACCGTTCATCGCCCGGCAATCCTGCCCCATCAGCGATCCCGAAACGAGAATGAGACCCGCGATCGAGATCCCGCTCGACGGCGACCGCCAGGTGAATGTCGATAGCTCGGTGCTGCCGATCGATATCGATGGCGACGGCATTTACGAGTTGGTGCAGCACTACGGCCAGGGCCTGGTACGGGTCTACGATCTCGACGGGACCAAGCGATGGGAAGTCCGGGGGCCCGGCCGCAGCACTCAACCCTGGCATGCCGACCGCCTGGCAGTCGGCGATCTCGACGGCGACGGCGGCGACGAGATCGTTCATTGCTGGCGCCGCGGCGAGAGCGCAACTTTGGTAGTTCGCGACGGCCTTACCGGCAACGTCACCCGGGAGACCGACCTTGCCGGTGCCGTTCCGGAACGGCCATGCCACGCCGCAATGTTCCCCATGGAAGGACGCAGCGCGCCGCTCATACTCGTACCCCAGAAGAACATGTCGGAGGATTATCAAGGCAACTGGCTCGATCAGTTGTCGGTCATCGACGCCTATGATGCCGACCTCAACCTTGTCTGGCGAACCGAAACGCCGATTGCCGGCCATTGGTTCTTCCCGATGGATGAAGACGGCAACGGCCGCTACGAGTTCGTCTTTGCAGGGCGCTACAAACTCGATGGGGATGGCAGGATCGACTGCGTCCTGCCGGGCTGGGCCGACCCATTGGGTCAGGATCATATCGATAGTGCTGTCGTTGCCGATATCGATCCCTTGAATCCGGGACTGGAGATCATCGCCGTCGGCCAGACCGGCATTCGTCTGCATGATGCCGAGGATTGCCGTATTTTATGGGAGCTGGAGGGCTGGGAAATCATCGAGGACGCGCAGCGCGTCGCGGTGAGCGATCTCGAGCCCGCTTCGCCGGGATTGGAAATCGTCGTTCAGGAACGCGCGAGCAGTCCGAAGCGGGCCATGCATAGTCTCTCATCCGACGGCGACATCCTGATGTCCTTCGCAGGCGGCCAACTCGATTTGCGGCAGGCGCCGATCAACGCCAATGTCGGATTCGGCACGAGCGGCAGCACGCTCCTGCTCGACGGCAGCGTGATCGATGCCCAGGGCAACGAGCTCAGTGATCGTTCCTGGTACGAGGCGCGCCAGGTGCTGTCCGACGACGAGCGGCAACTGCGGCACTTCGAACAGCGGCATCTGACCGGTTTCCCGTTCGATCTGATCGGCGATTGCCGGAATGAGTTCGTCGCCTGGGGCCGGGACAGGATCGTCATCGGCACGCCGCAATGATCGGCATCCCCCGACGCGCGGCTTATTTCGTGTGACCACGTCCCCGCGCCTCTTGCCGGGCCTCTGCTCGGTCACGTTCCGGGGAATGGCGCCTGAAGCGATTGTCGAAGCGGCGGCGGGGGCCAGTGTTGCCGGGATCGAGTGGGGCGGCGACGTCCATGTGCCGCCGGGCGATCTTGCGATAGCGGAGACGATCGGCACGCTCTGCCGCGATGCGGGTGTCGGGACGCCTTCCTATGGTTCCTATCTGCGTCCCGGAGCGCCGGATGAAGGCGATATCGAGGCCAATCTGGACAGTGCCGCGGCGCTCGGGGCCGACCATATCCGCGTCTGGGCCGGCTGGCTGGGCTCGGCCGATGCGACCGAGGCGGACTGGCAACGCACCGCCGAAAGATTGCGCCTCATTGCCGGTTCAGCCGCCACGCGCGGCTTGACGGTCGGTCTCGAATATCATCGCAACACGCTGACGGACACGGCCGAGGCGACGTTGCGGCTGCTGCAGCTCGCGGCGCATCCCGGTCTCTTCAGCTATTGGCAACCGGTGCCGGGCCGAGGCGAAACCGCCTATCTGAACGAGCTCGCCATGCTGCGCCCCTTTCTCTCGCATCTGCATGTCTTCCATTGGCTCGAAGGCAACATCCGGCGCCCGCTGATTGAAGGCGAAAAATCCTGGCAGCGTTTGATGACGGCATTCACGCCGCCGCCACGCTGGAGCAAACAGAGTTACGCCTTTTTGGAGTTTGTGTCGGGGGATAGCATCGCTCAATTTCGGGATGACATGAACGTCTTGCAGCAGCTGTGTAGAGAGGCTGCACCTTAGGTTGGTTCCTGCTATTCTTGGCTAGCGATCAAGACAGGGGGATGCCGGCATGGATCTGAAACACGCCGCTTCGATCAATGATTTGAGGAACATGGCGAAACATCGGCTGCCGCGGTTTGCCTTCGACTTCATCGATGGCGGCGCCGAGGACGAGAATAATCTTCGCAAGAACGAAGCCGCGTTCGACCAGATCGAAATGGTGCCGCGCTATTTGCGCGACGTCTCCGTTCTCGACTACGAAACCCGGATCTTCGGCAAAACCTATGCCGTGCCGTTCGGGATGGCGCCGGTCGGCGCCCTCAACCTCGCCTGGCCAGGCAGCGATCTCGCCATGGCCCGGCTGGCCGCGAACAAGCGCATGGTCCTCTGCTTGAGCGGCAATTCCTCGACGCCGATCGAGCCCATGGCCGAAGCTTCGGAAGGCCATATGTGGTTTCAGTCCTATATGACCCAGGACGAGGAAATCCGCGAAATGCTGTTGCGCCGGGCCGAGGCAGCAGGGGTAGAGGTTTTGGTCGTCACGGTCGACATTCCCCGCGCCAGCAAGCGAGACCGCGATATCCGCTCGGGTCTGGCCGTCCCGTTCAAACTGACGCCGTCGATCCTGTTAAGCTTATTGCTGCATCCACAATGGTCCTATCTCACATATGAGGCGGGCGTGCCCGGACCCGCCAATCTCAAAGGCACGGCGCTCGAGGTGGCAAGCCGCAACCATGCCGAATTCCAGAGCCGGCTGATCAGCAGCAGTTTCGACTGGGACGAGCTGCGGAAATTGCGCGATCGCTGGCAGGGCAACTTAGTTGTCAAAGGCATCCTTCACCCTGAGGATGCAGACCAGGCGGTGGAGATCGGTCTCGACGGCGTCCTCGTCTCGAATCACGGCGGCAGGCAGGCGGATTATGCACCGGCCGCCCTCGCCGCACTGCCGGGGATAGCCCGAGCGATCGCCGGGCGGGTTCCGGTGCTGATCGATGGTGGCGTGCGCCGCGGCAGCGATATCGTCCGCGCCAAAGCTCTGGGCGCCGATTTCGTTCTCTTGGGCCGGAGCTTCGCCTATGGTGCTGCGGCAGGCGGGGCGGCCGGATGCGCCCGGGCCTATGATCTGATCGAGATGAGCCTGACCCGCGCGATGGGCCAGCTCGGCTGCCCCAGGTTCGAGGCGATCGACCGCTCTATTTTAGAGGCTGCAGTCGCCGATCAGGTTCTCGGTCCGAGGTCGACCCGAGAGCCGCTTATGGCGGTCGCCGAATAGGCGCGACGATCTTATGGACCGGTACCGGAAAGACGATCATCCTCGGGGCCGGCCGCATGAATTGCGTGAAACCTCTCTTCCCGATCGGGTTGGCTATGTCCCGGTGCCTTCGATCGTCTCACGGCAAGCTTCGCCGGCCGCAAACTAGGCCCTTTCAGTTCGGCCTGCCGTCCATCGCCGTCGTCGGGATATCGAAGGTGAACAACGCGTCGAAGGTTTCGGTCAGGCGATAGAGGCCATCCGGTTCCTGGGACATGACATCGAGCCAGACGAGGTAGCGCAGGGCGCGCATCTCGAAGGCCGAAGCGAGGAGATCGCCGCGCCCGGGATCCGGAATCTCGGTCGGCATACTGGCGAGCCTGGCGAGTTCGGCTGCGCCATGCGGCTCGCGGCCGATCTGCTCCGGCAGGTAAAGCACGAGCACGATATGACTTTGCGGGTAGCCTTCGACCCCGAGCTCATCGAGATAGCCGAGATTGAACGTGCTGAGTGTCACCGTTACGAGATCGGCGAAAAAGCGCCCGGCGCAATCGTCATCCTGGCGCAGCGAACCCGCAAGAGCCTTGCCCTCGGCTGTGAGCGCGATGCCTTCGGTTCGAACCCGAGTGAGCTGCATCAGCCCGAGCGCTGCCGAGGCATAGGCCATGAGATCCGATGGCGCGCCCTGCCCGGCCTGTTCGAGGAAGAACGGATCGAGATCCCCCGTCGTATCCGGCGGCGCCAGCCCGGCGGCATCGATGGCCAGCAACAGATCGTGAGTTGCCCGAAAGGCGGGTATCGGATCGAGCCGGGATCGCCCGAGCCCCGCACTGACCCTAAGCCCCTCCTCCCGCCCGATTTCGGTCTCGACCAGCACCGTGATGAGGTTGCGCGGCAGCAGCAACCAGCTTGGGATACTCTCCCCAAGCCAAGCTCGGTACGCTTGTTCGAGATCATAGGTCATCGGTGCTTCCCACAACATGCTCCCAGGATGTCGGTTGCGGATCCCCCCCGGGTCAAGGCGAGAAGGGGGAAATTTCCCTTCATTCACGGACACTCTCGGTGGCTTGAAGTCTGAACGCGAGATCCGGTGAAACCGCTTCGGTAGCGATCTCGGAACGAATACCTTTTTTGGTTGATAAACTCGTAGGATTTTCGTTTAAAGGTTGATGAAACTCGCAACCGGGCGGATCTATCGAAGCAAGCCCAATTCACATGGACCACCCGACCTGATTGCCTGACGGAATAAATTTTAGTTGAGCTAGTCCCTGTTTTGGGATGCCTCAAGGCGAACAAGAATTCAGCCTGGTTGCTGATTGTTCGTCCAGCAAAGAAAAAATTGGAAGGACATGTAGGATCATGACCAGCCGCGTCGCCAATCGACGCGTGCCCAGCCGCACGGTTTTGTTGCCAGCGGTGGGTGCGCTTCTCGCGTTGTGTGTGCCCCAAGCCGATATGGCGCAGGCCGCATCATTGCTCTCGCCAAAGGGCTCGACCACCGGCAGCCCGGTAGAATTCAGTTGGGCTCGTGGCCAGGGGGAAACGCAGTTTCTCTGGCGCATACTCCAAGGCGGTGTCGCTCTTGACGCGACCAAGCGAGTCGCGGACGCATTCGGTTGCGACAACGGCACCACCTGCCGTTGGCAGGCGTCTCTGAGCGAGGGCAGCTATCAGTGGCAAGTGCGCCCATTCAGCGGCAATACCGCACTGTCCTGGACCGGTGCGGCGAGCTTCACTGTCGGCTCCGGCGGCTCGAGCGACCCTGACGGTTCCGGAGGTTCCTCCGAACCCGCACCCGCACCCGAACCCTCGACCGGCTCAGAGACCAGCGGTAGCGACGCCGACGTTCATACTCAGGCCGAATTCAACGACGCGGTCAAATCCGGCAACAAGACGATCATCGTCGCCGACGGCACATACGGGTTTCCGAAGATCACCGAATCCGGTCTTGTCATCCAGGCAGCCAATCGAGGCAAAGCCTTGATCACCAACCGGGCCATGATCGAGGATGCATCGGACGTGACGATCGAGGGCTTCAAGTTCATCTCGACCTCTGCCTTCGATGCAATTCTCTGCGCCAAGCGCTGCCACAACGCGCTAATCCGTAGGAATATCATCGAATCCAAGAACGCCGACTACGGCATCCGGGTTCATCGAAGCAAGAATGTCCGAATTTGGGGCAATGTCATCACCGGCGCCTTCAATCATGCGATCTCGGCCAAGAACCAAGTCTTCGGCCTGCAGATCAATAACAACAGCTTCACCGATTGCGGCCTCTTGTGCATCGAGGCCAGCCAGCAGACCGACGGCACCGATTATTTGGAGGAAACCTCCGACGACATCCTCATCGTGAACAACCAGTTCATCGGTGAAAGCACGGGCCACGGTCTCACCCAGTCACGCGGAATCCGGCTTGGCAACGCCAAAAAAGTCATTGTCCGCAACAATACTTTCACCGGCTATTGGAAATATCCGGTCGAAAGCAATTTCAGCGTGCTCAGTGCTGTGCCGAAACAGGGCAAGATCGGCCATTTCGGCTCGAATCATCCGACAACTGCCCTTGTCGAAAAGAATGAGTTCAGCGGCGGCACGCTCGATCTCGCCGGCCGCGGCCGTGCCAATGACACAATCACCGTCCGCGACAATACCGGCGATGCCAAATGTGTCGTGCGCAACTTCGATACGCGAACCAGCACCTCCAAAAAATATGTCGACTGGAGCACGGTTTACGACGGCCGGCCCAAGGTTGTGTCCTCAGGCAATTCCTTCGGCAACTGCTCCTAGTCGATAGCACGGTGCGGGCGGCACCGACGGCACTCCTCGTTCCATGGGAACAAACCCGAACATCCCTGGCCGCCCGGGCCTATTCACCGTCAGAATCGCAATCGAACGCTAATGATTTTGCATGACCATTATTTCGCGTTTAGGTTGATTGATTGCACATACATGCTGTCAGAGGTTGGTCATGCGGGTACTGATCATTGAGGACGACCCGGTCTCGGCGAAGGTCATCGCCGCCGCCATCAAGGCCGACAACGTCTTGCTCGAGCCCTGCGACAACGGCGAAGACGGGCTCGAACTGGCCAAGCTCTACGATTTCGACATCGCAATCGTCGATTTGGGTCTGCCGGACATGGACGGCTTCACCCTCGTGCGGCGGATGCGCAACGCCCAGATCAAGATCCCGGTCATTGTCGTCACGGCGACGGACGACCAGCAGCAGAAAATCAACGCGCTGCTCTCGGGGGCCGATGACTACGTCACCAAGCCGTTCGATCCGGCGGAATTGTCGGCGCGGCTGCAGGCCATTGTCCGCCGGTCCAAGGGGCTGGCCGATTCCCTGGTACAAATCGGCCGCATGACGATCAATCTGCATGCCCGCAATGTCGAGATCGACGGTCAGCCGCTGCACGTCACGGCGAAGGAATACAGCATCCTGGAGCTTCTTGCCCTGCGCAAGGGGATGACGCTAAGCAAGGAAACTTTTCTTGATCACCTCTACGGCGGGATGGATGAGCCTGAACAAAAAATCATCGATGTCTTCATCTGCAAGCTGCGCAAGAAAATCGCCGCGATCGCTCCGGACGCCCACAATATACAGACGGTCTGGGGCCATGGCTACGTCATGAAGGAAACGCCGCTCGACCAGCGAGGCGTCGCCGAAGACGGCGCCGAATTTGTCCGCGTTCGCGCCATGGACGAGGATCTCGAGGCCATCCTCGAATCCGAACTCGCTCGCGAAAAAGGGCCGGGACGGATCACCGAGGTCGACAAGCTGCTCCTCGCCCTTCTTCCCTAGAATTGCAGCCGCAACACCTCGCGCCTACCCTCATCGATTTGAAACACAATCAACCCGGTTGCAAAGCCTTTGAAATCCGGGACGACTCTTGAGCTGGGAAAAATTGGAATAGCCTCTGGGGGAAGGCGTCTATGGCTAGGGTCGTCTTGCGGCAAACGACCATAATTGATAAGAAGCCGCGACATATGCGTCTTTATTCGACCGCTATTGACGGCGATGAAGAAGTATCAAAGAAGGACAAGAAAGAGCGTGAATGACCTGCTCAGACCTCGACGTCCGTCGAGACTCATATCTATTGTACCTATACTTGGTACTCTAGTTGTTTGGTCTTTATCCCAAACCAATACGGCAGAGGCCGGTTTAATCTCCCCTAACGGTTCCTCTACAGGCAGCCCGGTCCAATTTCGTTGGAGCGGTGCGAAGGGCGAGACGCAATTTTTGTGGAAGGTTCTGCAGGGCAGCAAGACCATTAGTGCGACCAAGCGGGATGCCAGCAGATTCGGTTGCGCCAATGGCGGCACCTGCAGCTGGAGCGCG
>JBGSYN010000116.1:0-4969 GCA_041750975.1 Geminicoccaceae bacterium | reverse complement strand
CGCGTTCTGCGACAAACCTCGGGTCTGGCGACCGGACGAGATTTCACTTGTCATGGAGGTGGCCGAGCGCGTTTGGACCGTTCTCCGACGAGTCCAGGCGGACGAAGCGCTGCATCGCAGCGAGGAGCGCCTGCGCATTGCCCAGGAGGTTGCCGCCCTCGGTACGTTCGAGTGGGACATCGTCAACAATATCAATATCTGGAGCCCGGAGATCGAGCGGCTCTACGGTCTCGAAAAGGGCAGCTTTCCCGGCACCTACGAGGCTTGGTGCCAATGCGTCCATCCGGACGACCTGCCTCTCGCCGAGGAGCATGTGCGGATAGCGCTCGAGACCGGGGATTTCGAAGCGGAGTGGCGAATCGTTCGTCCCAACGGCGAAATCGCCTGGATCCTGGCCCGAGCGATCGTCGACAAGGACGAATTCGGCGAGCCGCAACGGATGACCGGGGCCAATTTCGATATCACGCAGCGCAAGCAGGCCGAATTCGAGCGGGATCGTTATTTCGAGCTGTCGATCGATTGCCTCGCCGTGGCCTCGGTCCACGACGGGCTCTGGAAGCGTCTCAATCCAGCATTCACACGTATTCTCGGCTGGGAGCGGGACGAATTGCTGGCCAAGCCCTATTTCGACATCGTCCATCCGGCGGACCTGGAGTGTGCGGAGGCCGCCGCGGAAGCGCTGGCCCGGGGCGAGGCGATGGCCGAGTTCGAACAGCGGATCCGCTGCAAGGATGGAAGCTTTCGCTGGATCTCCTGGAATACGACTTCCGCCACCGCCGATGGCCTGATCTACTGCGTCGGGCGGGATGTCACCGAAAGCAGGAAGGCCGAACTGGCGCTGCGGGCGAGCGAGGCCCGATTTCGCGCGACCTTCGAGAATGCCGCTGTCGGCATGGCCCATGTCGCGGTCGACGGCACTTGGCTGCTGGTCAATAACCGATTTTGTCAGATCACCGGCTATGACCGCGACGAGTTGTTGTCACTGAGCTTCCAAGACCTGATCCATCCGGACGATCTCGCGGAGGACCTCGCCAAGTTCGAGCCGATGATGCGCGGTGAACTCGACGGCTATCGAATGGAGAAGCGCTACTTCCGCAAGGATGGAACGCAAATCTGGGTGAATCTGACGACGGCGCTGCAACGCGTCAGCGGCAATGCGCCGCTCTACTGCATCTCGGTGGTCGAAGACATCACCGAGCGAAAGCGCGCGGAGGAACTGCGGGAACTGCTCGTCGACGAGCTCAATCATTGGGTCAAGAACACGCTCGCGATTGTCCAGAGCCTCGCCCATCAGACATTCCGGGACAATGGCCGTTCGGCTGATGCCCGCGCCGCCTTCGAGGGGCGTCTCCGCGCGCTCGCCGCGACCCACAACCTCTTGATGCGGGAGCACTGGCAAAAGGCTTCGCTCGGCGAGCTGGCCATGGACGCGCTGGCCTCGCTGGGAGTGGAGGGGCAGCGCTATTCCTGCAAAGGGCCCAACGCGATCCTCGAGCCCAAGCAGGCGGTAACGGTCGCTATGGCGCTCCATGAACTCGCCACCAACGCGCTGAAATATGGAGCGCTTCGTAACGACGGCGGCAGTATTGCTATCGACTGGTCGATATCCAAGGCACCCAAGCCCCGCCTGCGTCTGACTTGGCAGGAACGCGGCGGCCCGAAGGTCGTGGCGCCGGCATGCCGCGGCTTCGGTTCGATCATGATCGAAAAGGCCCTCGCGGCGGAACTCGGCGGAACGGCGCACATCGATTTCGATGCCGAGGGAGTCGTCTGCACAATCGACGCGCCCCTGCCCAAGACCGCCGCACAGCCAGCATGAGCCTCCTCAGGGACAAACGCGTGCTGCTGATCGAAGATGAGGTCATCGTCGCCTTGCTCACTGCCGATTATCTCGACGAGCTGGGGGCGATCACGGTCGGCCCTGCCCATACGCTCGAGGACGGATTGATCCTTGCCAGGGAGGCGACGCTCGACGTCGCCCTCATCGATGTCAATCTCGGCGGCGAGTTGAGCTGGCCGATCGCGGACATTCTCAAGCAGCGCAATGTCCCGATAGCATTCGCAACAGGCTATGGCACGTTCAGCCGGGATGGTCAGAGGTGCAAACACGTTCTTGATAAGCCCTACACCAAGCAGCAGCTCGCTCGTGTCCTCCACCATGCGCTAAGCGACGGTGCTTAGATAAAATTTGCCTTACAAATCGCGCGAAGGTCTGGCAAAACCATTGTCAGGGCCTGCGGTTGACGTTAGCCAAGGGCCAAGCGCGGCGGAACGGACGCCGCAGTTCAACCGATCAATGGAGGCGAGATTGAGAATACCGCTCAATTATTCACGCATAACTATGTGCACCGCAGCCGGTGTGGCGATCGCAGCCGGCACGTTCGGCTACGCAGGGGCCCAGGAATATCGTCAAGCACCGATGTTGGACGCGCGGGTCGATTCGGGAGAGCTGCCGCCCGTCGAGGAGCGTCTGCCGGACGACCCCGAGGTGATCGAGCCGGTCGAGAACATCGGCACCTATGGCGGCGAGATCCGCCGCGGCCTGCGCGGCTCCTCCGATCATAACTCGATCCTTCGCATCGTCGGACCGCAAGGCCTGACCCGCTGGGACCCGGACTATACGCGCCCGATTCCGAACCTCGCCGAAAGCTTCGAGGTCGAGGATGACGGCCGGACCTTCATCTTCAAGCTTCGCCCCGGCCTCAAATGGTCCGACGGCGAGCCGTTCGATGCCGAGGATATCGCCTTCAACATCGAAGACCTCGTCCTCAATGGCGACTACTCGACGGTGCCGCCGGCCTATCAGATCGACGGTCAGCCACCGGAATTCGAGGTGGTCGACGATCAGACCGTGAAGTTCACGTTCGCCGAGCCCTATGGCAGCTTTCTGGCGGAGCTTTCGACGCCGCTCGGCCAGCATGCCACCCTTCATCCAAAGCATTACTGCTCGCAGTTCCATCCGACCTACAACGACAATGTCGACGCGCTGATCCAGGAAAACGGCGTCAGCGATTGGGTGACGTTGTTCCAGCTCAAGTGCGGCGACATTGAAATCCCAAGCCGCTGGGCCAATCCCGACAAGCCGACGATGGATCCCTGGGTCGTCACCGAGCCCTATACCGGCGGCTCCACCAGAGTCATTCTGGAGCGCAATCCCTATTTCTGGCAGGTCGACACCGAGGGCAATCAGCTGCCCTACATCGACCGGATCAACAACAGCATCGCCCAGGATGTCGAAAGTCTCGTGCTCGAGGTCGTCGCCGGCAAGATCGACATGCAGGCGCGTCATCTCGACGATCCGGCGAATCGCCCAGTCTTCGCCGAGAATATGGAGGACGGCGGTTACGCGTTCTACGAAACCGTGTCCGACGGCAATCTTATGGGGCTCTTTCCCAATCTCACCCATAAAGATCCGAAGATGCGCGAGCTGATGAATCAAAAGGACTTCCGGGTCGCGCTGAGCGTGGGCATTGACCGGGAGGCATTGATCGATATTGCTCTGCTCGGCCAGGGCGAGCCCTGGCAGGTCGGCCCGCCGGAAGGCTATGCCGGCTTTGACGAGAAGCTCGGAACTCAATATCTCGAGTATGATCCGGATCTCGCCAATGAGCTGCTCGACGGCCTCGGCTACACCGAGCGCAATAGCAATGGCATTCGGCTCATGCCCGATGGAACGCCATTGAGCTTTCGGATCGACACGCTGCCGACACTGTTTCCCGCAGCCAACGACATTCTCGAACTCATTGCGCAATCATGGGCGGAGATCGGGGTCGAGGCGACGCTCAACAACATGGAACGGACGCTCTTCTATTCGCGGACGTCCGAGAACAACGATCATGACATGGCGATCTGGGGAGCCGGCGGCGCCTGGCGTCAGGGAACGCTGCCGCAAAGCCTCGTCGCGATCCACCATGACAGCCGCCAGGGCATTCCCTGGGTGCAATGGTACAAGAGCAACGGCGCTCAGGGCGAGGAACCACCTGCGCTGATGAAACAGCGCATGGATCTTTGGAACAAGGCCCGGGCACAGACCGATCCCGAGGATTTCACCGCTGTCATGACCGAGATTGGCGACATCGCAGCCGAGCAGTTCGAGGTTATCGGGATCTCGCTGACGCCGCCCAAATACGGCGTCAAGAACGCCAAGCTGCGCAATGTGCCGGAATCCATGCCGGCAAGCTGGTACTACCCGACCCCGGCGCCGACCCTGCCGCAGCAGTACTACTACGAGCAGTAATCCGGTTCGATCCGGATGCGGGCGGGGGCTTCGGCCTCCGCCTTTTTTTTCGGAGCGCGATCGGGCTCGCCGTTGCTCCGCCCCATTCCCTCGCGACGATTTAAACGGGTCGGTGTCATGACGCTGTAACGGTCGGCATCTATCGACCAGCCCGTGGGTGGCGGCGTGCCGTCACGCCAGTTCCATCATCTCATCACCCTCGGGAATTCGCGCAATGCTCAAAACCACGTCTTACGCTGTTGCCGTTGCAGCGGTGGCCCTCTCAGGCGGCGCCCATACCGCCCACGGTCAGGCCGCCGATTGGCGCGAGGAAATCCCCGTCTTTCGCATCGGCATTCTCGGCGGCGAGAACGAAGCCGACCGGCTGCGCGAACATGAATGCCAAAAGGTCTATCTGGAAGAGCGCCTCGGAGTTCCCGTCGAACTCTATCCGGCCTCCGACTATGCCGGCGTCCTGCAGGGCCTGCTCGCAGGCCAGCTCGAATTCGCGGGCCTCGGTTCCTCGGGCTATGCCGGAATCTACTTGCAGGACGAGAATGCCGTCGAGCCGCTCTACACGACAATGCAGGTCGATGGCTCACTCGGCTATTATTCAGTGATGTATACGCTGGCCGATAGCGGCATCGAATCGCTCAAGGACATGGAAGGCAAATCGCTCGCCTTTGCCGATCCGAACTCGACCTCGGGCTACCTCGTGCCGAGCTTCGAGCTCGCCAACAAAGAGGGGCTCAA
>JBGSYN010000115.1:0-31172 GCA_041750975.1 Geminicoccaceae bacterium | reverse complement strand
TGTTCGCGCAGGTTGCGTGCCGCTTTGGGATCGGTGATGACGCCGACGTTCACGCCCCCGCAGCCGGTCTGAACGACGTCGCCGCGAACGACGGTGCTGCCGTCCGGCGCCTTGCCCTTTTGATAAGTCTTGGCGAGCGTGCTCATGACCTTGGCACGCGCGCCGGCGTCGATCGATGAACCTCCGGCTTCCGCCGTGCCGATGGCACTGATCCAGATCGCCGCAACCACCAAACCTGTTCTCATTCGCATCGAACTTCTCCTCGTTTGAGCTGAAGAGATGTCTACACGGGAAATTTCAGGCTTGATGTGACCCGGCTCACCGGTCGCTGGACAGGCTCGTAAGGCGTTGTTCTGCCACTTTCTTCCTGGCGTCTGCAGGTCGGCGGGCTTGATGGCCGTCGATCCTGCCGGGCGATCGGTCGAAGACCCTGCAGCGCGATTGCGCCAACCGCTGCCGCTAAGACCTGAGCAGCTCAGCGCTTAGCATGCGCCGACGGCTGTGGCGGGTGATGACTGCCGATAGTTTGCGGGAGGCCGGAGTTCGTTTATTCCGGGGCAAGACTTGGTGGAGCCACGTTGCGCTGGACGTCTTGCGGCTGGCGCAAAGTGGCATAATGCGCCGCTATAGGATTGTTCCCGGCGCTATTGCGCTTGTTCGGTTTCAGCTGCGGCAGCCTGTTCCCGTTCGCTCGGGGCGAGGCCATAGAAACGGACCTGGTCTATTTTGGTGGTGACGGGTCGATCGAGTTTCCAAGGCATATCGGCGTCGCCGGAATAAAAATAATATCCACCTTTCGACGGGTCCGAGGCCGGATTGTCCAACGCGGCGCGCGCTATCTCCACGGCCTTGACCCATTCTTCCTCCTCGCGCGGCAGGTCCGATCGTCCGTCGCACCACCAGGCAAACTGGCAGCCGCCGTCCTCGCCGCCCTGATGGACCACGCCGCAAACCGATTCGGGAAAGAGCGGTGACGTGACCCGGTTCAAGATGACGCTTGCAACCGCCAGCATGATATCAGGGGACTGCCCGCGGCTCTCGAAATAGATCGCCTGGGCGAGGCAGCGACAGGGGTTGTCGTCACCCGAGGCCAGTGTTTCCGCCGCGCGCGATGACGTGTCTCCGGACTGACCGCCGCTGCTGTCGGCGGCGCACTCGTCCGGCGGCGCTCCCTCCTGGGCGAGAGGCGTCGAGGCGAAAACGAGCCAAGCGAGCAGGGCAACGACAAAACCGATCGATCTTCGGGACACGTCCATGGAAACTCGCAATACGGGCCAAAGCTGAAATTGGGGATCGTTGCGAAACCGGTGCTGCGTCATTAATGGATTCAGCCTTGCTGACCGCTGATTGCGAATGTGTCAGCACAGTAGAGCCGGTGCCCGATCCATGGAAGATGACGTCATCCGAGAAAATTTCTGGGCGGCGTGGCTCAAGACTGCGCTCACGCGACAGGACTGAAGCGCTCGGATGATGGACATGTTTGCCATTGAGGACCTATCGAAATCTCTTTTCTCGTCGAATACTGGAGCAGCCGGTTCATGTGAAAGAATAGTCAAATATATTGACATCTTCCTGGTAAATTCTGGCGACGCGTTCGGCTGCCGTATCGTCGTAATATTGACGATAGTCGGTACGCCTGGACGCGTTCAAACGCGGCAATCGCCGGTCGATGCCGAGCCGCTGCGCGACCTTATCGAAATCCTTGGCAATGCATTCCACACTGCCGACATAGTCCACCGATATCTTGCCGTCGACTTTGATGAACTCGTTCTGCGGCCTGAAATGATGCCAGGCGAGAAGCTCCGGCCGGTCCTCGAGAGCGTGGACGAAGTCACGGAAATCGAGAGACTCGGCGAGGTGAAGTTCGGCGAAGGCCCTATCGATGCCGCTGCGCTCCGGGCTCTTAAGGTACTGGTAGGCCGAGACCAGGCGGTCCCAAGGGTTGCGGCTGAATGCGAACTTGAACGATTGGGCGGCGGATTCGGCGTCGAACGCGAAGAAATGGGAAAGGGGGTCGTGGCCCAGAAACGGCTTGTCATAGATCACCTGGGACACCGAGTTCCCCGCGTTCTTGGGGATATGGATGAAGATACAGCCACGTTTTCGGTGATGCTTGGTCCAGGGATTCGAGGTCCCGAAACGGATCAGGGGCCGGAGCATCGGCCAGGGCATTTGCTGTTCGAGCAATCGCTGCAACTGCTTCTGGCGTGCGTAATATCGCTGGCGTCCACGCAAGGCAGGGCACCGGGCGTCGTTCGGCCGCGTCTCTGAAGCTTTCGTGCGACTCGCGCTCATATCCGTTCTCTGTGCAGCATGTCCGGGATCCGCGTCCCGTTTTCAGCAATCCTGGTGCGCTGATCTCTCAAGTTGAGGATTCGGTATTCATGCGGAAATCCGTTCGGCGCCATCGGCATCGGTGGCGGTCATAGGGCTCGATGGACGATCTCGGTTCGGCTTTACGATCGAGCCGAGCCGCCGGCCCGAAATTTTTGTCGAGATCATGGCGACGACAGGTCGGAAGTCTTCGAGGGACGGCAGGATGAGAGCCCAGGGCGAAATCTCGAATGTTCTGACGAAGCCCACAACCAACACGACAACCGCCCAGGTTTTGGCGATCAGGACGGCAATCGCCGCACCATAGACACCGAAGGCCGGCACCAGTAGCCAGGTCAGGGCGGCCGCTGCGATTGTGCCCGGTCCATAGGCCCAAAGGCCGACCCGGGCCCGGCCGTTCGAGGCGAGACAGGGATAAAGCATCATGCTCATGCAGCTCAGTACCGCACCGGCCAGCATGATTTGCAGAAGTCCGGCATAGGCGACGAACTCGGGCCCGAAGCTCAGCCGCAGCAGCGGCTCCGCCCACCAGGCCATCAAGACAGCACCGAGCAGCAGCAGAAAATTGACCGACCGAACCACCCTTGCCGTATCCGCACCGTTCGATGCGCCGGCTGTGCGGCGGACCCCGTGGCTGAAGAGCGCCACGCCGATGGCGCCTGCAACCTCGACCGGAAGCTCAGAGAGACGCGTCATGGCGAAAAACACGCCGACATCCGCCGGTCCGGAAAGGGCGCCGATAATCCATATCGAGACGCGGCCCAACAAGATCATGGCAATGGCGCCGCCAGCGAAAGCCATACCGTGGCGCAGTAGGGTCAAGAATATCGAGGCTTGAAGCCGTGCCCTGAATCGGATCATGGGCGAGGACACGGCAACGAGATAGAGAGCGCCGATCAGATGGCCGACCAGCATCGCAATCAATGCCGCCTCGAGACTCAGCCAGTCGACCCACCACAAAATCGCCAAGGCCGGCAGCATGAGGAGTCGCGGCAAGAGTTCCGAGAGATTGAGCTGATCGAGGCGCCCGAGGCCGAGCTGGATACCTTGCACGCATCGAAGGATCATGATCGGAAATGCGGTCAATGCCACGAGCGCGATCACGATGTCTTCCGGCGGCATCATGATCGCGCGCATCATGAGGGCCGTCACCAGGACCGCCATGAGCGAAATGATCAGCGACAAGGCAAGGAGATGCGTCGCGAAGGTTTCCGGCGTCTCGGTCTTGGCGATTTCGACCGCGCTGGATTGTCGGGTGCCCAGATCCAGCATGAAGGACAACATCAAGAGCGTGGAAATCGCCAACCCGTAGGTCCCGAAAGCATCGAGCGACAAGGCGCGCGCCAGGATGATCAGGACGAGAAAATTGGCGACGCGCATCAAGACGCGCGTGCTGAACACCCAAAGAGAATCCAGAAGTAACCGGCGAGCCATCGTGGTCCCTTGAAGGTCGGGCAGGGCAACCAATCATGCCGGCAGACCCTAGGGGTCTAAACTTAATGTCCGGTAAAGAGGAGAGCTTTCGGTTCAGCGCAACTGCATTCAGCGCTTGACGCCGGTTCCCGTGCCGGCAATGGAGCGGGCTCCTTTTCACTCTGCTTTGGTGTGCCGTGACCGACTATCTTCTGCACAAGTTCCTCGACCTTATCGTCAAGCCGAGCAACTGGCTGCTTCTGGCTGCGGTCATCGGCGTTTGTGGCGGGTTGTTGTTGCGCCGCTTCTGGATCATCTGGTTCGGGGCCGTCTTTCTGGTCGCCATGTTCCTGTTGTCTTTCCTGCCGTTCGGTGAATGGCTCATCGTACCGCTCGAGAACCGCTACGGGCAGGCCGAGCGCTATCCCGAACGGGTCGATGGTGTCGTCGCCATAGGCAGCCGCATCAACAAATCCATCTCAGAGGCTCGAAACGCGCCGGCCATTAACGGCGAAGGCCAGCCATTCCTGGCATTGGTCGAGTTTGCACAGCATTTCCCCGATGCCGAGCTTATTCTCACCGGCATCGGCGAATCCACGGACAGCTATCCCGCCGATCTGTCGTCTTACGTCCGGCAATATTATCGGAGGGTAGGATTCGACCCCGATCGGATCACCTACGAGCCCCACTCCCTGACCATGGAGGAGTTCGCGGTAAATACGCTGGATCTGGCAAAACCGGAGCCGGACGAGGTCTGGTATCTCTCAGCTTCGGCTTACCGCATGCCTCGCGCCATGGCGGTTTTCGAGGCGGCGGGCTGGGACATCCGCCCCTGGCCCACCGATTTTCGGACCAATGGGGACTATGAGCCGATAGCACCGCATCTGCGCCCGACCTATTATCTCTTTCTTCTGGATTTCAGTCTGAACGAATGGCTCGGGCTCGCCGAGTTGTGGTGGCAAGGCAAGACGGACTCGATTTGGGGACCGCTCCAGCAGACGACCGCAGAGACGAACAGTTGAGGAACAAAACCCAGGTGGCACTAGTGCTGCTGCGTTTTGTTTCCGGTTAGCCTGTGGACGAGGACGAATATCGCCCCGACACCGACAACAAACATCATCACACCTATCGTCGAGACGACGTCATGATTCGATCGGCTGGCTATCAGCAAGCCGATCAGAGCCACGACAGCCATACCCGCGCCAGATAAGGCCTCGCGCATTCTAACAACGGTCTCCAGATCAGGACGGCACTATGGTTGAGGCAGCTTAGTCCCCGCCTTCAAACGCAATCACGAAGTCTACAAATATTAGTGGATCAGACGCTGGCCGGTCTGCTTATCGAAAACATGAACGTGATCGAGATCAGGCGTCAAGGTGATCATATCACCCGGCCTGAAATTATGGCGCTCCTTAAAGACGACCTGGCTCTCCGAGCCTGCAAACCTGGTCACCACGAGGATCTCGGCCCCGGTCGGCTCGACCACCACGACTTCCGCTTGCTGTCCGGTTTCGTTCTCGCCCAGCACCAGATGCTCGGGTCGGATCCCGTAGACGACGTCCTGGCCGTCCTCGCCGCCGGCGCGGGGCGGCAGGGGAAGTTCGGTGCCATTGCCGGTGACGGCCACAGGTGCGGCACCGTTGCGGCGGATCTTGGCGTCGATGAAGTTCATCGACGGCGAACCGATGAACCCGGCCACGAACAAATTGTTTGGCGTATCGTAAAGGTCGAGGGGTGGGCCCACTTGCTCGACGACGCCGAATTGCAGGACAACGATCCGGTCCGCCATCGTCATCGCTTCGATCTGGTCATGCGTCACATAGACGGCGGTCGTTTTAAGCCGCTGATGCAACTCCTTGATCTCGGTCCGCATTTGCACGCGGAGCTTGGCGTCGAGATTGGAGAGCGGTTCGTCGAACAGGAAGACCTGCGGATCGCGGACAATGGCGCGTCCCATGGCGACACGCTGGCGCTGGCCGCCGGAGAGCTGCCTCGGGTAGCGCGCCAGATAGTCCCGCAGGCCGAGGATCTCCGCAGCGCGGCCGACGCGCTCTTCGATGACGCTTTTCGGGGCACGGGCCAGCTTCAATGAAAACGCCATATTCTGCTGGACGGTCATATGCGGATAAAGGGCGTAATTCTGGAAAACCATCGCGATATCGCGGTCTTTGGGCGGTACATTGTTGACCACACGCCCGCCGATGGCGATCTCGCCCCGGGAAATCTCTTCCAGGCCGGCGATCATTCGAAGCAGCGTCGACTTACCGCAGCCAGAGGGGCCGACCAGGACCACGAACTCGCCGTCCTCGATATCGATCTCGACACCATGCAGGACCTGCGTGGTTCCAAAAAATTTATCGACCTTGCGCACATCGACCGCTGCCATTGCCTCAATCCTGTTTTTTCTCGGTTGTCACCATGAATGGTCCTTAAATGGTTCTGCAGCATCGGTCGAGAGCGAAATACCCGCCGAATCGCCGTTGCGTCATATTCGAATATTTAGCGATCAGGATAGTTGTCGCGGGCAGGCCAGTCAGCCTCCGCGCGACTTTCGTCGGATGACGGCGGGAGTTCGTTGGACGGTGTTGAGTTATCGATCGATTGCTCTCCGTCGATCGGCTGAACGACGTCGCGATCGGCCTCCGGCTCGGCGCCATTGTCCATGTCTGAAGGGGACGAGTCCGGCTCTGTATGACGGGTCGCGCCATCGGCCGGGCGCCAGTTCCGCCCGTCCTGCTGGACCAGTCCCGCCTGCATCATCCGATGCAAGGCGACCCGCAGGGTCGGGGTCTTGACGGGTGTGCCCGCAGCTGCGGCGGCCGTCTCCAACTGTGCTACGGTCAAACCGACATCGTGGGTCTTCAGAACGGCGCTCAGAATTTCCTCGATTTCGCCTCGCCGCGCCCGGCGGGGTGGAGAGGCGGTGTCCGAGCCCGCCGCAGCGTCCGGTCGCATGGCGCCGCTATGGTTCGTGTCCGATTGTCTGGAACCGCGGTTGGCCACCTTGAGCACTTCGTCGATTGCCGCCTGATAGCCCTCGGCATAGGCGGTGTCGCGGATCTCCTGCACCAGGGCTTCCAGCTTTTGCCAGGCAGGGCTCGTCATGACGGCTTCACTCCGGTCGGATCGGGTGGTTCAGGGGTTCTCAGTCCCGTAGTTCATCCCATAGTTCCTTGACTTTGGCAAAAAAGCCCTCGGATTCCGGGTGGTGATTGTTGGTTTGGCCACTGGCCTCGTCGAACTCGCGCAACAATTCCTGTTGCCGCTTGGTAAGATTGACCGGGGTCTCGACGACGACCTCGATGAACATGTCGCCTCGGGCGGAGGCCTGCAGCTCCGACATGCCCTTGCCTCGCAGACGGATCTGCTTGCCGGTCTGGGTTCCGTCGGGAATATTGACACGCAACCGGCCGCCCTCGATCGTCGGCACCTCGACATTGCCGCCGAGTGCCGCCGTCGTCATCGGAATCGGCACGCGGCAGAAAATATTTCGGTCTTCGCGCTGGAACAGGCGATGCGGGGCGACGGTGACGAAGATGTAGAGATCGCCGGCGTGGCCGCCACGCAAGCCGGCCTCGCCTTCCCCGCTGAGCCTGATGCGCGTGCCGTCCTCGACGCCCGAAGGCACGTTGACGGCAAGTGTCTTCTCTTTCTGGGTCCGACCGCTGCCATTGCAGCCGGTGCACGGATCGCGAATGACCCGGCCGGTTCCCTGACAGGTCGGACAGGTCCGCTCGACCGTGAAGAAGCCCTGCTGGCTGCGAACCCGGCCCGCGCCCCTGCACATCGGGCAGACCGCGGGGTCGGACCCGCCTTCACTACCGCTGCCGTTGCAATCGTCGCAGGCCACGGAGGTCGGCACGCGGATCTGGGCGCGCTTGCCGGTAAAGGCGTCTTCGAGCGTGATCGTCAGATTATATCGGAGGTCGGCGCCGCGCGTGGTCGAGCCGCGGCGCCCGCTGCCTGCTTGGCCGCCATTGCCGCCCATGAAATCGCCGAAAAGATCGTCGAAGACATCGGCGAAACTGGTGAAATCGAAGCCGCCGGCGCGGCCACCGCCGCCCATGCCCTGCTCGAAGGCCTGATGGCCGAACTGATCGTAGGCGGCACGTTTCTGTGGATCGCGCAACGCCTCATAAGCTTCGTTGACTTCGCGAAACCGGACTCCCGCCTCGTTGTTTCCGGGATTGCGGTCGGGATGATATTGCATGGCAAGCTTGCGATAGGCTCGCTTGAGCTCTGCATCCTGAGCCGTCTTCGATACCCCCAGAATGTCGTAGAAATCGCGCTTGGCCATTAGCGGGTGGTCACTCCTCTGGCGGAAACGGTTGGCGGCGGATCAGGGTCGAGACACCGCTCTCGGTCTCGTCGACGATCACATGAACAAGGGATCGGATGAATGTCATCCGATCCCCCGGTCCAACGATCCCCAACGATCAGGCCGAACGCTTCTTGTCGTCGTCGACTTCCTCGAACTCGGCGTCGAAGACCTCGTCGCTCGATTTCGCACCATCGCCGCCGGCACCGCCCTCAGAGCCGGCATCGTCGCCGCCATTCTGCTGTGCCCGATACATCGCCTCGCCGAGTTTCATCGAGGCCTGGGCCAAGGTCTCGGTCTTGGCTTTGATCTCGTCGGCGTCTTCGCCCTCGAGTGCCGATTTCAGATCGGTGAGCGCCGTTTCGATCGCCGCCTTGTCCTGAGCCTCGATCTTGGCGCCGTGTTCCTGCAGGCTCTTTTCGGTGGAATAGACCAGACTGTCGGCATGGTTCTTCGCCTCGATCAGCTCACGCCGCTTCTTGTCTTCCTCGGCGTGCTCCTGGGCCTCGCTCACCATTTTCTCGATCTCGGTCTCGGAGAGGCCGCCCGAAGCCTGGATCCGGATCTGCTGCTCCTTGCCGGTCGCCTTGTCCTTGGCCGAAACGTTGACGATGCCGTTGGCGTCGATATCGAACGTCACCTCGATTTGCGGCACACCGCGCGGTGCCGGCGGAATGCCGACGAGATCGAATTGACCGAGCATCTTGTTCTGCGCCGCCAGTTCCCGCTCACCCTGGAAGACCCGGATGGTCACCGCCGACTGGCTGTCTTCCGCGGTCGAGAAGACCTGGCTCTTCTTGGTCGGGATGGTGGTGTTGCGATCGATGATCCTGGTGAAGACCCCGCCGAGCGTCTCGATGCCGAGCGAAAGCGGTGTGACGTCGAGCAGGAGGACGTCCTTGACCTCGCCGGACAGCACTGCCGCCTGGATCGCGGCACCGATCGCCACGACCTCGTCCGGGTTGACGCCCTGATGCGGTTCCTTGCCGAAGAATTGCTGAACCTTCTCATAGACTTTCGGCATCCGCGTCATGCCGCCGACGAGAATGACCTCGTCGATCTCGGAAGCGCCGAGGCCCGCATCCTTGAGCGCCTTGCGGCATGGCTCGATGGTCCGATCGATCAGGTCGTCGACCAGCATCTCGAGCTTGGCGCGGCTGACCTTCATGGTCAGATGCTTCGGCCCGCTCTGGTCGGCGGTGATGAACGGCAGATTGATTTCGGTTTGCGCCGTGCTGGAAAGCTCGATCTTGGCCTTTTCGGCCGCCTCTTTCAGGCGCTGCAACGCCAGCCGATCGCCCCGGAGGTCGATACCGTTCTCTTTCTTGAACTCGTCGGCGATGTAATCGATGATCCGAAGGTCGAAATCCTCACCGCCGAGGAAGGTGTCGCCATTGGTCGATTTGACCTCGAAGACACCGTCGCCGATCTCGAGCACCGAGACGTCGAACGTGCCGCCGCCGAGGTCGTAGACGGCGATCGTCTGGTTCTTGCCTTTGTCCATGCCATAGGCGAGGGCGGCTGCCGTCGGCTCGTTGATAATCCGCAGCACTTCCAGTCCGGCAATCTTGCCGGCATCCTTGGTGGCCTGGCGCTGGCTGTCGTTGAAGTAGGCCGGCACCGTGATGACGGCCTTTTCGACCTTGCCGCCGAGATGCCGCTCGGCGGTCTGCTTCATCTTTTTCAGCACCTCGGCACTGATCTGGCTGGGTGCCTTGGCCGACCCGCGAACCTCGACCCAGGCATCGCCATTGTCGGCCTTGACGATGTTGTAAGGAACCATGTCCTTGTCTTTGGCAACGACGGGATCGGCGAAGCGCCGGCCGATCAGGCGTTTGACGGCAAACAGCGTATTCTGCGGATTGGTCACCGCCTGCCGTTTCGCCGGCATGCCGACCAGTGTTTCGCCGTCTTCGGTAAACGCCACCATGGAGGGTGTCGTGCGCACACCTTCTTCGTTCTCGATGACCCTGGCGTTCTTGCCTTCCATCACGGCGACGCAGCTGTTGGTGGTGCCGAGATCAATGCCGATAATTCTACTCATTCCAAACCCTCGCGCGGAACGCGACCCAAAACAGTCGATGACACAGAGCTATGGCGACGGCGATCGCTAAAAATTTTCCGTCGCAAATGTAGAAGGCATATAAGAACGGGCAGTAGAGCCTGCAACGGGGCCCGCCACCAATCTGCGTCGCCGAAGCGGCCGAGGTCGGGGTGCAGGCCCGAAATCGAGCGCCGTCCGGCTCAACTACTCGATCGCTTCGGCATGCTCCCTTGCTATCGGAAGGACCCGCGCGTCGTTGGATAAGTCGCCACCGATCCTCGCAAGGGCGGTATGCGTCTCATCGGCGCGACATCGATTCTAGTGCAACCAGAAATCCTAGAACCGGCGCAAGGCTCGCCCATGCGGTATGCCCATGCGGTATGCTACGGGCGTCCACGTTGCCTACCTGTGAAAGCGGAAAAGGTTGGTCATCGGTCGTGTCGGCCTGAAGCTAATCCTTGCGAAGCTATGCTCCGGGGGCAACGAGCCCGGGGCCACGAGGATCAACCACCCGTGCAGGAATGCGCGAACGACGCCGCACGGTCGAGCGGAGATGGCGGGACGGATCGGCCCTGGTTCCAGCACTCCATTGCCTTGACGGATCGGCCGCCGAGATGCAGTCGCCTCAGGGAATGGCCGGGCAAACCGCTGACTTATTTCCCGAGCATCGGAGCCGTATTGAATTGACGCTTCCCTCGTCGGGACCTTGCCGTAGTGCGTCCCATCGCCCGGCTCGGAGCTAATGCAAGCTGTCACTCCGGTCGAACCGGGCTGCCAGCCTGCCGAGCCTGCGGCATTACGCGACCGCGCGATACCGGCTCAGGGCAGGATCGCGTCACCGAACGAACGCGTGATGCAATGCAAAAGACGTGCTCGTTTGGTAAGCCCTGAAACACCAAGCTCCTCGCGACCAGGTCCAAAAGCGTCCGATCAAGATCTCGAAAACGCAGACTATGGAATCGCTCTCTGCGAAAGCCGATCGAATGCGCCTCGCTAGATCACCGACGACATCGCCAGGTGTTGATCGGAATTGCGGGGCCGGCTTGGTTCGAGCGGGCCTTTCTCGTGCGCCAATGCAGCCCAACTCTCGCGCAATTCCGACAGCCGTGCCGTGATCTCGTCGCAGATCTCGGGGTCGTTCGCGACGTTGATCTGTTGCAGTCTCAAGCTTGCGTAGCCGTAGACACGATCGAGCAGCGTCGCGATGTGGCCGCCATTCTCATGGTCCAACGATGAGTGAAGACCGTCGATAATGGCGGTTGCCCGCAGCACCAGACGATAGCGGTCCTCGATGCGGCCCTCGAGTATCGCGAGCTTGGCTTCGTGCAAACGGCTGATCGCGCCGTCATAGAGCATGACGATCTTGAGTGCCGGAGAGACTGTCTCCGCCGCTGACGAATAGGCGTTGGCGGCGTGCTGATGGCTCGGCATAGGCATGCTTCGTTCGGTCCTTCTTCGACTTGGCATCGGGTGGTGAGTTCGGCGGACGCAAACCGTGCTTATCGGTTGTCGCCGGTCATCGCATCGGTGGTCGCGCGGATCTGATCGAGCATCGCCTCGGCGAGGCTGAGCGCGGTTTCGAGCGCGCTGAATTTCTCGATCAGTCGCGTGCGGAACGATTCGACCCGTTCCTCCATCCTCACAATGTCTTCGCCGTGGCGATCGTTGAGCGTTTCGAGATTGTCCGCGGCAACCGTCAGGGAGCCATCGACCTCGTCGAGAGCCTTGTCGAGATCGATGAAAATACGCTCGGCAAGGCCCGTTGTCGCCTGGGCATTGATGGTCGTGCTGCCGGTCCCCGACCAGAAGAGCTCGAGCCCTTCATAGGCCGAGCCCACAGGACCCTTCAGGAACCGGCCGTCGACCTCCATCGCGATGCCGTCGATCGTCGCACTTTCGATGATCCCGTCATTGTCGCTGTCGGTGATGACCAGCGCGAAATCGCTGTCGCCCAGGGTGTTGCCACGCGCAAAAACCGAAAGATCGGTCGAATCGGAGGTAAATCTGAATTCGAGCACATCGCGAACCGCATCGAGATCCTCGAGGAGCAGCCCGTCGAGCTTGGCCTCGTCCACGGAAAGCTTGTTACTGCTATCCAGGCTAATGCCGACCGAGCCGAGCGAGGTCAGGGCCCCGGCATCGAGGCCGGCAACGCGGCCGCTGACAATGCCGGCAAGGGTCCGATCGAGTGAGCGCAGGGTCGAATTGCCGAAAAGAACGGCTCCCTCGTCGATCGAGCCTGCCTCGCCGAGTGCCGATTGCTGATCGATGAAGCCGCGTACGGCGTTGTAGGCATCGACGAACCTCGTGACCGCAGATTTTACTTCCGAGAGCGCCGGCTCGACATCGATCTTGATGGTCGTGCCGCTATCCGCCTTGAAGAGATTGAAGGTCAATCCCTCGACCGCGTCGGCGATCTGGTTGCTCGAACGCGTGACCGCAATGCCGTCGATTTCGAGCAGGGCGGATTGCGGCGCATGGATCGAGTTGGCGAAGGTCGCACCGCCATCCGCGGAGAGGCCGAGGAGATTGAGCGTCGCGCTATCACCGCCGAGACCGACCTCCTTGCCGGTTTCAACCGCCGTCGCGATCAGCCGGAAATCCGCCTCGCCGACCTTGAGCACGGAGGTCCGAACTCCGGTATCCTGGGTCTTCGCATTGATGGCAGCACTCAGGTCGTAAATGTCCATGGCGCCATCGACCGCAATCGTGGCGTTCGTGCCGCTACCGTCCAGCCCCAAAGTGATCGTGCCGCTGAAGCCGGCACCGGCATTGAAGGCGTCGGCAAGAGTCTGATCGGCACTCGTGGCCGCAGCGCTGGCGAACTTGCGGGCGGCAGCCAGTTGCTCGACCTTGACCTCGAAGCTCCCGGCCTTGGCCTGGTTCGAGGTGCTCACCCCAATCAATTCGTTTGGCGGCACCAGGGAACTGGAACTGAAGAACGCCCCCTTGGCCTCGAAGATATTGTCTTTGACGCCAAGCACGCCCGGCGGATTGCGCAGACTGGAAACGCTCGATTTGAGCTCGCTCAAAAGGCCGCGAAGATCGGAGAATGCCGCAAGTTTCGCTTCGTTGCGCGTGATCTGGTTTTCGAGACGCAGCGCCGGCAGCCGCTTGGCCTCGCTCAAGGCCTCAATCAGGCTTTCGGTGTCGATGCGTGAACTCGTGCCGCTGAGCCGCGGCGTCGAGCCGCTCGACGAGAGGGATCCGAAATCGATCGAGGTTGCCATCTACGTTCCAACTCCCCGGCGACCCGGCAACCTTCCCGAGGTCCCGCAGGCTCGCCTCACAAAATGAAGGTCGATCCCGACTTTCGACCCGCCGGCCATGACGGATCGGGCCGGCCAGTTACGGGTTCGCGTTGTTCAATGCGACTACAAGGGCGAAAAGAACGATCCTGCCGGAGTGAAGCCCGCGGCAATGGAGCAGATTCGAGCCTGATCCATTGCCGCGGGCATACCATTACGGGATCACGTCAAACGCGATACCGCTCGTTCTAGTTGAGCAGACGCAGGAGGTTCTGCGGCATCTGATTGGCCTGCGCCAACATCGCCACACCGGCCTGAGTCAGGACCTGGGCCGAGGTGAACTTGGTCATTTCAGCCGCTATATCGACGTCGAGCAGCGTCGAACGCGCCGCATCGAGGTTTTCGATGCTGGTGGCAAGATTGGCTGAGACGAACTCGAAACGAGACATCTGCGCGCCGAGCGTCGCCCTCGAATCATTGATCGAGCTGATCGCCGTATCGAGATTGTTGCTGGCAATCGTGGCATTGGCCGAAGTCGTGATGCTCGAGCCATTGATGCCAAGGGCCGTGGTCTGCACGTCGCCGATGCTGAGCGAGATCGTATCGCCGGCCGACACGCCGACCTGGAAACTCAGGCTGCCCGTGCCGGAGACGGTCAACTGGCTGGTGCCGCCGGCGGCAAAAGTCGAGGTGAAGTCGAAATTGTTGAGGTTGATCTCGATACCGGCATTGTCGAAGTCCAGACGGCCCTCATAGACGACGTCAGTAGCGCCATGGGTGAACTGGATGGTGTCGCTGGTCGTGCCGTCGGTCAGGGTGAACTGGCCGAGGCTGGAGCCCGCGGTGTAGGCATAGGAAAGCTGGAACGTGCCGGCGCCGGCATTGCCGCTCAACTGTGCGGTGATGCCATTGGCGTAGGTGCTGGCCGAATTGAAGACGGTATCCGTGGCACCCGTAAACGATGTCACCTTGCCGTTCGAGCCGTTCAGGAGCGCACTGCCGTTGAACTTGGTCTGGCCGGCAATATCGTCGACCTGCGTCGCCAATTGCTGATATTCGCGATCCAGGAAGGCACGCTCGTTATCCGTCACCGAACCCGACTGAGCCTGGACGGAAAGCGCTTTCATACGCTGCAGGATGTCCGACACCTTGCCCATGCCGCCATCGGCAACCTGAAGCAGGCTGGATGCCTGGCCGGAATTGACCGAGGCTTGCTTGAGCGCGGTTACGTCGGCCTTGATCTTGGTGCCGATGGCGAGCGATGCGGCATCATCCGACGCCTTCACGATCCTCGATCCGCTCGACAGTTTGGCGAGCGAACTCGACGCCATCGACTGGTTCTGGTTTAAATAGCGAAGCGCTGTGTTCGCCGAAGTGTTGGTGGTACCTGTGAGAGCCATTTCCTCTACCCTTCTACGTGAAGAGATCGCCTATCGCGGCGATCGGAGTGCGGACCGGCTATGTGCCGTCCGTCCGGGACCATTCCCGGCGATCAGCCCCTGAGCGACACCATTTCGGTAATCGACATTGCTGCAAACCAAGGGCGCTCACAGATATAACGCCTGTCATTTAAGAAAGAGTGAAGGCCGCAAATGCACGGCAGATGGCGGCTGGCCGCGCTGCAATCCGGCTGGATGCCGCCTTCAGTGCAGCCGGCTGCCGTTCGGAACCTCGCGATCGACGCCGATCAGGACGATGTTGCCCCCGGCATCGCTGAACCCGAGCACCAGGACTTCGGAGACCGTTCGGGCAATTTGCCGGGGCGGGAAATTCACCACTGCCGCGACCTTGCGGCCGATGAGGTCCGCAGGCGCGTAATGCGCGGCGATCTGTGCCGAGCTTTTTTTCAGGCCGAGTTCCGGCCCGAAATCGACGACGAGTTTGAGGGCCCGTTTGCGCGCGCCTTCATTGATGCCCGCCTCGACAATCGTCCCGAGCCTGATGTCGATCTTGAGGAAGTCGTCGATCGCGATGGCCATGATCAGGCCGGCGCCTCATTGCCTGGTTGAGCTCCAGGAAAACCGTCGGCGCCATCGTCGCCGGGCGCGTCCTCAGACGTCGACGAGGATCCGGGACGCGATGATCTCCGGCGGCCGCCAAATCGACGCAGACGTTCGACACCCGAGGCCCAATCCTCGAGCTGCGCCAGGCGTTTGTCCAGCTCGGACATGGTCGCGGCCAGATCGGGGCTGTCATCGTCCAGCCAGACCCTGACAACCCGGCCATAAGCCTGGACCAAGGCGATACGGCGCACGGACGATTCAAGTCCGGCACCCCCGGCTCCGGCCGCTGCCAGCATCCAGCCCGCCGTGCGATCCAGATTGCACAAGGTCTGCAGCGTGAGGCCGGGCGCACCCGGCTTCTCCCTGGCGAGGCGGCGCAAGCCATCCTTGAACGGCGCCATCGCATCGAGCCGCTGCATCATGAGTTCGAACAAGCGCTCGCGGACCGAAAGATCCTCCTCGCCGGAGGGTGCGACTTCGACCATCTTGCGATCGAGATGCCGCGCCAGTTCGGCCAAGACCGCCTCTGGCGTCCCGGCACGCTCCAGGACATCCGCGAGGTCGATCTGCGTCGATTTGGCGACGTCGCGCGGGTCGTAGCCGGCGAACCCGGCGCTGGCCAGGCTCTCAATCGCAGCTGCCAGGAGTTTCTCGATTGTCTCTTGGCTCATTCCATTCATCGGGCTTCTTTCGCTATTGATCACCGATAATGCTCAAATAGATCAACGGAGCCTTCATTTCCGCGCTAGCCGAGCGCTTTCGAACGGGTAGCCGCATCGGCGACGGACTCCGTCATCAGCCGCGTCAACCCGTCGTCCTGGCGCATAAGTCTTCTAAGTGCGGCCTCCGTGGTACCGCCCGGGCTGGTCACGTTCCGGCGCAGGGTCGCTGCTGGCGTCGGCTCAGCCGCAAGCAATCCCGCGGCCCCGATCACCGTCTGCCGCGCCAATCTTTCGGCAAGCCCAGCCTGCAGACCGGCTTCCACACCTGCCGCCGTCATCGCCTCGACGAGATGAAAGACATAGGCCGGGCCGCTGCCGGACAAGGCCGTCACGGCATGCATCTGCGCCTCCTCCGTTACCCAATCGACCGCCCCTACCGCAGCGAGCAATGCCTCCGCATGAACCGCCTGCTCGCCATTAACATGAGGATTGGCATAAAGCACGGTCATGCCGGCGCCAATCGCCGCGGGCGTGTTGGGCATGGCGCGCACGATCGCAGCATGTTCGCCGAAGGCACGTTCGAAGGTCGCGATGGTGGTGCCTGCCGCAATCGAAACGATGAGCGTCCGGCCATCAGCGAGGTGCTGCAATCCGGGCAAAACCTCGCTCATCATTTGCGGCTTGACCGCAATGACGAGGGTATCGGCGGGTTCGTCGATTTGCTCGGCCGACGCGACCACGTCGACGCCATACGCAGCGTGGAGTTCCAAGCTGCGTTGCCTTTCCGGCTCGATAACCCGGATAGACTCCGCAGACCGGCCCCGGGCTCGCCAGCTGCGAAGCAGGGCACCGCCCATCCGGCCGCCCCCGACCAGGACGAGGTCCGTGCCTGTTGTCATGGGAAGCGCGTCGGCCGCTCTGCCTAAGCTTCGCCTTCGGTCTCGAGCAGCGCCGCCATCAGGGCCTCGGCCGGATCCTTGCCGCCCCAGATGACGAATTGAAAGGCCGGATAGAAACGCTCGCACTCGGTCATGGCGACGTCGACGAGATCCTCGATCAGCTCGGGACTAGCGCCCATACCTTCACGAATCAGCACGGCATGCCGGAACACCGGCAGCATTTCCTCGGACCACACCTCGAAATGGCCGATCCAAAGCTTTTCGTTGGCCATCGCCAGGAGCGTGTAGACGTTCTCGCGCTTCTTGGTCGGCACTTTCATGTCGAGCGCGCAGGAAAGGTGCATCACACCCATCTCTGGGTGCCAGGCGAACCACAACTTATAATGGCACCATTGCCCGCTGATTTCGGCCGCGAGTTCCTCATCTGTCTGTCGATGAAATGGCCAATCGTTGGCAACAGCGATTTTTTCTACAAGATCAAGCGGGTTCCCGGTTGATTCATGCGTTTCGGAATGTAACGAAGTCACTTGTGTCACTCCTGGACGGAACATCTTGCCGTAAGGCAACAATGTCCCGACAAATGGCGGCGAATGGTTACGGTGCCGGCGCGACCACGGGGCCAGTATCTCCGCACGGCATCAACCGTGCCAGAAGGCCGAAGGCATGACAACCCGGTGCGCAGCGTGTCCGAGAATCAATTGCCGGGCGAGGGTTCGTTCCCTTCCTGGTTTTGTGCCGTCCGGGCTTTCTTGATTTTTGATGACGATGCGGTGTGGCTTGAATCGGATCCGGCGGTTGCGGCTGCAGCTACCTTCGCCTCTAGCTCTACGAAGCGAGCGACCAGTTCCTCCTGTTCAAGGCGCGCCCGCTGCGCCATGGCTTTGGTCGCCTCGAATTCCTCACGCGTGACGAAGCCCATTTCATTCGCCAAACGCTCGAAGCGCTCCCGGACACGCGTCTCCACCTCGTCGCGGACGCCGCCAAAGGTGTGGATGGCACCACTCGCGACCTTGGCCAGGTCGTCGAAAAGGCGGTTGTCGGTCTGCATGGCGAACTCCTGTTGCGCAAGATCTCAATTCACGCATTTATGCCCATCTTGTCGTTCGTTCAACTTATCGTAGGCGGCATGGCCGGCGATGCCGCCGATCTTTTTCCGGATCCGGCGGTAGCGGCGCTCCCGCAAAGCGGCCATAGTGAAGTCGGTTCAATGATTTGCGATACCTGTAAGCGTTCAGCATAAGCCAATTCGTGCTCGCCAGTACCCTTCTCGCTCTCCCATTTCCAGCGATCGACCCTGTGGCCTTCCAGTTGGGCCCCATCGCCATTCGCTGGTACGCGCTCGCCTACATCGCGGGCTTGATGCTCGGCTGGTGGCTCGCCCGCCGGATCGTCGAGGGCCCCGGCTGGTCGATGCGAAGCGCCGATGTCGACGATCTGCTCTTTTACATGACGCTCGGCGTCATATTCGGCGGCCGGCTCGGTTACGTCTTCTTCTATAATGCGCCGCACTATCTGGCCAACCCCGCGGAAATCCTGACCGTATGGCGCGGCGGCATGTCGTTTCACGGCGGGCTGATCGGCGTCATCCTTGCCATTCTGCTGTTCGCGCGCAACCGCCGGCTCAACCCTTTCGAAGTCGGCGACATTGCCGCCACCGTCGCTCCGTTGGGATTGTTTTTCGGGCGCATCGCCAATTTCGTCAATGGCGAGCTTTATGGACGTGTGGCGGACGTGCCGTGGGCCATGGCCTTTCCGGACGGCGGCCCGTTGCCGCGACATCCAAGCCAGCTCTACGAGGCATTCCTCGAAGGTTTCGTCTTGTTCCTGGTAATGATGTGGTTCGTCCGGCAGCGCAGCTATGTCGAGCCGCATGGCTTTCTCGGTGGCATATTCCTCATCGGCTATGCGATCGCCCGAATGATCTGCGAATTGTTCCGCGAGCCGGATGTCCAACTCGGCTTCCTCCTCGGCGGGGCGACAATGGGCCAATTGCTCTCGATCCCGATGCTGGCATTCGGCGTCTTTCTCGTCATCCGATCGAGGCGGCGGGCTGCTCGCCTGCAGTCATGAGCCCGCTCAAGACATTGCTGCACGATCTGATCGGATCTCACGGTCCGCTTGATATCGCGAGCTACATGACCCTGGCGTTAACGCATCCGCGTCATGGCTATTACGCCAAGGGCAATCCTTTCGGCAGCATCCGCGATTTCACCACGGCTCCGGAGATCTCGCAGGTATTCGGCGAACTGATCGGCTTGTGCCTCGCGGATTTCTGGCTTCGGTCCGGCCGGCCAGCGCCGTTTCGCCTCGTCGAGCTCGGCCCCGGCCGGGGCGCTCTGATGGCCGATCTGCTGCGCGCGACGAAACTGATTGCAGGATTTCATGAAGCATCGTCGCTGCACCTCGTCGAAATTAATGCGGCACTCAGGGCAGCCCAGGCCGATCTGTTGGCAAATGTGGCGAGTTCCCTGAATCCTCGATGGCATGCGTCGTTGAACGATGTCGACGATGGCGGACCTCTCCTGCTGGTTGCCAACGAGTTCCTGGATGTGCTGCCGATCCGGCAATTCGAACGTCGAGGCGCCGGCTTGCGGGAGCGAAGAATAGGGCTCGACCGCAACAATGAGCTGGCTTTCGTGCTGGATCCCCGGACCGCGGTGCCGGAGGAAATCGCGTTCGGCACCCTTGCCGAGGGGGCGGTCGTCGAAACCTCTCCCGCAAGATCGGCGCTGGTCGGCGATCTTGCGGCGCGCCTCGGAAGCGCGGGCGGCATGGCCCTGTTGATCGACTACGCGCATGAGCCGGAAAGCACGTCTGCGGATGCTGGCCTTGCCGTCGGCGACACCTTGCAGGCAATCTATCGGGGCGAAAGGGTTTCGGCCCTGAGCCATCCGGGCGATGCCGATCTGACCGCACGGGTCGACTTTCAGGCGTTGCGGCGGGTTGCCGATCAGGCGGGCCTGCAAACCCACGGACCGATCGGTCAGGGTGAATTCCTCCGGAACCTGGGCATCGAGGCGCGTCGTCGTCAACTGGTCGAGGCTTCGCCACAACGGACCGCCGAAATGGATCGTGCCGTCGCCCGTCTCATCGACCAGGACCGGATGGGCCGATTGTTCCAAGTTTTGGCACTGACCGCGGCCGGGTCTCCGACACCTGAAGGGATGACTGAATCGGGTTCACGCGGATGAGGCTCCGAGCGGACAAATTGCCCGAACCCTTGCTGGGGGAATCCCTGGCCGCGGCCGGAGGCTGCCGTCATGGCTTTTTCACGAGGCGCGGCGGCGTCAGTAGTGGGCCTTGGGACAGTCTCAATGTCGGTCTGCACAGCGGCGACGAGGCCGAAAACATCAGCAGCAATCGGGCTCGGATTGCCGAAACGTTGGGATTCAAGGCGGGCGCGTTGATCACGGCCCGCCAGATTCATTGCGCCCATGCCATATCGGTGACGGCGCCGTTCGACAGCCGTGCGGTACCCGCGGCCGATGGCCTTGTGACCACGCGGTCCGGCATTCTGCTCGGCGTACTTGGGGCGGACTGTCCGCCTGTGCTGCTGATCGACCCGGATGTGCCCGTTATCGCTGCCCTCCACGCAGGTTGGCGCGGCGCGCTGGGCGGTATCGTCGCTGCAACGGTCGATCTCATGGAACGGATGGGGGCTCGACGGCGGCGATTGCGGGCGGCGATCGGTCCTGCCATCGCCATGCCGTCCTACGAGGTCGGAGAGGAATTCAGGGCGCGGTTTCTCGAAAATTATCCAGGCGCGACTCGATTTTTCCGATCGCCGGAACCAACCGACGCCGATGGCCGTCCCCACTTCGATCTGCCGGGATTTGTCGGTGATCGGCTTGAAGCCTCTGGTGTCGGGACGATCGAGGATCTTGCGCGTGACACCTACGCCGAGGACGAGCTGTTCTTCAGTTGCCGCCGGGCGGCCAAGACGAGCGACGGCCGATATGGTCTTCAAATGTCCGGGATCGGGCTTCAGTGATGCGCCGGAGACCAGCCATCAGTCGATGGGCACGGTTTCTTCGAAATAGCGTTGCGCCCCAGGATGGAGTGGAATCACGAGGTTTGTGCGGCTGCTATCCGAGGTGATCTGCAGGTCGTCCGGCAACTCCTCCATCAATCGTCTCGAGGCCGGATTGAAGATCGCCTTGACGATATCGTGGATCAGCATCTCGGGAGCACTGGCGTCGACCACCCACAAGGCGCTCACGCCGATCGTTTCGACGGGCTCGCGGGTTTCATACCCGTCGATCAAGGCGGCTTCGTAGGGGGGATTATTATGGATCAAGGCTTCGATCTCAGGCCCGTTGATTGGCACCAGTACTGCATCGCTACGCGCAATGGCTTCAACCACCGAGGGCGTTGGTGCCCCGGCCATGATGAAAAACGCGTCAAGTTCGCCGTCGGCTAGAAGTCCGAGTGACTCCGCCGACTTCAAATAGGCCGCTTCGAGGTCCTCGTCGCTCAGACCGAAGGCACCGATAACCTCGCGAACGACGACGATGGTGCCACTGTCCTCCGTGTCCAGGGAAACCCGTTTGCCGCGAAGGTCGGACACCGTTTCGATCCCGCTTTCGGGAAGCGCCACGAGCTGGAGCTGTTCCTGAAACAAGGGGACGATGGCGCGAAGGTCCTCGACCGGAGCCCGGCCGGAAAAGACGCCCTCGCCTTGAACTGCCGCGTGAATAATGTCGCTTTGCACGAAGCCGCTTTCGAGCCGTCCCTCGAGAATGGCGTCGATATTGGCGATCGATCCGCCTGAGGTCTGCGCTACGGCGATCAGTCCGGGTACGCCGCAGTCGCCGCCACGATCGCAAGGATAGGATCCTGGAGGATTGCTGACCGCATCGGCGACGACTCCCCCAATTCTGTAATAGGTTCCAAGCACACCGCCCGTGCCGATCCTGAAGAATGTCGTCTCCTGGGCGTCGGCGGAATGAGGCGTGAAGACCCCATCAAGCGACCCGAACGACGTCGCCGTTATCATGATCACGGTAACAATGATGCGCATAGCACGTGCCATGATTTCAGTTGCCCCTAACCGCCAGCCGCACCGCGACAGGCATGAAGTGATGCCGGAAGCGCTAGCGGTTCCCCGTTAATCGCCGGTCCGGCTAACTGCCCGAACTGCGCGCCCATGGATTTGACGCTTAACGTCTCCATCATCGATACGTTGAAACTCGAGCTGCAGTTCGCCTGCGTCAGGCTCGCGGCTGTATCTCTGCAACTCGAACCGTCCGTCCTCGTGAATGACGAATGAATAGACATGGAGCCCCAACGTGTCGACAAAAGCCCACTGAACCGGATTGCCGTGATAAGGTTGGAACGCTTCCTTGGTGCGAAAGGGATTGTAGTCGCCGCCGCGGACGAAAAACTCGCCCCGTTCGGCGGGAACGAAGCCCACTTCCGAAACGCGGCGAACCACTCCGGGCCAATCCCTCCGACCATCCTTGAGGGTGACATTGATCCACCGGATCCGGACTCCGCCTGTCTCGTAAGGCTCGAGTATGGTGTCGGTTTCTCGTCGCTCCACGGCGCCGTCGGGATCGATCAGTTCGGCATAGCCGACATAGGTCCCGAACATCGATTCCAACGTTACGTCATTGGCGGCCCGGCAAGATCCACCCATGAGCAGACCTGCGGCGACGAAAGCTATGCAGAGTTTCATCATTGACTGCCGATCCGTTGCAGCTTGCTCTTGGCGCGTGCTTCGGGCTCGCCGTGAAGCATGAGCTTGGCGTCGAGGTCGAAGCCGTCGCCGGCCTTTGTGTAGGTGTTCATCAGCAACCCATATGCCCCCGTTTCGGCAATCTCGAGGTTGTAGAGGACAAGCTCGTTGTCGCCCAGCCGGGCCCAGGTCAAAGGCTGGCCCGCAAGGGGGTTCGGCTGCTCCTCGGAACTGAACATCGACAAGATGCCGCTCTGTGAAGCGGGCGCGTAGAATGCGCGGTCCTCGACCTTGGAAAATTCCACCGTCCGATCCTTGCCATCGACCGCGGTCCAGGAAACCCTGAAGCCGTTGCGGCGCCGTGTCAGCGTCAGCGACGCCTCGGTAAGCTCGCCCGAGTTCGTGGTATCGTCGCTGTCGAAGACGGCCCGCCACTCGCCCTCCAGATCGTCGATGATATCGGCTCGTGCGGAAACCGCGCTCAGGAGTATTGCGGCAAAGATTGCAACGATAGTGTAGGGCGAGAACATGGCTTACCTAAACATGGCGTGGCCTATTTTAGCGGCATTTCATCGTTGCGGGCCATAGCAATTTGTCAGAACACGCAGGGTCTTGCGTGACCTGCTCGCCGTCTCGACGTACTCTCCTTCCAAGGCATTCCAATCGACATTTTTTGGGCCGGAGATCGCCTATTGCGGCGATTCGAATAATGAGGAACACGCATGCTGATCGGCGTACCCAAGGAAATTAAGACCCTCGAATTTCGGGTCGGGCTGACGCCGTCAAGTGTCCGCGAGATGGTTCATCACGGTCATCAGATCCTGATCGAAACCGCCGCCGGCGCCGGCATTGGTTTCGATGACGCTATGTACGAAGCGGCCGGCGCCAGAATTGCCGCGACCGCCGCAGAGGTTTTCGGCGAAGCGGATATGATCATCAAGGTCAAGGAGCCGCAAAAGAACGAATGTGCCCTGCTGCGGCAGGATCAGATCCTCTTCACTTATCTTCATCTCGCTGCGGATCGCGAATTGACGGAAGGGATCATGCGGTCGGGCTGTGTCGCTATCGCCTATGAGACCGTCACGGATGGGGAGGGGCGCCTGCCGCTGCTGACGCCGATGAGCGAGGTCGCGGGGCGCATGAGTGTTCAGGTCGGGGCGCATTGTCTCGAGAAAACGCAAGGCGGTTCCGGCATGCTGCTGGGCGGCGTTCCGGGTGTGCAGTCCGCCAAGGTGGTGGTCATCGGCGGTGGCGTGTCCGGCACCAATGCGGTGCGCATGGCAATGGGCATGGAAGCGCAGGTGTTCGTGCTCGACCGCTCTCTGGCGCGCCTCGACGCCTTGGACATGCGCTTCGGGCCGATGCTCAACACGATCTTTTCGACCGTCGATGCCGTCGAATCACACGTGACCACGGCCGACCTCGTCATCGGTGCGGTCCTGATCCCGGGTGCCGCGGCGCCGAAGCTGGTGACGCGCGAGATGGTCCGGGCGATGCGCCCGGGCTCGGTCATGGTCGATATCGCAATCGATCAGGGCGGATGCTTCGAAACCTCGAAACCGACCACCCATGCCGATCCGACCTATGTCGTGGACGGTGTGGTCCATTATTGCGTCACCAATATGCCGGGGGCGGTTGCCCGAACCTCGACGCAGGCATTGAACAACGCGACGCTGCCGTTTGCCCTGGCGCTGGCGGACAAAGGCTACAATCAGGCGATGCAGGACGATCCGCATCTGCGCAACGGTATCAACGTGTTCCGGGGTGACATCGTGTTCGAGGCGGTGGCGCGTGACCTCGACTTGCCGTTTTCGCCATGGCGCCCGGACTGAGGCCCAGCGTATTTTTCGTTGAGTTGCAAATTTATCATATATTGAAGGACCTTGGCTCTTGGTGTTAACGTAGCGGTATATGTTGAGTGTTGTGTTCCGCGCGTGCGCATTGAGACTGGTTCGATCCTGTCATGCTGAACTCCCGGTTGGAGCGATTGACGGAATTTCCGTTTCGCCGACTGGCGGCACTGCTTTCGGGCGTGGCGCCAGGCGGCGAGGTGCGTGATCTGGCGCTCGGCGAACCGCAACACCCGCCGCCCCAGATCTTGGCCGACACTGTCGCCGCCAATGCCCATCTCTGGCATCGCTATCCGCCGACGAACGGCACGCCTGACTACCGTGCCGCGGTCGTCGGCTGGCTCAGACGGCGCTATGATCTGCCTGACGACGCCCTCGATCCTGACCGGCATGTGCTGCCTTTGGCCGGGACCAAGGAGGGGCTCTTCGGCATCATGAGCGTGTTGGTGCCGAACGAACGGCGTCCGATGCCGAGTGTCATCACGCCCAGTCCGCTTTACGCGACAATCTATGGCGGTGCCGTAATGGCCGGGGCCGAGCCGGTCTGCCTGCCGGCGACGCGTGAAACCGGATATTTGCCGGATCTGGACAGTTTGAGCGATGCGGAATTGAGCCGTTGCGCCGTTTTCTATTTGTGTTCGCCGGCCAACCCTCAAGGGTCTGTTGCCGGCGCCGCTTATCTGGCGCGGCTGATCGGACTCGCCCGTCAGCACGGTTTCGTGGTGCTTATCGACGAATGCTACTCCGAGATTTACGTTGAAGCAGCGCCTCCGGGCGGTCTTGCGGCCGCCTGGCAGCTCGATCGGTGTTTCGACAATGTTCTTGTCTTCAATTCGCTGTCGAAGCGGTCCAACGCGGCCGGGTTACGGTCGGGATTTGTCGCGGGCGATCCTTCGGTAATCCGGGCCTACCTGCGATTGCGGGGCTATTCAGCGCCGGTCCAGCCCTTGCCCTTGATGGCTGCAGCCGTCGAACTCTGGCGGGACGAGGCTCATGTGCGGGAGAGCCGCGAACGGTACCGGCACAAGTTCGATTCCGCTGCACGCCGCTTTGGTGGGCGCTTCGGCTTCTACCGGCCGGAGGGCGGCTTTTTCCTCTGGCTCGATGTCGGCGACGGCGTCGGAATAGCTGCAGAGACCTGGCGTCAGAGTGGCGTGAAGGTATTGCCCGGCGCCTTTCTGGCAACGCCCGACAGGCAGGGGCGAAATCCCGGTGCGTCCTACATCCGGGTGGCGATGGTTCACGACGAAGTTGCCGTCGATGCGGCGCTCGCATCCCTGACCGAGGTTCTGGCGGGACACCCCCTTGCCTTGGCCGAAGAGGCGTTTTGCGAAAACGGCGCGTGATGGTGCGGACACAAGTTGGATAATTGATGGCCACAACAACGGCAGATCTCATGGACAGCGCTCCCGTCATGGATTGGCTTCGGGCCCTGTTGCGGCGCGGTTTCGGCTTGGTTCTCCTCATCGGTGCCGGCTTCGTCGCGCTGGCGATCTTCGGCTTCAATCCCGATGATCCCTCGATCAACCAGGCAACCAGCGCGGTCGTGTCCAACCCGACGGGTGCGAACGGTGCGATCGTCGCCGATCTGTGCCTCCAGGCACTCGGCTATGCGTCCGCATTGTTTGCTCTGGCCGGTTTTGCCTGGGGCCTGCGCTTGCTGCTCAACCGGCCGTTGGAATGGGCCTGGGTGCCGTTGCTCGCCCTGCCGCTTTCGATCCTCGCCCTCGCCACCTATCTCGCCAACTGGCCGCTGCCCGCCGACGAGTTTTGGCCCTATCGGGTCGGGCTCGGCGGCTTTGTCGGAGATTTCCTGTTCATCCGCCTCTACAGCCTGCTCGAGCCGCCTCTCTACGGTTGGGTGACCGGCATCGTCGCCGTGGCTTTGAGCATCGTCATGCTGGGCCTGCGCCTCGATGAGGTCTCGGCGGCGGTCACGGGGGTTGCCCGAGGTTCCGCAAAGGCCCTGGCACGACTGGGCGGAAGGGGCCGTTCCAGCGCCGACCAGCGCGCCTCCCGGACACCGGACCGCCGTCCGATGCGACCGATTTCGCCACCTCGGGAAACCCCGATGTCGGTGCCGGTCGGCGCCGCAGGCGACACGCTCGATCCCGAGAAGACGACCTCGAGCTGGCGGATCGGCCGGTTGCGGGAAATGATCGGAACCCAGACCTGGGGTGCCGGCAACGCCGCACAGGCCGACAATAGCGATGGCGCTGCCCGTTCGCAGCGCCGCAGAATTCGGCCGAGCCTTAGCGGCTTCGCCCAGGTCGACGATGAACCGGCAATCGATGAGGGCATCGCCGTCCACAAGACCAAATCGAAGACGCCGCGGGAGCCGCGGCGGACGGCACAACAGGAATTTCCCTTGGATGGCGATGGCGACGTCTTCGAGCTGCCGTCGATCGACCATCTTGCCAAGGTCAGGAACAGCGGCGGCAAGACCATCACGAAGGCACAACTTGACGAGGTCTCGCGTCAGCTTGAGACGGTGCTGGACGATTTCGGGGTTCGCGGCGAGATCATCGATGCCAAACCCGGGCCCGTGGTCACGCTGTTCGAACTCGAGCCTGCGCCCGGCACCCGGGCGTCGCGCGTGATCAGCCTCGCCGACGACATCGCCCGCAATCTCTGCGCGCTTTCGGTGCGCGTCGCGGTCGTTCCCGGCCGCAATGTCATCGGCATCGAGCTGCCCAACGAAAAGCGCGACACCGTTTTTCTCCGCGAGATCTTCAGTCACGAGGTCTTCCGCGATAGCGGCGCGCGCCTCGCCCTGGCCCTCGGCAAGGAGATCTCGGGCCTGCCCATCGTCGTCGATCTGGCGCGTATGCCGCATCTCCTGATCGCGGGCACCACGGGCTCCGGCAAATCCGTTGCCATCAATGCGATGATCCTGTCGCTGCTCTATCGCCTGACGCCCGATGAATGCCGGATGATTCTGATCGATCCGAAAGTGATCGAGCTTTCGATCTACGATGACATTCCGCATCTCCTGGCACCTGTCGTCACCGAACCGCACAAGGCCGTGGTCGCCCTCAAATGGGTGGTCCGGCAGATGGATGAGCGCTATCGCCTGATGTCGCATGTCGGGGTTCGCGACATCTTCGCCTTCAATCGCCGCATCATGCAGGCCAAGGCGCGGGGCGACGAACTCAAGCGCCGGGTCCGGGTCGGCTTCGAGCCGGGCACCGGGGCGCCCATCATGGAGGACCAGCCGATCGAGATGAAGCCCTTGCCGCTGATGGTGGTGGTCGTCGACGAGGTGGCCGATCTGATGATGACGGCCGGCAAGGAAATCGAGGCCGCGATCCAGCGGCCCTCGCAGAAGGCGCGGGCCGCCGGCATTCATCTGATCGTCGCCACCCAGCGGCCCTCGGTCGACGTCCTGACCGGCGTCATCAAGGCCAATTTGCCGAGCCGGATCAGCTTCCGGGTCAGCTCCAAGATCGACAGCCGCACCATCATCGGCGAACCGGGTGCGGAGCAATTGCTGGGGCAGGGCGACATGCTCTATGTCATGCCCGGTGACCGCATCACCCGCATTCATGGCCCGCTGGTGACAGAGCACGAGGTCGAGGCCGTCGTCTCGCATCTCAAGGCGCAGGGCCGGCCCGACTATATCGAGGACGTCACGGCGGAGGAGGATGGCGGCGAAGGTATGGCCGGCGGCGAGCTCGATCTGGGGCTGCCGGGTTCGAGCAACGACGCGCAATACGACCAGGCGGTGCAGATCGTGGCCCGCGACGGCAAGGCCTCGACCAGCTACCTGCAGCGCAAGATGTCGATCGGCTACAACAGTGCGGCGAAACTGGTGGAGCGGATGGAGCAGGACGGCCTGATCAGCACGGCCGATCATGTCGGGCGCAGGCAGGTCCTGATGGGGCGGGGCGGCCTTGATGGCGAGCAGCCCACCGACCAGTTCTAGCCGATGGTTTGCTCCGGACTCCTTGGGTATTGCGGCCGCTCGCTGCGATGCGCACTCGCCCTGGCGATCGGGCTCGCGGGCTGGCACGTCGGGCCCGTCATGGCGGCGACGCTGCAGGAAGACGCGCCGCTGATCGACGAGATCGAGGCCTATTTCAACGGCATCGACACGCTGCGCGCCGATTTCGTCCAGTTCGGCCCGCAGGGCGAGCGTTCCAGGGGCGTGTTCATGCTCGACCGCCCGGGCCTGATGCGGATCGACTACGACCCGCCCTCCAAGATCCTGCTGATCGCCGAAGCCGGGCGTGTCGTCTATTATGACGGCAGCATCAAGCAGGTCACCTCCATTCCGCTGTCGCGCACACCTTTGGCCTTCGTCCTCGACGACGAGGTCGATCTTGAGGACGCGGTCGAGGTAACCGAGATCGAGCGGGTCGGCGCTGAAATCGGCGTCACGGTCATCCAGCGCGACGCGCCGGACCAGGGCCAGGTGACCCTGGTGTTCCAGAAGAATCCCCTCGAGCTCAGGCGCTGGGCGGTCACCGATCCGCAGGGCCTGGTGACCCTGGTCGAACTCGGCGAGATCGTCCTGGGCGAGGATCTCGAGCGATCATTGTTCCACTGGCGCGAACCCAGCATGTTCGGCTACCCTGAAGACTGAATAGCGGCCCTTCAACGGCCGTTGCCGCTCCCCGAGCGCTGACGCCAATCCCGACAAGAGCGGGACGATCGTCTCGGTCGCCGGATCGACGTCGAAACCTCAAGCGTATCGTGTCCCATGCAGGCGCAACTTCAACTTCCCGGGGTGCCACGCTCCGGCCTGGCGTCGGATATCCGCGGCGTCATCGGGCTCTCGGCACCGCTCGCCATGGCCCAGCTCGGCCAGATCGGCATGATCACGACCGACGTCGTCATGGTCGGCTGGCTCGGGGCGCTGGAGCTGGCGGCGATGAGCCTCGGCCACGCCGCCCAGCATGTCGGCCTGCTGTTCCTGCTCGGGCTTGCCAGCGCCTCGGCACCGCAGGTGGCACACGCTCTCGGCGCCCGCAAACCCCGACTGATGCGCCGCGCCGTCCGCCAGGGTCTCTGGGCGATCATCACCGTCTGCCTGCCGCTGATGGTGATCTTGTGGAACATCGCACCGGTTCTCCATGCCACCGGCCAGGATCCGGACCTCGTGCCGCTGACCGAGAGCTATGTGCGGGCGGCCCAGTGGAGCCTCCTGCCGATGGCGGGCCTGGTCGTGCTCCGGTCGTTCGTCAGCGCCTTCGGCCGGGCGCGGATCGTCCTGATCGTCACCCTCATCGCCTTGCCGCTCAATGCGCTGCTCGACTATCTGCTGATCTTCGGCAGCTTCGGCTTCCCCAAGCTCGGCATCACCGGCGCCGGCCTCGCCACCAGCCTGATCTCGACATTCATCTTCGCCCTCCTGGCTATGGTTTGCGCCAGGGACCGCCAGTTCCGCCGCTACGCCATCTGGGTCCGCTTCTGGAAGCCCGACTGGTCGGTCTACTTCAATGTGTTTCGCATCGGCCTGCCGATCGCCGTCACCCTCCTGATGGAGGTCGGCCTCTTCGTTGCCGGCATCTACCTCATCGGTGCGATCGACCCGGCCCAGGTCGCCGGCACCCAGATCGCCCTGCAACTCGCCAGCATCAGCTTCATGGTGCCCTTGGGCATCGGCCAGGCCGCGACAATCCGCATCGGCCTTGCCGCCGGGCGCGGCGACCCGCTCCGCATGCGCCGCGAAGGCATGATCGCCGCCGGCCTCGGCCTCGCCTTCATGGCTGCCATGGCGATCCTCTTCTGGGCCGGCCGCTACGGCCTCGCCGGCCTGTTCCTCGAGCCCGCGGACGCACTGGCGGTCTCGTCGCTCGCCTTCGGCGTGCTGTTCCTCAGGGTCGCGGCCATCTTTCAGCTGTTCGACGGGCTCCAGGTCATCGCGCTTGCGGCATTGCGCGGCATGAACGATACGCGCACGCCCATGATCCTCGCCTTCGTCGCCTACTGGCTCATCGGCTTCCCCACGGCCTGGCTACTCGCCTTCCCCGCCGGCCTCGAAGGCCTCGGCGTCTGGATCGGCCTCGCCACAGCCCTCGCCACAGCGGCAATACTGCTGTCCTGGCGCTTCCTCCACCTCACCCGCTGCTAACTCACCACCACCGCCGATGATGCAACGGCACCTTCTCCTTGCGATGCACCACCGGGCGCGGCGGCGCAGGGGCAGGCGATAATTCGTTCGTGCAGTTTGCAGTAGGACGGGTTTGCGAAAGGGGCGGCGCGCCCCTCTCGCCCTCTCCGCGGGATGTTGGTTCGGGTGTGGATGGGGGCGATGGGGTCTCTTGTTCGAATGACGATAAATCGTTCGTGTAATTTGCGTTGGCCGGTTGGGACGCGGGTACTAAATTGTGCGTGCAATTTTGATTTGCGGGTTCCGGGGCCGGCTCCGGGACGGGGGAGAAATCGTTCGTGCAGTTTTGATTCGCTGGCTCGGTGGCAGGCTGGAAATCGTTCGTGTAATCTTGCGATGGTCCGGAACCTCGGCCGTTTCGATAATCCGTGAGATTGGCGAGCGCACGCTTGAGATCCATCGAGACCTGACCGCGATAGCGCAGCATGGTCGCCAGCGACGCTCGATTCTCGGGCTTGTTGACGAGACTGCTGCCATGGACCCGGTCGGGGCTCGTCGGCGGCATGTCGGACATGACGTCGGCTTCCATCCGGTCGGCCCGGACCTCACGCCAGAACGCAATGACGATCGCCTCGACGAACTGCCGCTCCATGGCGCACCTAGGCCTTA